>JBDTEH010000311.1:0-45248 GCA_039922635.1 Kofleriaceae bacterium | reverse complement strand
CTCGACTTCAGCGGCTGCGGCCCGGTGTCGAGCATCGGCAACCTGGTGTCGACCATCCTCGATTCGTTCATCGGTCAGTTCATCGTCCAGCTGCTGACGCCGACCGTGAACAACCTGATCCAGGGCTTCTTGCCGAGCCCGCTCGGCATCGCGAGCATCACGAACATCGGCACGCTCGTCGCGGGCATCTCGCCCGGCACGACGGCGCTGATGGAGACCCGCGTGGTCCCCGGTGGTTACGCGAACCTGGTCGGCAACGGCCTGTCGCTCGGCATCATCACGGGCATCAACTCGGACATCGATCCGACGACCCGCACCGGGACCCGCGCGGACGGCGTGCCGTTCGTCAGCGAGCCGAACACGTGCGTGCCGCCGCTGCCGATCCCAGACTTCGCGGCGGCGCCCCACTCGTTGCCGCAGATCGGCCGCAGCGCGTTGACCAACCCGGCCAAGGCGTTCTCGCTCGCGGTCGCGAACGACTTCAACGGCGCCGGTGAGACCGGCCCCAACGTGCCCGACATCAAGATGGGCCTGTCCAAGACGATGCTCGACCAGCTCGGTCACCACCTCGTGACCTCCGGCGCGCTGTGCCTCGGCGTCGGGACCAGCCTGATCAAGCAGCTCAACGTCGGCACGGTCGGCATCCTGGTGCCGTCGCTGGCCGATCTCGAGAGCGCTCAGGGCAACGATCCGCTGCTGCTGGTCACCCGGCCGCAGCGCGAGCTCACGTTCGACATCGGCGACAACACGGTCGCGTCACCCGCGATCACGATCAACATCTCGCACCTCGAGGTCGACTTCTACGCGTTCCTCTACGAGCGCTACGTCCGCGCGTTCACGATGGATCTATCGATGAACGTCGGCGTCAACCTCGAGTTCGAGCAGCTGCCGAACATGCCGGCGACGATCAAGCCGTCGCTGGTCGGCATCTCGTCGCACAACGTCACGGTCAGCGTGCTCAACAGCGACTTCGTCAAGGAGACGCCGGATCACCTCGCGATGGTGCTGCCGTCGGTGTTCGACCTCGTGACGCCGCTGCTCGGCAACATCGCGCCGATCACGGTGCCGTCGTTCGCGGGCTTCACGCTCAACAACCCGTCGATCGCACACGTGACGACGGCGCAGGATGACTTCATCGCCCTCGACGCGACGCTCGGCGCGGGCTTCATGGCCCGCCAGCTCGCGGCGAAGGATCCGTTCGCGGCCGAGGCGGTCGCGAAGATGGACGCCGCGGTCGGCGCGATGGCACCGCAATCGACGGGCACCGCGCGGCTCCTGAAGGTCGCGACGCCGGCGCCCGAGGTCGTGGCCGCCGCGCTCGCGGGCGCCAAGGACGGCCAGCTGCCGCAGGTCACGTTCGATGTCGACCGCACCGATGGCTCGGGCCGCGAGCTCGAGTGGAGCTGGAACTTCAACGGCGGCATGTGGCACCCGTACACGTCGGCCAGCCCGCTCGTGATCGCCGACCGCGCGTTCGCGTGGCAGGGCAAGTTCACGATCGGCCTGCAGTCGCGCGTCAAGGGCGACATGCACACCGCGTCCGAGGTGACCGAGTTCCCGGTCACGATCGACTCGGTCGGTCCGAAGATCCTCGCCGACAAGGCCGCGTGGGATGGCGATGACTTCGTCGTTCCGGTGTGGGATGTCGTGAGCGAGAACGACGTCCAGGTCGCGTTCGGCCGCCCGGGCGAGGACAAGCCGCGCTCGAACTGGGTGCTCGCGAGCGACGCGAAGCTCACGCACGCGGCGTACGACAAGCTCGCGATCGGCGGCGATGTCGCGATGTTCGCGCGCGACGAAACCGGCAACGTCTCGATCGCGCTGGTCGCGCCGTTCCACGGCCAATCGGGCGCGCAGGGCTGTACCTGTCAGGCCACCGGCACGCCGGGCACCGGCAGCTTCGTGCTGTTCGGCATCGTCGGCTTCGGCCTGTTGCGCAAGCGCAGGAAGTCGGGCCGCCGAGTTTTTAGCCTGCGCCCGGGTGCGAGGACGACGCGGATCCTGACGACGGTTGGCATCTGGGTCGGTGCCTCGGTCGTCGCGTCGATGCAGCCGGGCTGCGATTGCGGCAAGAAGACCACCGCGTGCGAGACCTCCGATGACTGCACCGAGTGCCCGAAGGGCCAGCTGCCGTTCTGCCTCGACAACACGTGCGTGTGCTCGGATGACATCCCCGCGGGCCGGATCGGCCCGTACAGCGACGTCGGCGTCAACTCGGCGGGCACCACGTGGGTGTCGGCGTACGCGCAATCGCACGGCGACCTGGTCGTCGCGCAGGCGACGGGCGGCCGGATCCCCGACGAGGCGTGGGAGTGGGTCGATGGCGTGCCGGATGGCCCGGTGACCGTGCCCGGCTCGAAGATCCGCGGCGGCATCGAGGACGATGGTCCGGATGTCGGCATGTACACGAGCATCGCGGTCGCCGAGGACGGCACGGTGTTCGTGTCGTACTACGACGTCGATCGCGGCGCGCTGCGGCTCGCGGTGCGCGGCCTCGATGGGACCTGGACCAAGACGGACGTCGAGCTCGCCGTCGCCGCCGGCGACCAGGGCACGGTGACCAACTCGGTCGGCATGTACACGTCGCTGACGCTCGATGCGACCGGTAAGCCGTGCATCGCGTACCTCGCGCACCTGACCGGCAACGACGGGATGACCCACGCCGAGGTCCACTACGCGACCCCGAGCAGCGCCGCGCCGACTGGTCCGAACGACTGGACGGTCTTGGTCGTCGACCAGACCACGCTGCCGCCGGACGATCCGAACAACCCGAACATCTATCCGCTGCCGGAGGGGCTCGGCCTGTTCATCGATTCGTCACGCGACAAGGCGACCGACGCGCCGGTGATCACGTACTACGATCGGGCGAACGGCGACCTCAAGGTCGCGAAGTACAACATGGCCGCGGCGTCGTTCGACACCGCGATCACGCTCGATGGCTCGAACGGGATCGATGTCGGCTGGTCGCCCTCGGTCCAGGTCGGCGACGACGGCAAGGTCCGCGTCGCCTACGTCTCGGCGACGACCGATGACCTCAAGTACATCGTCGAGGGTGGCACGCCGGAGATCATCGACGACGGCTACCGCATCGTCGGCACCACGGTCGATGGCCTGCCCAAGCCCGAATATCACTTCGTCGGCGACGACGCCGGCCTCGTGCTCGGCAACGGCGTCCCGATGGTCGTGTACCAGGATTCGACGACGCAGGAGCTGCTGCTCGCCCACCGCGCCGACGACGGGACCTGGACCCACGAGTCGATCGCGGGCGCGACCCAGCCGTGGCCGGGCGCGTACGGGTTCTTCGCCTCGGATGCGCTGGACCCCACGAACCTCGTGATGTCGACCTGGGTGATCGATCAGCCGACCGGCGAGAACTGGGTCGAGGTGTTCGACCGCCCGATCGTCGTGATGTAAGAAGATCCAGCAATTTGCCCTTCGGGCCGCGCGTTGTCATCGTCAGGGATGATGCGCGCGGCCTTTGTCGTTTTCGGGATCTTCGCCTGCACGAGCTCGTTCGCGGATCCGTGCAAGGACGACCAGCTCGAGGGCCCCGCGCCCGGCCACGACGCGATGACGCTGACCAAGGCGAAGTTCGCGGACCTGCCGGGCTGGACCGCCGACAAGCTGTCCGAGGCGGTGCCGTCGTTCTTGAGCTCGTGCGCGAAGCTCGGCGAGCTCGCGGACGGCGATCCGGTCGGCGTCGATGGCCACGGCGGCGTCGCGAAGCAATGGCGGCACGCGTGCGCCGAGGCCGCGAAGCTCCATCCCGGCGACGATGCCGCCGCACGCGCGTTCTTCGAGACCGAGTTCGCGCCGTTCGTCGCGGCCGGCAAGACCGGACCGAACGGCAAGCTGACCGGCTTCGACGTCCAGGAGATCCACGCCTCGCGCACGAGGCACGGCAAGTTCCAGATCCCGGTGCTCGGACGGCCGTCCGACCTCGTGATGATGGACCTCGGCACGTTCGTGCGCGACGGCCACGGCCGCCACCTGTGGGGCCGGTTGACCAAGGACGGCGAGCTCGAGCCGTTCTACACGCGCAGCGAGATCCGCAAGGGTGCGCTCGCGGCCGAGCACCTGGAGTTGATGTATGCCGACGATCCGGTCGACGTGCTGTTCGCCCAGATCGAGGGCTCGGCGAAGGCCAGGCTCGACGACGGCAGCGTCGCGTGGCTCGAGTTCGCGGGCAAGAACGGGCGCGCGTACGTGGGGGTCGGTGGAGCGCTCAAGCGCAAGGGCGCGCTCGCGAAGCCGGGCAGCGGCACGATGCAGGGGATCCGCAAGTGGTTCGTCGATCACCCGGGGCGGTTCGACGAGATCGTCGACGACGACGCCTCGTACGTGTTCTTCAAGGAGAGCAAGCTCCCCGGCGCGGTCGGATCGCAGAAGGTGATCCTCACCGCGCAGCGCTCGATGGCCGTCGACCGCGCGTTCATCGCGATGTCGACCCCGGTGTTCGTCGAGACCCGCGTGCCGGTGGTCGGCAAGCTCGGCACGACCGCGCCGTGGCAGCACCTGTTGATCGCGCAGGACACCGGCGCCGGCATCATGGGCGCCGTGCGTGGCGACATCTACTGGGGCGACGACCGCGCGGCCGAGGAGCTCGGCGGCCGGATGGGCGGACCCGGGCGGTACTGGGTGCTGCTCCCGAAGGGCGTCACCAAGTAGGGGACGCTACGGCATCGCGAGATCGGCATCGCCGCGCTTCCACCGGTGATCGCCGTCGGCGTCGACGAGGATCGGCGAGATCACGGCGAACGGCGTGACGCCGGCGTGCTTCCACTTGTCATGTTGATACGTGCCGGTCAGCGGCAGCGGTAGTGGGTCATCGCCGTCGACGGCGACCCCGATGAACGTGTCCTCGGGCACCGCGAGCTCGAGGCTGAGCTTCGGCGCCCACGGCAGGGTCTGCTCGTCGCGACCGACCTGGACCCGGATCCGCGTGACGTGCATCCACGACGCCGCGGCGCTGTCGATCGTCAGCGTGACCTTGCCGTGGTCGACCGGGCCGATGGTCGCGGCGAGCCACGGGCCGGAGCTCGCCATCGTGTGGCGCGCGCGGATCGCCGCGACGAACGCGTCGCGGTCGTAGCCGGGTCGATCGAGCGTGACGTAGGTCCGCGCGGTGCCGTCGAGCACCCAGTTGAAGTCGTGGGTATCGCTGCCGCCGGTCGCGGCGACCGGGTGGCCGTGATCGTAGAGCGTGTAGAGATCGCGCAGGGTCTCGTCGAGCCGGCGGTCGCCGGGCACGTTCGCGGCGGAGTAGCCGGCGACGACCTCCATCGCGTCGAACTCGAGCGGGAACGGCGGTGGCCACGCCTTGCCATCCCAGTGGGTGGTGTCGAACAGCGACTGGTAGCGGAACCGCGGGTGGTTGATCTGGATGATCGGGTGCTCGGGCAACGCGCGCAGCATCGCGAGCAGGGTCTTCGGATCGGCGTGAACGATCTGATCGGCGGGCGGGGCCGACGCGGTCGCGGGATAGATCCCGGCGTGCATCATCTCCGACGTGATCTCGTTCGACGGGATCGACCACACCACGCCGTCGAGCCCGAGCTGGTGGATCGCCGCGGACGCGTCGCCGCTGTGGTTGTGGTTCGCGAGGCCGATCACCTGGATCCCGGCCGCGACCTGCGCGGCCACGCGCTGGGTGTCGGGCATGCCGGAGTCGTTCGACGCCTGTGCGTGAACGTGGAGATCGGCGGCGAGCACGTTCGCCGGCTGCGTCCACGCCCGCACGAGTGGGATCGCGAGCGCGACGCGGCCCCGATCGGCGGTCAGATCGACCTCGCCCTTCCAGATCTCGTGGTCGAAGCCGTGCCACGCCCACACCGTGTAGCGACCATACGGCGGCGAGCACGGGCCACCGGCGCCGATCTCGACCGCGCCCGTACCGAACGCGAGCACGATGCCATCCCACGTGCCGATCACCCCCGGTGCGTACGCGCACGCGGTCGCGCCCTGGCGCTGGCCATACAGGTCGATCGTGCCGAGATGGATCGGCTGATCCTTGGCGAACAGCAGCACGCGCGCGGCGATCGGCGCGCCTCGATCGGTGACCGCGAGCGCGAGCTTCGTCGTCGAGCCCGGTGGCCGCTTGCTACCGCACGCACACAGCGCGAGCGCGACGAGCCACTTCACGTCACAGCCGGAACTCGACACCCGCGGTGATCGCGACGCCGAGCTGCGGCTCGATCCCGAGCGAGTGGTTGAACGCGCCGAAGCCGAGCTCGAGCTCGCCCTGCGCGGTGACGGCGATGCCCGGCGACACCGAGGCGCGGATTCCGCCGCCGGCGTGCAGCGCGAACGCGAGCCCGTTGACGCTGTCGGCCGAGAACTCGACGCCGCGCATGCCGACGCCGCCGACCACGAACGGCCAGAACTGGTCCTGCCCTCCGAGGAAGTGGCGGACGCCGGCGAGCAGCTCGATCGAGTCGCCGGCGGCGAGGCCGTGATCGCACACGAACGCGTTGGAGCGGTCGCGAAAGCACCCGGCGCCACCGCCGCCGAACGTGAAGGCGGCGGTGCCGTCGAACCAGTCGCGATCGGACAGCTGATACAGGAAGTGCCCCGCGAGGCGCAACCCACCGGCGGTGACCCGCCCGCCGGTCGCGACCCCGAGGCTCGCGCCGATCGCTTGATCGCTCATGTCGGGAGGGGCGACCGGCGCGGCCGGCACGACGACCTGATCGGCGCGGGCGACCGCCGGGGCGATCACGAGCGCCGCCCCGAACCCGAGCCCGAGCCCGAGGGTCAGCCGCCGTGACATGCGCTCACCTTGACGCCACCGCCGTGGCTGTCGACCTGCTGGCAGGTGTAACCGTCGCCGAGGAACGTGCAGCCCGGATCGCCCGCGCACGTGAACGCGCAGATCCCGCCCTGGTCCTCGATACAGCGCGTGTCCGCCGGGCAATTGGCGTCGCTGTCGCACAACACGGTGCAGAACCCGCCCGGCCACGCGCCGTCCGGGGCCAGGCACTTGACGTCGCAGTCGGCGTTGGTATCGCAGCGCGCGCCGACCTGACGCGAGACGTCCGAGCTCTGGCACGCGGCGACCAGTATCCAGACGAGCACGAACCGCGTCATCACGAGTGACACGAACCTACCCCGCGAGGATCGCCGGCGCCAGCTCGCGCCTGCGCGCCGATCATCCGCGCCACCCGCGCCCCGCCACCCGCGCCACCCGCCCCACCCGGCGGGTGTCTACTTGACGCGACCGCGCCGGCGCGTCACGCCGGCCGCGTGCGCGAGCGCCGCGACCAGCGCCTCGGTGGCCCGCGTCGAGTGACGCGCGGCATCGACGAGCGGCTGGAGCGCCTCGTCGAGATCGTGGATGCCGCGCAACGGGGACGTCGCGATCCACACGAGATCGAGCGCGCGCTGCGCCGCGACCTCGCCGATCAGCGCGGCGAACTGGGGCGTCGCGATGCACGCGAGCCGGGCGAGATCCGCGACCGCCAACGCCCCGAGCCGGCCACCGCCGACCAGCCACTCGGCGAGCGCCTCCCAGGTCGGCGCGTCGACGATCGCGGCATCGTGCGGGGCCTCGGGGACGCGCACCACGTTGGGCGCGACCGCCCCCTGCTCTGGCGGTGTGATCACCGCGACGTGCCGGCTGCCGCGATCGCCGGAGCGAGCGCTCGAGCCGGTGCCGCCGGACGGCTGCGCCAGGTGGTCGAGGAGCAACATCCGCACGAACCGGCGTTCGATCCGGCCCCCGTCGCGGCGCGCGAGCGTGAAGCCATCGGCGATCGACGCGCTCACCCCGTCGAGCACGTGGCGCTGGGTCCAGCCATTCGGCATCTCGACCACGAGCACGTCGTGCTCGAGCTGGACCTTCGCGACCACCGATTTGAACGGTACGGGGTCCTGATACAGCGCGGTCCGCCCCACGTTCGGATCATAGCGCGCCGGCCGGGGGACGGCGGAAAATCGCTAGCCCCGAGCCATCACTTCGCCTTGGGCCGCGTACGCGAGCGCTTGGGCTTCTTCTCGGGGGGCGCCGGCGCCTTGGACAGCTGCAAGCGGCGGATCGCGCGCAACCGGAGCGTGCGATCGAGCTTGGGCTTGAACGCCTCGGCCTGGAACTCCGGCATCGTGCCGTCGCGCATCGAGGCGTCTTCCTTGAGGAGCAGCGCACGGAGCTGGTCGGGCGAGCTCAGCGAGCGCAGCTTCGCGATCGTGGCCGGGTTGCGCAACGCGCGGGCGAGCCGGCCGAGGATCGGCAGGTGGAGCCGGTCGTACTTGAGCCCGAGCAAGAAGAACAGATAGGTCGGGTTGCCGTCCGGCGCGCCGAACGGGATGCCGCTCCACGACCTTCCGACGATGATGAACGGCCGGCCGATCTTGCCCTTGTCCTTGGCGCGCGTGTGCAGGAACGCGACCCCACCCTCCATCGCCGTCGACGACAGCGACTCGCGCTCGACGACCGCGCCGACGAACCATGGCTTGTCGGTGAGCCAGCCGTTGGTGTATGCGCGGGCGGCGAGCTCCTCGATGATCGCGATCGGCGTGGTCGCGCGCATGTTCGTGATGATCGCCTTGTCGGGCAGCAGGTCCTCGATCGGGAGCTTCATGCCGTCGGGCACGTCGGCGAAGTGCTCGTCGTCGCCGATCAGTTGCTCCTCGATCCAGGCATCGATCGCTTCGCGCTTGAAGCGCCACTGGCGTTCGACCTGGAGCGCTGGAATCTTGCCCGCTGCGACCAACTTCCCCACGGTCTGCTCGTCGAGATGCAGATAGACCGCGAGCTCGTGCATCGTGAGCAACTGGCTGTCAGTACCTTGCTTTTTGGCCATTTACGCGCCCGACTTCCTGGGAGCGCGCATTCTAGAAGGCCCTTTACGCGCGCGCCATCAATCAGTGCCGTAGAATTCTCGGGTGAAGAGGGCCCGATGGTCACTCCGACGAGCCCGGGCCTTGCTCGGGACCAAGTTCCTGTTGATCGCGGGCCTGGTCGGCTTTGTCGTGGTCGCGTGGCTCGCGGAGCTCGTGGTCGGTCTGCATCACCCGGTCGATATCGGTCCCGTGCTCGCGTTCGTCGTCGCCGGCGTCCCGGCCGTGCTGTGGCTCGCGTTCTTCTACCTGATGGATCGCCACGAACCCGAGCCCAAAAAGCTGGTTGCCGGCGTCGCGGTGCTCGGCTGTCTGGTCGCGGCACCGCTCGCCGATTTCGTCCAGTACCAGATCGTGCCGCCGCTCGCGCTCGAGGTCCACGGGGTCCACATGTGGTCGCTCGACCGCGTGATCTACGCGGTGTTCGTGATGGGCCTCGCCCAGGAGGTCTGCAAGTACGCCGTCGTGCGCTACACGATCTACACGTCGCGCGAGTTCGACGAGCCGATGGACGGCATCGTCTACATGATGGCGTGTGGCACCGGGTTCGCGATCTGGCTGAACTATCACCGGCTGTCGGGGCAAGGCCATCGCGTGATCCTGTCGACGGCCGCAGCCCAGGCGGTCGTCACGACGCTCGCCCACGCCTCGTTCGCGGGCTTCCTCGGCTACGTGATGGGCCGGGCGAAGTTCAGCCAGCGACCGGCGCTCGTGCGCGGCACGCTGCTGTTCTTCGGTCTGCTCGGCGCCGCGGCGCTCAACGGCCAGTTCACGCTCGTCGAGAACGCGATCATCCAGAGCGGGTTCGCGCTGCAGCGCTGGCGCGGCGTGTTCTATGCCGCGTTGTGCGCGTCGGTGGTGTTCGCGATCATCTGGTGGTTCAGCCAGCGCCTGCTCGACCGCTCCCCGTTCAAGAAGGACGGCGCGTGACCGACGACGACGACCCGAAGCGGGCGACCGACGCGGCGACCGACGCGGCGACCGCGCCCGCCGCGCCTGCGGCGGCCACCGCGCCGGTGGTGCCCGATCCACCGGTGCTGCCTTCGCCAGCGGAAGCGGCGATGAACGCCGCGATCATCATCAGCGAGATGATCGATATCGACAGCGAGTCGGGCGCGGTGATCGCCACGGCCGCCGCGGCCGGTGCGGCGATCGAGGCCGCGACCGCCGCGAAGAAGGCGGCCGAAGCGAGCGCCGCCGCGACCTCGAAGTCCGGGCTCGCGGCGCCGACCGAACCGACCGGCGAGGCCGATCCGGTGACGACGGTGAAGCTGTCGCGCGACCGGATCGTCAAGGCGCTGGCCGCGGACCGGGACGGCGAGCCCAGCGGACCGCGCCATCCACGTGCGCGGACCGAGCCCGGGCCGCGCGACCGCGCGCCGAGCAGCCCCAGCGACGCCACGCCCGCCGGGGTCCGCGAGGACAGCGCAGCCGCGCCGCCCGCGCCGGAGCAGCCGTTCGACGACTTCGACCCGATCGCGGTCGCCGCCGCCGCGATCTCGCGCCTGCGGATGCGCGCGAAGACCGACCTCGGCCAGCTGCGGGTGCAATACCAGCGTCACGACGGCGTCGTGCTGCTGCTCGCGCTCGTGATCATCGTCATCGCCGGGCACGTCCACGCCTCGCTCGTCACGCCGCCGGTGATGACGTTCTCCGAGCACGGGCTCACGTTCGAGCACTCGACCGCGTGGTTCAACCCGGAGCCGACCGCGGTCCCGGCGCCGCGCCTGCTGCGCGAGCCCGAGGGTGGCCCGCCGCCCGGCATTCCCGATGGCGAGCACGGCCTCTACCACGTCGAGCTGGCGTCCTCGATCGACGCGCGCGCGAAGATCGAGGTGCTGATCGACGAGCTGCCGAAGTGGTCGAACAACGTGATGTGGCTCGAGCTCGAACGCCGCACCCGGTGGGGCGAGCTCTATCGCATGGACTCGAGCGAGGTCCGCTCGATCGACGGCCACGACTGGCTGCGCACCGCGTATCGCTACGCGCACGCCGACGAGCAAGGTGACGAGCCGCGCGTCGATCACGCGATCGAATGGGCGACCACCGACCGCAGCCAGATCTACGTCGTCACGCTGTTCGGCACGCCGGCCGAGCTCCAGCGCATCGAGGAGGTCGTCGAGCCCTCGCTGCGGACGCAGAGCGCGAGCGGCATGTCGATCGTGCCGCAGACCACCCGCCTCGAGGCCCGGACCTATCCCAAGGGGGTCGAGCGCGCGTTCGATTCGACCGTGATGGTGATCGTCGCGGATCTCGTCGACGGCAAGCTGCGCGCGCGGGGCGGGGGCTCCGGCGTGATCGCGGGTCACGACGGCTCGATCCTCACCAACTACCACGTGCTCGAGGACACCACCGGGAAGCAGCCCCGGTTGCACGACCTGTTCATCATCGCGCGGTTCGCGGATCAGGACACTGCCCCGCAGCTCCAGTGCGCCGGCAAGCCGAGCCGCAGCAAGCTCCAGCCCTCGCTCGACCTCGCGCTGATCAAGTGCGACACCGATCTCGACGGCCGCGCGTGGAATCCGCTGACCAGCGGGGTCTGGGCGACGCTGCCCGAGGTCGCGCAGGGCGATGTCACGATCGGCGAACGCCTGTGGGTGCTCGGCTATCCCGACCGCGGCGGCGGCGGGCTCACGCTCACCGTGGGCCAGGTCGAGGGCTGGACCGGTCCCGACGGCACGTCCGGTCGCGACTACATCTCGACCCGCGCGTCGATCTCGTCGGGCAGCTCGGGGGGCCCGGTGGTCGACGATCAAGGCCGGCTCGTCGGCATCGCGTCCGCGTTCCGCGCCAACGGCAAGATCGGCCTGGTCCGTCCGCTCCAGGCCGCGAGCCAGCTGCTCGCGTACGCGACCGCCGGCTGGACCCCGCTCGAGAACCACACCGAGGTCGCGCTGACCCCGACCAGCGTCGAAGCGGCGGCCGAGGGCACGCGGATCTTCACCACCGTGATCGACGACGCGACCGAGACGCCGGTGCGCGACGCGCTCGTGATGGTGCTCCGGCCCGGCATCAGCACCAGCTCGATCGATCTCAATCGCCTCGATGATCAGGCGATCGCGTGGGGCCGGACCAACGCGCAGGGCGAGGTCCGGCTCAAGCAACTCGTGCCGATCGGGACGTACACGGTGATGGTGATGGCGCAGGGCTACGAGGCGCTGATCGGCGACGGCGAGCTCCGCCTCGATGCCAACACGCCGCCGCGCTTCGACCCGTGGGGGAAGATCGGCCTGCATTCCCGCTAGCGTCAGTCCGGCTCGGTGCTGTCGCCGCGCATCGCGGCCTGGATCGTGCCCTCGAGCGACGCGACGTTGAACGGCTTCTCGATGAACGCGTCGGGCTGCTCGACGCTGTCGGGCTGCTCGGAGTAACCCGACATCAGGATCACGGGCGTGCCGGGCTGGGTCTCGCGCACGACCTCGATCAGCTGGTAGCCGGTCTTCCTGGGCATCATCACGTCGAGCAGCACGACGTCGAAGTGCTGCGCGCGCAACAGCACCTCGGCCTCGGCACCGTCGCACGCGACCACGGGGACGGCCGAACGCCGGATCAGGAAGCGCTGGACGGTCTGGCGCACCGAGGGCTCGTCGTCGGCGACGAGGATCTTGAGGCCGGTCAGCTTCTCCATCGCCGGCTGCTCGCTGGTCGTGCGGCGGCGCGGAGCTTGCGCGCCGAGCACGATCGGGAGCACGACCTGGATCGTGGTGCCGCGGCTGGGCTGCGACGATGCGGTGATGTCGCCGCCGAGCCGGCGGATGATGCCGAGCACGGCCGATAGGCCGAGCCCGCGGTGGTCCGGCTTGGTCGAGAAGAACGGATCGAACATGCGGTTGAGCGTGACCGAGTCCATGCCGACGCCGTCGTCGGCGACCACGAGCTGCCAGTGGCCATCGTGGACCGAGCTGTGCACGCGGATCGTGCCGGCGCCGCGCACGGCGTCGATCGAGTTCTCGACCAGATCGAGGATGACCTGGCGCACCAGGCCGCGGTCGGCTTCGATCGCGATGTCGGGCGCCCCCGGCTCGACCTGCAGCTCGACCGCTGGCGGCACCATCCGGGTGAGCCGATGGCGGGTGTCGGCGAGCAGCTGATCGGGGTCGAGCAACGCGGTCACGAACCGGCCGCGACCGGCGAACGCGAGCAGCTGCTTGGTCAACAACGTCATGCGACGCGCGGCGGCTTCGATCCGGCCGATCGCCTCGCGCGGCTCGTGGCCGAGCGCTTCGTCCTCGCGCAGCATGCTGGCCTCGGACACGACGCTGACGAGCTGGTTGTTGAACTCGTGGGCGACCCCGCCGGCGACCAGCCCGAGGCTCTCGAGGCGCTCGTTCGCGGCGATCCGGATCTGGTTCGAGTCGCGCCGCGAGATCTTCTCGGTACAGTCGGAGTGGTCGGTGAGGTCGACCAGGCAGGCCACGACGAAGGACCTGCCCTGATAGACGCGCAACGTCGCGATGAGGCGGACCTGGTGGCGCAGCGACCGGAGCTCGACCTCGAGGTCGAGCGTCCCGCCCTCCCCGGCGAGGCGGGGCCACGCGCTCTCGAGCTGCGGCGAGGTCACCCACAACTTACCCCGGTCCGGCCATCCCCACGCCGTGGCCAGCCGGTTCACGGCGAGCACGGCCCCATCGAGATCGACGATCGCCACCCCGACGGGCAGCGACGAGAACTCGAACACCGACGCGATCAAACCCGCTACATCCACGGATGCCCGATTCGGTCGATCGTCGTCGATCCTGAGGTCGCCCTCGGTCTGCGCTCAGTCAGTTCTCGGGTAGCCAACATTAAATCGAGGCGGCGCGCGAACTTGCACGCGGTTTACAGAGCATGGTACGGCTCGATCTCGACATGCCGTCATTGGATCGCGCCGCCATCGACTCCGATGCCGACCGTGTGGTCCGCAAACTGACCCGGGCCGGATACAAGGCGTACCTCGTCGGTGGTTGTGTGCGCGACCTCCTCGTCGGCCGCAAGCCGAAGGACTTCGACGTCGCGACCAGCGCGACCCCGAACGAGATCAAGGCGACGTTCCGCAACTCGCGTATCATCGGACGCCGGTTCCGCCTCGCGCACGTGTTCTTCGACCAAAAGATCATCGAGACGGCGACGTTTCGAGCGAATCCCCGCGACGAGGACGATCACGACCTGCTGATCCGGCGCGACAACGTGTTCGGCTCCGAGTCCGAGGATGCCAAGCGCCGCGACTTCACGATCAACGGCCTGTTCTACGACGTCGAGCGCGAGGAGGTCATCGATCACGTCGGCGGCCTCGCCGACCTCGACGCGAAGCTCGTCCGCACCATCGGCGACCCTGATATCCGGTTCCAGGAGGATCCGGTGCGGATGCTGCGCGCCATCAAGTTCGCCGCCCGCCTCGACTTCGGGTTCGAGCCCGCGACCTGGCGCGCGCTGCTCCGCTGGCGCAGCGAGATCTCGAAGTGCGCACCGCCGCGCTTGCTCGAGGAGATGCACCGGTTGTTGCGCGGCGGCGCCGCGCGGCGCTCGTTCGAGCTGATGGTCGAGACCGGCGTGCTCGCCGTGCTCTCGCCGTACCTCGCCGGCCTGCTCGAGGGCCCGGGCGCGCCGATCACCACGCCGCAGCTCACCGACACGGTGCCGCGCTCGACGATCGCGCGGATCGAATACGAAGACGACGACCCCGCCGAGCACGACCCCGACGATCCCGCGGAGCCCGACGAGCCCGGCGCCGAGGCCGGTGACGAGGCCGGCGCCGAAGCCGGTGACGAGACCGCTCCGGAGCTCGACATCGAGGAGAAGGAATGGCACCGCGTGTGGGCCGACGATCCACCCGCGCGCCCCGCCCACGCGGTGCCGATCAAGCTGTCGTTCCTCGGCGGCGGTGAGCTCGGCAAGCGCCGCGCCCTCGCCTGGCCGGCGCTCGAGCAGCTCGATATCGCGATCCGGGACGGCCGCGACCCCTCGAACGCCGTCGCGTTCGGCACCCTGCTCGCGCCGTTCGTGTACTTCGCGGGCGATGCCGAGCCCAAGGGCGGCGCTGTCATGATGGCGGTCAACGAGCTGGCCCAGCCGCTGATCACGCAGCTCCACGTCACCCGCCGCGATAGCGACCGCCTGCGCTTTTTGTTGATCGCGCAGCGCCGGCTGACCTCGGCGAAGAACCGCGGCGTCCAGGCCGAGCTCGGCGGTGGCCGGGACTCGATCGAAGATGCGGTGCTGCTGTTTACCCTGCTCGAGCGCGCCGCCGGCAACGATGCGGTGCTGCCGCAGCCGGTCGCGGCCAAGGGCGGCAACGGCGCGACCGCCACCGAGGACGACGACGACCCGAACCACCCGCACAAGCGGCGGAGGCGCCGCCGGGGTGGCCGGCGTCGCGCGTGATCAACAAGTCGGGCGAACGCCCGGCGCGGAGCGCTGCCGAAGGCAGTGCGAAGGTAATCAACAAGTCGGGCGAACGCCCGGCGCGTAGCACTGCCGAAGGCAGTGCGAAGGTCATCAACTCGGGCGAACGCCCGGCGCGTAGCACTGCCGAAGGCAGTGCGAAGGTCATCAACTCGGTGGGCCGGCTGCCGCCCGAGCTGATCGACGACCTCGTCGATGCCGGGTCCCGCGAGCACTACACCGACGCGGCGCTCTACGACTACGAGTACCGGCGCCGGCGCGCCGACGTGACCTTCTACCGGGAGCTCGCTCGGCGCCGTGGCGGACCGGTGCTCGACCTCGGTTGCGGCAGCGGGCGCGTGACCGTGCCGCTCGCGCGCGACGGCCACGTCGTCCACGGGCTCGACCAGAGCGAGTCGATGCTCGCGAAGCTGCGGGCGCGGATCGCGCAGCTCCCGGCCGCCGCCGCACAGCGGATCACGGCCTCGGCCGGCGAGCTGTGCACGTTCGAGGTCCCGGGCCGGTACCGGCTCGCGATCGCCGCGTTCAACGTGCTCGAGCACCTCTACACGCGAGGCGAGCTGCATGCGTGTCTGCAGCAGATTGCGGCAGCCCTCGCGCCCGGCGGCGTGTTCGCGTTCGACGTTCAGATGCCCGACCTCGCCTGGTTGATCCGCGATCCGGCCAAGCGCTGGGCCAAGACCCGGTTCACCGATCCGACGACCCGGCGTCCGATGATCTATTCGACCAACCACGACTACGACCCGGTCGGCCAGATCGCCAACATCCGCATCTATTATGAACCCGCCGATGGCAAGGGTCCGACGAAGGTCGTGAAGCTCTCACAGCGCAAGTACTTCCCCGCGGAGCTCGAGGCGCTGGTCGCGCACGCCGGGTTCCGCGTGGTCGAGCGCTATGGTGACTTCGCGTGGCAGCCGCTCGATGGCAGCGCCGAGAGCCAGGTGCTGGTCTGCGAGCCCACCGCGAATCCTCGACGGAAATCCGGTCGATCCGGGTGATCTCCGAGGAGGAATTGTCCTTTCCCGACGAGGATTTGGATCTTTTTATCCACAGGTGATCCACCTCCGTGGTGGCTCGCCCCGACGACGATCGGAGTGATCTCCGACGACAAAAATCGATCAAGAATCGATTATCGACGAGGATTTCGGGAGTGTTTGTCAGACGATTCGTGTAGCGTGCACGCACCCAATTACCCTAGGGAGGGTTTCAAGCTATGGGTGAGACGATTGCAAAGACTGGTGTGCAGCGCGACAAGGGCCTCATCTACTACATCAAAGGTGGTGATGTGTGGGGCTCGCCTCTGAAGAAGCCGAACACGCCGAAGGGCAAGGCGCAGAAGATCGCCGCGACGGGCGTCGATCTCGACTACGCCAACTTCATGTACTACGTGAGCACCGATAAGAACGGTGAGCTCACCGTCGAGCGTACGGGTCGCCAAGTTGGCGGCAGCAAGCGCAAGACGAAGGGTGGTTCGAAGCCGGCGGCGAAGAAGGCTCCGGCGAAGAAGGCTCCGGCGAAGAAGGCTCCGGCGAAGAAGGCTCCCGCGAAGAAGGCGGGCGGCAAGAAGGGCAAGCGCAAGTAGCGCTCGCTCGACGAACGCCCACCGTGGGCGATCGGCGATAAAGAGGAAGGTCTCCTGCAAGGGAGGCCTTTCTCCGTTTCGGGAGTTCGCGGCCGATCCGAATCCGCGCCGATTTGACACGCACAGCGGCGTCGCGATTCGATGCCGGCAGCCCCCGTTTGTCCGTGGGTTGCTGTAGCATTTCACCGACGTGGTGAGGCTTCCTCGACTTTCACGCGCGGCGAGGGCCGCGCTGGTGATGGCGCTCGGCATGACGTATGTCGGCTGGCACACGCACACCGCCTATGCCAAGGGCGATGATAGCGGTGACAGCGACGACGACGACAGTGGCGGCGACGACGACAGCGGCAAGGGCGACAAGGGCGACAAGGGCGACGATAGCGGCGGCGATGACGACGACGATCAGGGCCCAGGGTCCGATCAGCCGCCGGTGACCGCCGGTGGGCTGTACACGCTCAAGACCTATCCGGTACGCGAGAACTCGCGCCCGCTGACGATGACCAAGGGCATCACGCAGCTCCGGCTCGGGATCGGTACCGACCTCAGCTCGAAGGGTGCGTTCAAGACCTTCGGCGTCAACCTCGAAGGCCAGTACGGCTACTCGGACAACTTCACGCTGATCGGTGGCATCACCGACGCGTACAACTTCAAGCAGTTCGGGTTCTACGCCGGGTTCGAGGGCGCGCTCATCTACGACGTGCTCGATATCCGGCTCGCCGCGAACGTCCATCGCAATGCGGTGCCGCTCTACGACGACTTCTGCGATCCGCCGAGCTCCCCGGGTCAGACGACCTCGGACAATAACCCGACCGCCGGCACCACCATGTTCGATGGCATGTGCCACGACTCCACGGTCGGCAATCCGGTCACGACCCAGGCGATCGACACCCTGCCGAGCGGTGAGTTCGACG
Organism: Kofleriaceae bacterium; assembly: GCA_039922635.1. Lineage (GTDB taxonomy): Bacteria > Myxococcota_A > Polyangia > Haliangiales > Haliangiaceae > JABFXX01. The sequence goes on along the minus strand of JBDTEH010000311.1, from coordinate 27,539 downwards.
CCGGCGGCACCAAGATCTCGATCGACCTCGGCTTCCCGTTGCGCTACGCATTCCGGCCGGAGATCGCGCTCGTCGCGCTCCAGACCCTGATGTCGATCGACTTCAACAAGGTCGACATCGATCACGTCCTGGTAAAGGCCGGCGCCGCGGGGGCGACCCAGTTCGCGACCCAGCAGGTCGGTAACGGCGCGACGCCGGACTTCAACCCATCGATCGGGCTCGCGGCGAACCCGATTCCGCAGCTCTCCGTGGTCGTGTTCGCGCAGCTGCGGGTACCTGACTTCGACTTCTCCGCCGGCTCGTTCCAGGTGCCGGTCACCGGCCGGATCGAGGCCTCGCCCAACCAGCAGCTCGACTTCGGGCTCGAGTTCACCCTGCTCAACATCAAACCGCCTGATCCGCAGAGCCCGATCGACAACCGCTTCCTGTCGCTGTTCGTGCAGGCGAGGTACTAGTTGAAGGTCTGCCCGCGCTGCTTCACGCGGTTCCCGGACGGCGAGCGGTTCTGCCTGCATGACTCCGCGGTGCTCGTCGAAGAAGACGACATCGCGCGGCTCGGTCACAACATCGGCAACTACCGGCTCGACAAGATCCTCGGCCGCGGCGGCATGGGGACCGTCTATCAGGGCGAGCACGTCTACATCAAGAAGCCTGTCGCGGTGAAGGTGCTGCACCCGCAGTTCGCGCGCTACCAGGAGGCGATCCATCGCTTCTTGCGCGAGGCCCGCGCCGCGACCGCGATCAACCACCCGAACATCGTCGACGTCACCGACTTCGGCATCATGCCCGATGGTCCGGTCTACTTCGTCATGGAGTACCTCGAGGGCAAGTCGCTCGAGGACCTGATCGAAAAAGAAGGCGCGGTCGAGCTCCACCGCGCGCTCAACATCGCGAACCAGATCGCGCTCGCGCTCGATGCGGCGCACGCGGTCGGCGTCATCCACCGCGATCTCAAGCCCGACAACATCATGCTGATCAAGCGGCCCGGTCGCCGCGACTTGGTCCGCATGAACCCCGACAACTCGTGGATCACCGAGCGCGAGGAGTCGTACGACTTCGTCAAGGTGCTCGACTTCGGGATCGCGAAGGTGCTCGTCCCGGACGAGCTGCTCGCCGAGACCGTCCAGGGCGCGGTGTTCGGCACGCCCGAGTACATGTCGCCGGAGGCCGCGCGCGGCGAGGACGTCGACCACCGCGCCGATGTCTACTCGCTCGGCGTGATCCTGTTCGACATGCTGTGCGGCCGGCCCCCGTTCGAGGCGCCGCAGTCGAGCGAGGTGCTCGCGATGCACATCCACTCGCAGGCGCCCTCGCCGCGCGAGTTCGCCCCGCACCGCGAGATCACCGAGCAGGCCGAGTCGGTGATCCTCAAGGCGATGCAGAAGGATCCGAACAAGCGCTACCAGGACATGGTCGAGTTCCGCCACGACCTCGAGATCTCGTACGGCTCGATCAGCTACCGGCGCAGCGGGGGCGTAAAAGGGCTCGAGCCGAGGGGGCCCGAGCTGCGGGCGCCCAAGAAGCGGCTGACCGAGGAGCTCGACGAGTGGATCACGAACGATCAGTCCGGGTTATCCGTCGAGCAGGCCCGGATGGTCGCCCTCGTCGAGACCGCCGAAAAAGCGTTCACCCCCACGAACATGTCGCCGCAAGAGGCCGAGCGGCTCGCGAACGCCCTCGACCGCGCGCTCGACGACGAAGACTAGCCCCACGGGCGGCCAACCAGGCGGTCGACCGCCTGGACGTGCGCGACCTCGCATGTCTTACACCGGCTAGAAACAGTTTGAGAACGTGGCAACCGTGCTAGCGTTGCCCTCGGATGTCCGCGAACCTAGCAAATCAGTCGGGACAGCTCACGCTCCGCAAGGATGTGAAGTTCAACGGGGTCAAGGTGTTCTCGGCGACGATGGTCGCGGATCGCGATCAGTTGGGTGAAAAGGTCACCAACTGGATCAACGCCAACACCGAGAAGAAGGTGACCGATCTGGTGGTGACGCAGTCCTCGGACGAGGCGTTCCACTGCATCGCGATCACCGTGTTCTTCTACGAAGAATCTCGGCGCTGACGGCGAGCGTGCTCGAACCAACTTCGAGCTAAGCTCCGAGCGGAGCGAGGTCGCCTACCATGAGAAAGCTGAACTTCTCGTCGGGGCCTGCGACCCTGCCCGAACCGGTCCTGCGCGCGGCCCAGGACGCGATCTGGGATCTCGACGGCTCCGGCATCGGTCTGCTCGAACATAGCCACCGCGGCAAGGAGTTCGGGCGCGTGCTCGACGGCGCCGAGGCGGCGGTCCGCGAGGTCGGCGGCATCGGCGAGGACTTCGCGGTGATGTTCGTGACCGCCGGCGCGACCCACCACTTCGCGATGGTGCCTCGCAACTTCCTGGGCCCGGACGACACCGTCGACGTCTGCCACACCGGCGTGTGGTCGCAGAAGGTGATCGACGAGGCCCAGCGGGTCGGTCACGTCCACGTCGCGTCCAGCGGCGCGCCAGAGTTCGCGGCGGTGCCGACCCAGTTCGCGTGGTCGGCCGCCCCGCGCTACGTCCACTACACCTCGAACGAGACGATCTACGGCACCGAGTGGGCGGTGCCGCCGCCGGCGCCCGCGCCGCTGGTGTGCGATGCCTCGAGCGACATCTTCTCGCGCCCGCTCGCGCTCGCGAACCACGGCCTGATCTACGCCGGCGCGCAGAAGAACCTCGGGCCCTCGGGGATCTCGCTCGTGATCGGCGACAAGAAGTTCGTCGCCACCGGCGCGACCGCGCTGGCCCCGCTCGACCAGTACCGCACCTACGTCAAGGATCGCTCGCTCCACAACACGCCCAACACGTTCGGGATCTGGATGATCGGCGAGGTCTGCCGGTGGATCCTCGCGCACGGCGGCCTCGCGGCGATGGCAGAGCGCAACGCCCACAAGGCCAAGCTGCTCTACGACTGCCTCGACGGCTCGACCCAGTGGCGGGCGCACGCCCGGCCGGGCAGCCGCTCGAACATGAACGTGACGTTCCGTGGTCCCTCGGCCGCGGCCGAGGATGCGCTGATCGCCGAGGCCGAGGCGCGCGGGATGTCCGGGCTGCGCGGCCATCGCTCGGTCGGCGGCATGCGCGCGAGCATCTACAACGCGTTCCCCGAGGAGGGCGTGGCGCGGCTGGTCGCCCTGTTGCGCGAGCTCGACGGGCCGCGCGGAGCCCACGACGCATGAGCTGGGGAACCGAGCCCGGGGACAAAGCGTTTCGCGATGCGATCGCGGCGATCGAGGACAACTCGGCGGTCGAGTGCGTCGTCGCGGTGCGTGCGCACGCGCGGCGCTGGATGGCGGCGCACGTCGTGGTCGGGCTGGTCGCCGCGTACGCGGTCCTGATCTACACGGTGGTGTTCGCGCTCCCGTCGTGGGCGGTGCTCGCGTTCCCGCTCGGCGCGGGCGTGGCTTCGGCGCTGCTCGTCGAGTACGTGCAGCCGCTGTATCGCTTCCTGGTGCCGGCCTGGCTGCGCGAGCAACACGTCGTCGAGGCCGCGCGCAACCTGTTCGTCGGCAAGCAGATCCACCGCACGCGCGATCGCACCGGCCTGCTCGTGTTCATCGCGGTGCGCGCGCGCGCGGTCGAGGTGATCGGCGACGTCGCCATCGTCGACAAGCTCGGCCAGACCCGGCTCGATCACATGGCCCAGGCGCTCGTGCAGGCGCTACCCGCCGGTCCCGCCGCGGTCGGCCGCACGCTCGCGAACCTCGCCCCCGAATTCGCGGAGTACTTCCCGCGCCGCGCCGACGATACCAACGAGCTCGCCGACGACGTCGTCGCGGTCAAGCCCGAGTAGGCGAACCGTTCACGCCGCGACCCGCGCGCGGATCCGTTCGGCCAGCCACGTATAACGCGTGCGCGCATCGGCGTTCTTGACCGCGAGCTCGACGGCCCGGCGCGTCCCGACCAGGACGACCAGCTTCTTGCCGCGCGTGACCGCGGTGTAGAGCAAGCTGCGCTGCAGCATCATGAAGTGCTGCGTGACGATCGGGATCACGACGGCCGGATACTCCGAGCCCTGGCTCTTGTGCACGCTCACCGCGTACGCGTGGATCAGCTGATCGAGCTCGGCACGCTCGTAGGTGACGTCGTTCGACGTCGAGCCATCGAAGTCGACGCGGATCACGCCGCCCTGCGGATCGACCGAGGAGATCACGCCGATGTCGCCGTTGAACACGTTGCGGTCGTAGTCGTTCTTGAGCTGCATGACCTTGTCGTTGCGGCGGAACACGCGGTCGCCGCGCACGAGCTCGACCTCGCCGGCCGGCGCCGCGGGATTGAGCCGCTCCTGGAGCGCGCGGTTGACCACGTGCGTGCCGAGCTCGCCGCGGTGCATCGGGGTCAGGACCTGGATCTGGGTGACCGGATCGAGCCCGAACCGCGCGGGGATCCGCTCGGCGACGAGCTCGACGATCGTATTGCGCGCGGCCTCTGGATCCTCGCGGTTGATGAAGTAGAAGTCGCTGGTGCCCTCGCCCGGCGGCGCGAGCTCCGGGAGCTCGCCGTGGTTGATCTTGTGGGCGCTGACCACGATCTTGCTCGCGGCGGCCTGACGGAAGATCTCGGTCAGCCGGATCACCGTCGCGGCGTCGGAGTGGATCACGTCGTGCAGCACCGCGCCGGCGCCGACCGAAGGTAGCTGGTCGACATCGCCGACCAGCACGAGCTGCGCGCCGATCCGCAGCGCCGCGGTGACCGCGCGCAGCAGCATGAGGTCGACCATCGAGGCCTCGTCGATCACCAGCAGATCGGCGTCGAGCGGGTCCTCGGCGTTCTTGTGAAAGCCGCCCTCCCGGGGCTGGTACTCGAGCAGGCGATGGATCGTCGTCGCCTCGACGCCGGTCGCCTCGGCGAGGCGCTTCGCGGCGCGCCCCGTCGGGGCGGCGAGCTTGACCTTGCGCGACCCCGCGCGCGCGATGTGGACGATCGCCTTGACGATCGTCGTCTTGCCGACGCCGGGGCCACCGGTGATCACGGTGCAGCTATCGCGTAACGCGGCCTCGACCGCGCGGCGCTGCTGGTCGGCGAGCTCGATCGTGGTCAGGGCCTCGAACGCGTGCACCGCGGCCATGATGTCGAGCGCGAGCGGGCGCGCATGGCTCTCGATGATCTGCGCGAGCTTGTCGGCGCACGCGACCTCGGCGTCGTGATACTCGGGCAGCGCGCTGCACGCGCCGCGATCGCCGAGAACCTCGCGCACGATCAGCCCCGAGGCCTCGAGCCCGGCCAACCGCGGCGGTAGCTGATCGACCGCGATCCCGAGCAGCTCGGCGGCGCGCGCCATCACCTCCTCGTCGGGAAAGTGGACGTTGCCGTCCTCGACCGAGGTCTCGAGCGCGTGCAACAGCCCCGCCTCGAGCCGCTCCGGCGCATCACGCGCGATGCCGAGCTTGCCGGCGATCGAATCGGCCGTGCGAAAGCCGATGCCCCACACCTCGTGCGCGAGCCGGTACGGGTTCTGCTTGACCACCCGCACCGCGTCCTTGCCGTAGCGCTTGACGATGCGCGCCGCGAACGCGCCCGAGACTCCGACGCCGTAGAGGAACACCAACACGTCCTGGATGTCGCGCTGATCGGCGAACACCTTCGCGATCGTCTTCGCGCGCTGGCCGCCGATGCCGATCACCTCGGTCAGCCGCGCCGGCGCCTTCTCGATCACGTCGAGCGTGTCGGTGCCGAACTTCTCGACGATCCGCTTCGCGAGCGACGGCCCGATCCCGGCGAACACCTTCGAGCCGAGGAACTTCTCGATCCCCGCCTTGGTCTTGGGCGTGAGCAGCTCGTACTCCGTGACCTTGAACTGGCGGCCCCACTTCTTGTCGACCTCCCAGGTGCCGGTCAAGCGCAGCGGCATGCCCTCGTCGACGCCCATCAGCTTCCCGACGACCGTGACCTCGCCCGCCGTGGTCGTGACCTTAGCGACCGTGTAGGTCGAGTCGGGATTGTGGAACGCGACGCGCTCGACGGTGCCGTCGATCACGCTCGCACCGTCCTCCGAGGCTGCGGCTCCGCCCGGCTTGGCCGGGCGTGCACGCGAGGCGTCGGGTGGATCTGCCACGCGCGCAGCATAGCGGATTCGCGATATCCTCGATGCGATGAGACGCCTCGGGGTGGTGGTGTTGCTCGCAAGTTGTTCGAGCGCGATCACCGCGGACAACTACGCGGCCGCGGTCCGCGATGCGACCTGCGACCTGCGCGTGCGCTGCGGTCAGTTCACCGATCGCGACAGCTGCGCGGCGTATTTCCCGGCCGGCGATGGCGCGAACCTCGCGGCCGAGCTCCACGCCGGCAAGACCACGTTCGACGCGAACCGCGCCGAAGAGTGCATCAACGACCTCCGCAACACGCCGTGCGACGCCACCTCCGAGGAGGCGCGCACGACACCGGCCGCGTGCGACGCCGCGATCACCGGGACCGGCGCGACCGGCGCCGTGTGCCTCTCGAACGACGAGTGCCAGTCGGCCGCGTGCGAGCTCGGCTCGACGTGCACGGGGGCGTGCTGCGCCGGCACCTGCGCCGCCACCCAGGCCCTCGCGGAGCTCGGCGAGCCGTGCGCGACGCGCGAGTGCAAGGCCAACCTGACCTGCGCGAACACCAAGCTGTGCGTCGCGCTCTACGCCGACGGCATGCCGTGCGACGACGGCACCCAGTGCGCCTACGGCCTCGGCTGCGTCGGCACACCCGGGATCTGCCACCCGCTACCGAAGCTCGGCGAGGCCTGCCCCGATGGCCAATGCGCGGAGCTCGGCGCGTACTGCAACACCTCCGGCGTGTGCGCCCCGCTCGGGCTGACCGGCGCGGCGTGCACCACGCTCGCCGATTGCTCGCTGTACTACCCGTGCAACTCCGGGTCACTCCAGTGCGAGCCGTGGCCCGAGACCGGCGAGCCCTGCACCGCGCTGTGCAGCGATGGCTCGTTCTGCGATGCGACCACGTTCACGTGCACGTCGCCGCTGGCGAACGGCAGCGCGTGCAAGACCGACGACCAGTGCGCGAGCACGTCCTGCAACGACGCCAAGGTCTGCGCCGACGTCGAGGTCTGCGAAGCGTCGTGACACCGGTGGAACCGGCTGCCTGAAGCTTCAGCGCGCCGACGAAGACCCACGACCCACGGGCTGCACGAAGCCGGCACGAAGCCGGCACGAAGCCGGCACGAAGACCGATCCAGGGACGAAGGGCGCGAAGGATCGGTTGCGGCTGCGCCGCCCGTCCGCGGGTTCGCCGGTGTGATGTGAGTGAAGCGCGGCAGGCGGCTCAGCGCCGACGAGCGGTCCACGCGGTCGTGCTGCTCCTCCGGTCTCCCGTCTCGTCCCGACTCCGTCCGGCCTTCCCGAACCAGCAACGGCAGATCGTGAAGGGCCCACGTTCGTGGTGGGTCCCTTGGCGAGGCCGGCCACCTGAGATCGAAGCCCGCGACGACGACGACGACGACGACGTGCTCTATTGGCTCTGCACGACGTGCGGCGCATCGCCGTCGACGTACGACAGCGTGTCCTTGCACGATAGCGACTCGAACCCGCGCAGCGAATCCTCGTCGCTGAACACGTCCGGACACTCGATCCGACAGCGATCCATCGCCGCCTTGGGATGGCCGGGCTTGCACTCGACGTAGTGGTCGCACGCGCCCTCGCACGTGCCGGTCAGGCGCGGGCCCGTCGAGAACTGCCTGACGATGCACGCGGTCAGCGCGAACACGAGCGCGAACAGGGCGACTAGTTTCATGGTTCTACTTTCTGGCCATGCCTGCCGGAGCCGCTGGCGAACCGCTGGGCTCCGGCCAGACCCTCGGCGAGCGCCCGCGAGCCAAGCTCGAGCTCGCGCGCCAGCGCGGTCGGCAGATCGAGATCGTGTTGCAGGTAGGCGCTCATCCGATCGCCGCGCATCGCGGCCTGCGGCAGCTCGGCCAGCGCGTGGGCGAGCTCCTCGGCCGCGGCGCGCGCCTGGCCGGGCGGTACGACCCGATTGACCAGGCCGATCGCGAGCGCCTCGTCGGCGGTGACCGCGCGGCCGGTGAGGATCAGATCGAGCGCGCGCGACAGCCCGATCAGCCTCGGCAGCCGGATCGTCCCGCCATCGATCAGCGGCACGCCAAACCGGCGGCAGAACACGCCGAGGATCGCGGTGGTCTCGGCGACGCGCAGATCGCACCACAGCGCGAGCTCGAGGCCGCCGGCGACCGCGTGACCGGCGATCGCGGCGATCACGGGCTTGCCGAGCACCATGCGGGTCGGCCCCATCGGACCGTCGCCGTCGGGCGCGACGCGGTTGCCGCGGCCCTGGGAGAACGCCTTGAGATCGGCGCCCGCGCAGAACGTCCCATGATCGCCCGCGAGCACCGCGACGCGCGCGGCGTCGTCGGCATCGAACGCGCGGAACGCCGCGGCCAGCGCTTCGGCGGTCGGCCGATCGACCGCGTTCTTCGCGTCCGGACGATCGAGGATCACGGTGGTCACCGGTCCACGTCGCTCGACGCGGATCGGCCCACCCGACTCGCTTTCGATCATCGGCCGACTGTAGCATCACGAGGATGAAGCGGATCGCGATCCTCACGAGCGGCGGCGATGCTCCCGGCATGAACGCGGCCGTTCGCGCGGCGACCCTGGTCGGCCGATCCGGTGGCGCGGAGATCCTCGGGATCGAGCGTGGCTATCGCGGCCTGCTCGAGGACGCGTTCATCGAGCTCGGGCCGAGCGATGTCGCGGGGATCCTGCGTGAAGGTGGGACGATCCTGGGCTCGGCACGCTGCAAGGAGTTCCACGATCGCCCGGTGCGAGATCGTGCGCGCGAGATCCTCGCACGCCACGCGATCGATGGCCTGATCGTGATCGGCGGCAACGGCTCGTTGACCGGCGCGATCCGGGTCGCCGATCCGGCCGAGATCGGGGCCGGTCGCCCGCTCAAGGTGATCGGCGTCCCCGCCTCGATCGACAACGACCTCGGCCTCACCGGCCTGTGCATCGGCGTCGACACCGCGATGAACACGATCGTCGAGGCGTGCGACAAGATCGCCGATACCGCCACCGCGCACGATCGCACGTTCATCGTCGAGGTCATGGGCCGCGACTGCGGCTACCTCGCGATGACGTCCGCGATCGCGGTCGGCGCCGATCTCGCGCTGTTCCCCGAAGCCGGCAAGACGGAGTCCGACGTCGTCGATCAGATCGTCGACGCGGTGATGGCGGTCCGCAAGCGCCCGTCGCGCCGCGGCCGGCGCGTGATCGTGATCAAGGCCGAGGGAGTGCAGGTCCCGGCCGAGCGCCTCAAGACGCTGGTCGACGCCAAGCTGCTGGCGCGCACGCCCGGCGGCGAGCCCGCCTCGATCGAGACCCGGGTCACCGTGCTCGGCCACGTCGTCCGCGGCGGCCGGCCCTCCGCGTTCGACCGCTTGCTCGGCAGCCGGCTCGCGAACGTCGCGATCCGCTCGCTGCTGGCCGGCGAGACCCACAAGATGGCGGCGTGGATGCCGCCCGTCGAGCTCCCCGAGGAGGTCGCGCAGCGCTCGAAGTTCGACCCGTACGTCTGGCTCGTCGACCTCGAGGCCGTGCTCGCCGAGACCGAGAACCTGATCTCCGGGCGCAGCTCGCTCGCGCGGTGGAGAGCGGGTGCATTCGACGACATCGAGGATGCGCTTTTGCTCTAAGATGGGGCTGGGTGCCGCTCCCCTCCGACCCCGAGCTGTACCTCCTCGTCGAACGCTCGCCGGTCGGCATGTATCGCTCGTCGCGCGCGGGCGTGTTCACGTACGTCAACGCGAGCCTCGCGAAGATGCTCGGCTACACGGTCGAGGAGCTGATGGCGAAGAACCTCAACCACGAGGTCTACGCCAACCCCGAGGACCGCGAGCCGATCATCGAGCGGTTCCTGCCGGCGCGGGCCGTCGATGGTGCCGAGGTCGAGTTCCGCAAGAAGGACGGCACCACGATCACGATCCAGCTGTGGGGCCACGCGCTCGAGCTCGCCGACGGCACGGAATCGTTCGATGCCTCGATCCTCGACATCAGCGAGGTCAAGCGCCAGCGCCTCGAGCTCGAGCGCACCGCGAAGATCCTCGATCTGGTGGTCATGCAGATGCCCGCGATGTACTGGGTCGTCGACCGCGAGCTCCGGATCATCCGCACCGGCGGCGCGGTCGAGGAGCTGCTCGGCTACGCGCCCGACAAGTTCCGCAACGTGCGGCTCGCCGCGATCCATCGCTTCGAGCCCGGCTCCGTCGATCCGGTGCCGTACCACGAGCGCGCGCTGCGCGGCGCGGTGCTCGGCTACGACACCACGTACCGCGGCAAGCAGCTCGCGGTCACGGTCGCCCCGTACCGCCACGACGACCAGATCGTCGGAGCGATCGGCACCACGCTCGACGTCACGGCCTCGCGCGCGCTCGAGCGGCGGCTCGTCGATGCCCAGCGTGCGGAGAGCCTCGGCGTGCTCGCCGGTGGCCTCGCCCACGACTTCAACAACCTGCTGGTCGCCGTGATCGGCAACGCGGATCTCGCGCTCCGCGACCTGCCGCGCGGCATGCCGGGCCGCGCCGCCGTCGAGAACACCCGCGACGCCGGCTTGCGCGCCGCCGAGCTCACCCACCAGCTGCTGACGTTCTCGGGCCGCGCTGGCGCGGGCTCGACCCGGCTCGCCCCCGCGACCGTGATCGAAGAGCTGCTGCGCATCGTGGCGGCCAGCATGCCGCCGGAGATCTCGGTGGTGACCTCCGTCCCCGCCGAGCTGTCGCTGCGCGCCGATCCGGGCCAGCTCCGCCAGGTGCTGTTGAACCTGATCACGAACGCGCGCGATGCCCTGGTCGCCAGTGGCCACCCGCGCGGCGAGATCGCGATCCGCGCCGAGCTGATCGAGCACGATGGCCTGCCGACCGGCGATGACGTCCTGCACGCCCCCGCCGGCGGCTACGTGCGGATCGAGGTCCGCGACGATGGCAGTGGCATGGACGACGAGACTCGCCGCCACGTGTTCGAGCCGTTCTTCACGACCAAGGCGCACGGTCACGGCATCGGCCTCGCCGCGGTGCTCGGCATCGTGCGCGCGCACGAGGGCGGCCTCCGGCTGCGCACGGGAGCGGGCGCGGGCGCCGCGTTCGAGGTGCTGTGGCCAGCCGCCTCGACACAGCTCGGCCACGCGCCGACCCCGGGGCCGTCGCCGAGCACGCGCGTGGTGCTCGTGATCGACGACGAGGAGCTGGTCCGCGATGTCATCGCGCGGATGGTCGAGGATCTCGGGTACGGCACACTGACCGCCTCGGACGGCGCCACCGGTCTGGCGATCCTCGAGGCGAACCCGATCGACGCCGTGCTGGTCGATCTGACGATGCCTCGCATGAACGGCCGGCAGGTCATCGAGCAGCTCCGGGCACGCCGCCCCGACCTCCCGATCATCGTGTGCTCGGGCTTCGACCGCGATGGACAGGGCCGGGTCCACGCGGACGCCTACCTGCCGAAGCCGTTTAGAATCGACGTCCTGGACCGTACGCTCGCGAAGCTGCTGCCCCGTTGATGACGGACGATGTCGTTGCAAACTGTGTAGGTTTCCCCGCGGCGGCCATCTCGTGTTTAAGGTGTCTGTGTGGCGGAAACCCTGGCATCTATCAAGGTCCTCCTCGTGGAGGACGACACGCGCCTCGCCCAGCTGACCTCGCGCTACCTGGAGGGTCACGGCGTGCTCGTCACCTCCGCGGCGGACGGGATCGAAGGCCAGGCCGAGGCGCTGCGCCGCCAGTACGACTGCATCGTGCTCGACCTGATGCTGCCGGGCCGCGACGGCATCGAGGTGTGTCGCGAGCTGCGCACCCGCATCGACGTACCGATCATCATGGTCACCGCGCGCGGCGAGGAGGCCGATCGCGTGCTCGGGCTCGAGGTCGGCGCGGATGACTACGTGACCAAGCCGTTCTCGCCGCGCGAGCTGCTCGCGCGGATCCGCGCGAACGTGCGCCGCGTGCGCGGCCAGACCGGCCCGACCCAGGACACGATCGAGGTCGGCGGACTCGTGCTCGATCCGGCGAAGATGACCGTCACGCTCGATGCCAAGCCGGTCGACGTCACCGCGTACGAGTTCTCGATCCTGCGCGCCCTCGCGCAGCGCCCCGGCAAGGTGCTCTCGCGCGAGCAGCTGCTCGACCTCGCGAAGGGCTCGGCCGATCTGTCGTTCGATCGCTCGATCGATGTCCACGTGTCGCGGCTGCGCGCGAAGCTCGGCGACGACAGCCGCAACCCGAAGATCCTCAAGACCGTCCGCGGTGCCGGCTACCTGCTCGCCGACCTCCGCCGTGGGGGCGACGCCTGAGGTCATGCGATGCGTCGCGGTAACCTAGTCATCCGGGTCTACGCGCTCACCGCGGCGATCGCGGTCAGCGTGATCGTGGCGATGGTGATGCTGCCGCGGTTCGTGGGCAGCCCGCGCTACCTCGAGCCGCAGGCCGCGCTCGTCCAGAACATGGTCGATCATTACTCCGCGCGCACGTCCGAGCAGCTCGACGTGCGGATCGCCCGCCTCAAGGAGCGGCTCCGGGGCCGGCTCACGCTGTTCGATACCACCGGCAAGATGGTCCGCACGACCGTCGAGCCGGCGCTCGAGGGGCCGAGTGCGGCGGAGCTCGCTGCGTTGAAGCACGACAAGTGGACGCTCGCGTGGCGGCGGATCGTCGTGCGCAGTGACGACGGCACGATGATCGGCGTGTACGTCCCGAACTCGTTCGGTGCGCCGTGGAGGTTCATCCTGCCGATCGCCGCCGGCGTGCTGGTCGTGGTCGCCGCGGCCTCGCTGTGGTTCACGCGCCGGCTCGTCCGGCCGCTCGAGGAGCTCGCCGAGGCCGCGCGGCGGTTCGGCGGCGGCAACACCGAGGCGCGGGTCCACCTCGAGCGCGACGACGAGCTCGGCGATGTCGGGCGCGCGTTCGACGACATGGCGGACCGCACGTCCGCGCTGATCTCGTCGCAGCGCCAGCTCATGGCCGATGTCTCGCACGAGCTGCGCACGCCGCTCGCGCGGATCCGCGTCGCGCTCGAGCTCGCCGCCGAGGATCCGGTCGCCGCGAAGGACGTGCTCGCCGATGTCGGCATCGATCTCGAAGAGATCGATCAACTGATCGCCGATATCCTGACCACGGCGCGGCTCGATTCGGACCAGACGAACCTCGCGCGGTCGCCGATCGGCGTCGCCGAGCTCGCCGAGAGCGCGGTCAGCCGGTTCGAGGCGCGCCATCCGGGCCGCACGCTCGAGCGCCAGATCGCGGACTCCGATCGCGCGATCGAATGCGACCCCGTGCTGCTTCGCCGTGCGCTCGATAACCTGCTAGACAACGCAGCGAAATACTCCGATGCGCCGGTCAGTTTGCAGGTCGTGCCGAATGGCTCGACCGTGACGTTCTCCGTGATCGACAAGGGGATCGGCATGTCGGCCGATGACCTCGAACGCGCGGGAACGCCGTTCTGGCGCTCCGACGTCAGCCGCACCCGCAAGACCGGGGGCGTCGGCCTCGGCCTCGCGCTGGCGCGCCGGATCGCGCGCGCTCACGGCGGCAATGTCATGCTCGCCTCCAAGCTCGGCCAGGGCACCACCGCCCGGCTGGAGATCCCGTTCGTCGTCGCAGGTGCACCATGAGCTCGAAACTTACCCGCTGGCTTCCTCGTGTCGTCCTCATCGCGATCATCGCGGCGGTGGCCGCGTTCCTCTGGATCAAGAAGCCGTGGGAGCCGAGCGCGCCCGAGATCAGCTTCACGACCGTGACCGTGGCGAAGGGGTCGATCTCGGCGCAGGTCACCGCGGCCGGCACGCTCTCGGCGCGCACCACGGTCCAGGTCGGCGCGCAGGTCTCGGGCCGGGTCGTGAAGCTGTTCGCCGACTTCAACGATCAGGTCAAGAAGGGCCAGGTGATCGCGAAGCTCGACGACAGCCTGTTGAAGGCGCAGGTCGATCAACAACAGGCAGCGTACGACCTCGCCGTCGCGAACGAGAAGAAGGCGGAGGTCGCGCTCAACGATGCCAACCGCCAGTACGCCCGCCAGAAGGGGCTCCAGGACCAGCAGCTCGTCGCCGGCGCCACCGTCGAGGGCTTCGAGCTCACCCGCGACACCGCGAAGGCCGCGCTCGCGGCGGCCAAGGCGAGCGTGTCGCAGGCCCACGCGAACCTCGGTCAGGCCAAGACCAACGTGTCGTACGCGACGATCTACTCGCCGATCGATGGCGTCGTGCTGACCCGATCGTACGACGAAGGCCAGACCGTGCAGTCGTCGTTCTCGGCGCCGACGCTATTCACGATCGCCGCCGACCTGTCGCTGATGCAGATCGACACCGCGGTCACCGAGGGCGATGTCGGCCGGCTCGCCGGGGGGATGAAGGCGACGTTCACCGTCGACGCGTTCCCCGGCAAGGACTTCGAGGGCATCGTGCGCCAGGTCCGCAACTCGCCGACCACGACCTCGGGCGTCGTCACCTACGACGCGGTGATCGACGTCGACAACCACGACAAGCTGCTCCGCCCGGGCATGACCGCGAACGTCACGTTCGTGCTCCAGAAGGTCGACGACGTGGTCAAGATCCCGAACGCCGCGCTGCGCTTCAAGCCGTCGCGCGAGCAGATCATGGCGTTGATGCAGCGCTACGGCCGCGGCAGCGGGCATCGCGGCAGCGGACATCGCGGCTCGGGTAGCTCCAGCGCGGGCGGTGGCGCCGCCGCTGGCGGGATGGGCGGGATGGGCGGGATGGGTGGCGCACCGGGTGGCGCCGCCTTCAAGAAGGATCCCGATCGCAAGATGCTGTTCAAGCTCGTCGACGGCAAGCCGAAGATGGTGTTCGTCAAGCTCGGCCTCACCGATGGCTCGAGCACCCAGCTCCTCGAGGGCGAGGTCGAGGCCGGCGACCAGCTGATCACCGAGATCCAGGGGCTCCCCACCCAGCAGCGCAAGCTCGGAGCGTTCTAGGTGAGCGAGGTCGACCCCACCGCCCGGCCACCGCTGATCGAGATGCGTGGCATCGAGCGCACCTACGTGATGGGCGATAATCTCGTCCACGCGCTGCGCGGGGTCGATCTCACGATCGAGAGCGGTGCGTCGATCGCGATCATGGGGCAGTCGGGCTCCGGCAAGTCGACGATGATGAACATCATGGGCTGCCTCGATCAGCCGACGCGCGGCACGTACAAGCTCCAGGGCAAGGACGTGTCGCGGCTGTCGCGCACCGAGCTCGCCGACGTGCGCGGCCGGATGATCGGCTTCGTGTTCCAGAGCTTCAACCTGCTGTCGCGCACCAGCGCGCTCGAGAACGTCGAGATGCCGCTGATGTATCAGGGCATCCCCGGGCGCGAACGGCGGCGCCGCGCGATGCAGGCGCTCGAGCGCGTCGGGTTGTTGGGGCGCGAGCACCATCACTCGAGCCAGCTGTCCGGTGGCCAGCAACAGCGCGTCGCGATCGCGCGCGCGCTCGTCGGCGAGGCCCCGATCATCATGGCCGACGAACCGACCGGCAACCTCGACAGCACGACCTCCTACGAGGTGATGGCGATCCTCCAGGGCCTGGTCGCGCAGGGCATCACGGTCGTGCTGGTCACCCACGAGCACGACATCGCGGCGTACGCGAGTCGGGTGATCATGCTGCGCGATGGCTTGATCGTCGATGACAAGCAACAAGAGCCCATGAAGGCCGCGTCATGACGATCTTGACGACGCTCAAGCTCGCGTTTCGCGCGTTGTGGCGCAACAAGGTCCGCTCGATGCTGACCATGCTCGGCATCATCTTCGGGATCGGCACCGTGATCGCGATGATCGCGAGCGGCCAGGGCGCGCAGGAAGCGGTCGCCGACGTGTTCCGTTCGATGGGGACGAACCTCCTGATCGTCACGAACGGCTCGCAGCGCAGCTTCGGCGCGGCCGGCGGCGCCGGATCGATGTTCTCGCTGACCTGGGCCGACGAGGCCGCCCTCGAGGACGGCGAGGTTCCGACGATCCGTTGGGTCACGCCCGTGTTCTCGACCAAGGCCCAGGTCGCGAGCGAGGACGCGAACTGGAGCACCTCGCTGATCGGCACCAAACCCGCGTACTTCTCGATCAAGAGCTGGGAGCCCAAGGAGGGCACGCTGTTCGACCAAGATGCGGCCGAGGCCAGCGGCGCCAAGGTCGCGGTGATCGGCCAGACCGTCGCGACCCAGCTGTATTCGAACAGCAGCCCGATCGGTCAGACCATCAAGATCAACAGCCAGCCGTACGAGGTGATCGGCGTGCTCGACGCCAAGGGCCAATCGGGGATGGGCCAGGATCAAGACGACGTCGTGATCATCCCGATGAAGACCTACGTGCAGAAGCTGGACAAGGGCCAGGGCAAGTACATGCCGCGCGGGCAGATCTACGTCTCGGTCGGGTCCGAGAAGGACATCTCGCTCGCCGAGACCCAGCTGACCCAGCTGTTGCGCGACAAGCACAACCTGGGCGCGGCCGACGACGACGACTTCCGGATCCGCAACCTCGCCGAGTTCGCGCTCTCCCAGCAGAAGTCGACGCAGAAGATCGCGACGCTGCTCGCGATCGTCGCGGCGATGTCGCTGATCGTCGGCGGCATCGGCGTGATGAACATCATGCTGGTCAGCGTGATCGAACGAACGCGCGAGATCGGGATCCGGATGGCGGTCGGCGCCAAGCCGATCGACGTGATGACCCAGTTCCTCGTCGAATCCCTCGTGCTCGCCGGGGTCGGCGGCGTGATCGGCGTCGGCTTCGGCGCGCTGCTCGCGAAGTACATGGCCAGCTACTACGGATGGAAGTTGTTCTTCCCCGCCACGACGGCGGCGCTCGCGTTTGCAGTCGCGGGCGGCGTCGGCGTCGTGTTCGGACTGTATCCGGCGATCCGCGCGTCGCGGCTCGACCCGATCACTGCCTTGAGGTACGAGACATGAAGTTCACCCCGCTCCTGTTGCTCGCGGTCCCCTCGCTCGCGCTCGCCCAGCCTGCGCCCGCGCCGGCCCCGGCGCCGCCCGCCACCCCGGCGCCGCTACCGCCCGATCAACCACAGAACCCGCCTGCGGCGGATTCGCCGCAATGGTTGCCCGGGGTCGTCGATGTCACGGCCGCGGAGACCGCGGTGCCCGGCAAGCTCACGCTGACGATGGCGCGCGCGGTCGAGATCGCGGAGAAGACCCAACCCGCACTCCACCAGGCCCGGGCAACGATCGAGGCCGCCTCGGGCCGGGTCGAGGGCGCCAAGGTCGCCGAGCACCCGGTCGTCAACCTCAGCGCGTCGGTGTCCGCCGGCTCGGATCCGCGAGGTCCGTGTGTCCTGGCCGATCCGAACAGCGGGCTGTGCGGCGGCTTCTTCAGCGGCTCGTACGGCACGGCGCTCGGCGCGTCCGCGAACTGGAAGATCTACGATTTCGGCCTGACCCACGCGAACGTCGTCGCGGCCGAGGCGAACGAGGATGCCGCGCGGGCCGGCTACTCGGTCAGCTCGCTCGATGTCCGCCGCGACGTCGAGATCGCGTACCTCGAGGCGCTCGCGCGCAAGCGGCTGGTCCTGGTCGCGCAGGCGACCGTGAAGAGCGAACAGGCCCACCTCGATCAGGCCAAGCGGTTCGTCGCGGCGCAGGCCAAGGATCCGATCGAGGTCGCGCAGGCGCAATCGCGCGCCTCGAACGCGCTGTCGACGCTCGCCCAGTCGCAATCCGACGAGGCCGTCGCGCTCGCGAACCTGCGCGCCGCGATCGGCTGGATCGATCCGACGCGCGCGCCGGCGGTCGATCCGAACTGGCCGACGCCGATCGACCAGGATCCGGCCGATCTCGGGTCGCTGGTCGCGACCGCGCGCAAGCTCCGCCCCGAGATCACGCAACTCGACAAGCAGATCTACGCCGCGGACGCGGGCGTGACCGCCGCGCACGCGGAGCGGCGACCGGTGTTGTCGGCGAGCGCGTCGGCCCAGTGGATGCCCGGAGAATCGAACTGGTCGCCCCAGCCGAGCTGGTCGGCCGGGCTGGCTCTATCGTGGGCCTTGTGGGACGGCGGGCGCAGCGGCGCCGACGTCAAGGTCGCGAACGCGAACCTGATCTCGGCGCAGGCCCAGCGCGACGCGTTGCTCGTGAGCCTGACCTCCGCGCTCGAGTCGTCGCGCGCGCAGATCATCGCGAACAAGGCCAACGTCGTGGCCTCGACCGAGGGGATCAGCGCGGCGCAGGCCGAGCTCAAGCTCGCCGAGGCGCGCTACGCCCAGGGGCTCGGCAGCCAGATCGAGCTCGCCGACGCGCAGACCGCCGTGACGACCGCGAGCGGCAACTTGATCAGCGCCGAGTGGAACCTCGCGGCCGCGTGGGCGACGTTGCGCCGCGCGCTCGGCCAGCAGACCGCGCCGTAGCCACGCGCCGCGCGCCTGGTGCGGCGTCCGCTAACAGTCGTCGGCGTACTGCTCGCTGAACAGCGGCGTGTGATCGGGCTTGTAGATCGTGAACGACCACCGCACGCGGTGGCTGACCGGGTTGGCGTAGTACGCGATGCTCGCGACCGCGTCGGCGAGGTCGGGCCGCTGGACGAGCGCCTTGTGCCATACCTTCGCGAGCGTGCAGCGCGGGCGCGGCACCTCGACCTCGGTGCACGCGGTCGCGAACAAGTCGCGGATCGCGACCTCGCCGGGCGCGAGATCGACGCGAAACTCGCACACTGCCTTCTGCGGGGTCGTGCCGCGCGGCAGCTTGGTGTGGTTCGCGTGCGCCGGCGAGATGAAGCGGACGTCGACGTCGCCGGAGCTGTTCGCGAACGACGCGAGGGTCAGATCGGCGTGACCGTCGGGGTAGACGTTATCGATGTCGATCCGGGTGAGCTGCGCGTCGCTGCGATACTTCCTGGCCTGCGCGATCGCCCAGTCATAGAGCTTGTCGGGCTCGGCGTGCTTCGGGTTCCAGCCGGGCAACGACAGATCCGGCGGGCCGCGATCCACGGGTGCGCCAGGCTTTACCGGTGGCGCATCGTCGCCCAGCGTGCCGAGCGCACCCGCGGCCAAGCCCGCGATCTCGGCGGCGAGCTGCTTGCGCTGCTTCGCCGGCACCTTCGCCCACGAGCCGTACTTCTTGAGCGCGGCGCGGACGCCGGACGGCAGCTTGGTCTGGTCGAGCGCCTGCGCGATCAGTCGATCCGTCGCGTCGTCGGCGAGCAGATCGCCGGCGTCGCTGTCGTCGCTGTCATCGCTGTCGTCATGGTCGCCGGCGCCGGCGGCCTTCGGCTTCGCGGTCGCCGAGCCAGCCCGGGCGGGCGGCTCGCGGACGGGCGGGGCCGCGGCCCACGGGTCGGTGCCCGCCTGCACGATCATTGCCGCTGCGTCGCTGGGAGCGCCCGCGACCGGGCCGCTCGGGCCGCTCGGGCCGCTCGGGCCGAGCGCAGCGCTCGCCGGCACCGAGCTGTGGCCGCTGGTGGCGAGCACCGCGGCGGTCACGCCACCGCCGGCGACGAGCACCGCGGCCGCGAGCCACCACGCCGCCTTGCCGCGCGCTCGCGGCTGCGGATCCGGTGACGTCACCGCGTTCGAGCGCACGGCTTGCCGGGTCCAGCTCGCCGGCGGCGTCGGCGCCCAGCCGGCGCCACCGGCCACCGAGCTCTGCGCGACCGGCACGATCGCCGCCCACTGGTCGGGCGCGAGCCGCGAGGTCGCGTGTTGCAGCGCGAGGCTCATCGCACGCGCGCTGTTGAACCGCTGATCCGGCGGCTTCGCGAGCGCCTGCAGGATCACCCCCTCGAGCTCCGGCGGCAGATCGGGCCACACCGCGCGCGGCAGCGGCGGCGGCGCCTCGATGTGCATGCGCAACAGCTCGAACAGCGAGTCCGCGGCGAACGGCTTGTGCAGGGTCGCGCACTCGAACAGGATGACGCCCATCGCGTAGACATCGGCGCGAGCGTCGACCGGCTTGCCCGCCGCTTGCTCGGGCGACATGTAGTGCGGCGTGCCGAGCAACGAACCGGTATGGGTCGCGCTGCCGCCGAGCTCGGGCTGCAGCTTCGCGATGCCGAAGTCGAGCACCTTGCCGCGGCCGTTCGGCGACACGAAGATGTTATCGGGCTTGAGGTCGCGGTGGATCACGCCCTTGGCGTGCGCGGCGGCGAGCGCGTCGAGCACCTCGGCGACCAGCCGCGCGACCGAGCCGAGCGGCAACGGCCCGTGCGTGCGCGCTTGCTCGATGATCGACGCGAGCGGCGCGCCATCGAGGTACTCCATCACGATATACGGCCGGCCGTCCGGCAGCGTCGCGAGGTCGAGCACGTTGACGATGTTCTCGTGCGCGACGACGTTGACCGCCTTGGCCTCGGCGAAGAACCGCTCGACCAGATCGCGGCGATCGCTGCACTCGCGCGACAGCACCTTGATCGCGACGCGGCTGCCGATCATCGGCTGGACGCCCTTGTAGACCCGGCCCATCCCGCCGATCCCGAGCAACCGCGCGACGCGATACGGCCCGATCATCATGCCGAGCAGCAGCTCCTCGCCCTGCGGCGCGAGCGGCGTGTGGTCGGTCGCGCACGCGCCGGCCTGCGCTTGCGACGCACCACACTCCGGGCACACGAACATGCGCGCGAATCTAGCACGTCCGATTTTCGGTGCTGTCCGGCCGCGTGCCGGCCATCCCGGACACATGCGTCGCGCAAGCGCGCGACATCATGCACGCGCGTGCTGGCGTGGCGTTTGCTGGTCTCGCGCGCATGGTGCTGACCAACTTCGACGCTGCTATCTCGCGACGCGACGCCGCGCTCGGCGATCCCCCGCTCGGCGATCCCTCGCTCGGCGATCCCGCGCTCGGCGTGCCCCCGCTCGGCGATCCACGCCCGCGCGAGCGGCTGTGGGCGCGCGGCACCCACGCGCTCGGGGATGAAGAGTTGCTCGCGCTCGTGCTCGGCACCGGCGTCCGCAATCACTCCGCGCGGAGCGTCGCCGCGGAGCTCGTGCGAGCGTGTGGCGGGGTCGGCGCCGTGGCGCGCGCGTCGCCGCGCGAGCTCGCGCAGGTCACCGGCGTTGGTCCCGAGCGGGCGACGCGGATCACCGCGGCGTTCGAGCTGGGGCGGCGCGCGGTCGAGGCGCACCAGCATCGCGAACAGCTCGGTCAGGCCGAGGATGTCTATCGCGTGGTCGCGCCGCGGCTCGCGGGCTTGCAGCAGGAGGTGTTCCTGTCGATCGGCCTCGATATTCGCAACGGCCTGCTCGATGTCGTCGAGGTCGCGCGCGGCACCGTGCACGGCGTCGAGGTCCATCCGCGCGAGGTGTTCCGGCCGTTGATCCGCATGGCCGCCGCGGGCGCGGTGGTCGTGCATAACCATCCGAGTGGCGATCCGACGCCGAGCGCGGAGGATGTCGCGCTGACCAGGCGGCTGCGCGAGGCCGGCGAGCTGCTCGGCATCCCGATCGTCGATCACGTGGTGATCGGCGAGGCCGGCTTCGTCTCGATCGCCGAGTGGATCGGTACGGGAGGCTGATCGTCAAGACTGCGACCCACGGCCGGGTCGCGATGGAACCGTTCGAACAATCGCTGAACCTCGATCGGTTGTGGGAGCGCTAGCGACCGGCTACGGCGCCGGGTTGGTGACCGGCGCATTCGGCGGCGGCGGCGGTTTCGGGGGGCCGTCGGTCGGTTGCTTGGGCTGCTTGGGCTCCTTGGGCTCCTTGGGCTCCTTGACCTTCGCAGCGCCGCTCTCGAGCTCCTGCAGCTTCTTCTCGAGCGTCGCGCGCGAGGCGATCGCGGCATCGCGCTCTTTCTCCGCGGCGGTCTGGGACGCGCGCGCGGCGTCGCGCTCCTTGTCGGCGGCGTCGCGGCCCGCGCGCGCGGCGTCGCGATCGGCCTCGGCGGCCGTGGCGGTCGCGCGCGCAGCGTCGCGTTCCTTGTCGGCGGCGTCCCGGTTCGCCTTGGCCGCATCGCGCTCGCGGTCGGCCGCGATCTCCGCGGCATGCGCGGCATCGCGCTCGCGCTCGGCCTGCTGCGCCGAGGTCACGGCGTCGTCGCGCGCGCGCTCGGCGTCGTCCTTGTCACGCATCGCCTGCTCGAACCGCTTGAGTGCCTCGTCCGCGGTGCCCTTGGCCTGGGTCGCGGCGGCCTCGGCCGAGCGCCGCATCGCGTCCGCGGCGCGGCGCTTGCGATCGGCCTCGAGCTTGAGCTCCTGAGCGTCCTTGCCCTGGCGCTCGGCCTCCTCGGCGCGAGCCTTCGCCGTCTCGGCGTCGCGGCCCGCGTCGTCCGCGGCGCGTCCTTTCTCGCTCGCATCGGCCTGCGCGGCGCTCGCGAGCGCGCGGAGGTCGGCCTCTTCGCGGGCCTGCCGCGAGATCTGCGCCCACGCCAGCGCGCCCGCGACCGCACCGGCGACCAGGAACATCGCGCTCACCGTGATCGCGCGGTGGCGCGAGGCCCACCGCGCCAACCGGCCGGTCAGCGAGTAGCGATGCGAGAACACCAGATCGCCGGTGAGGTATTGCTTGAGCGCGCGGACCAGCTCGTCGGACGTGAACCGCTGCGCGGGATCCTTCGCCATCGCCTTCGCGATGATCCCCGAGAGCTCGCGATCGCGCGGCATCGCATCGGGCACCGAATCGTCCGATTGCAGCCACGCCATGAAGGCATCGATCTGCGCGGTCTTGCCGCCGACCGAGCGCGCCGAGCGCCATTGAAACGGGGTCTTGCCCGAGACCGTCTCGTAGAGCGTGATGCCGAAGCTGTAGACGTCGAAGCTCGGATCTGCGCGGCGGCCCTGGCTCTGCTCGAGCGGCAGGTACGGTGGCGTGCCGGCGCTGATCGTCACCATCCGCCCGCTCGTCAACGCCTCGTGCTCGCTGAGCTTGGGCTCGCTCGCGCTCGGCGCATCGAGATCGCGGGCGATCCCCCAGTCGATCAGCGTCGCCTCGCCGCGCTTGCCGAGCAGGATGTTGTTCGGCGTGACATCGCGGTGGACGACCCGGCGCTCGTGCGCGTACGCCAGCGCCTCCGCGATCGACACCAGGTTCGACAACAGCTCGAGCCGCTCGCGCGTCCGCGGCGCCTTCTGCGGATCCGAGTCCTCGAGCTCGGCGAGCTCGTCGAGCCGCTCGCGCAACGACACGCCGTCGACCTGCTCGAGCACGCAGAACGGCCAGCCGACCGTCGATTTGCCGAGCTCGTAGATCGTGACGATCGAGGGGTGCTGCAGCTTCGCGAGCACGCGGGCCTCGGCGGTCACGCGCTGCTGGAACATCTCGGTCATCCCGGCCGGGAGGTTGTCATCCTCCCGTGGCGCCTTCAGGATCACGGTGCGGTTGAGCCGCTTGTCCTGCCCCGCGAAGATCTGCGCCATGCCGCCGCGCGCGATCGGCTCGCCGGGCCAGCGAAACGCATCCTCGGAGACCAGCCCCTTGGGCAGCTCGAGCGGGATCGGCGCGTCATCCTCGGTGGCGGCGACGATCGACCTGCACATCGTGCATCCGGTGAGGTGATCGTGGACGTGCGACGCGCTCGGATCGCGGAGCTCGGCCATGGTCGGGTGCGGCCCGCTCACGCCTGGCTGCGTCGCATCGGTCTCCATGTCCGGTAATCTAACGCCCGCGCAGCTCGAATGCCCACTTCGCGCACGACGCGAACTCCTCGGAACTCCTCGCGTTAGAGAGAAGTCGTTGGGCGTGTCCGGCCGACTGATACGATGGATGGGTGAAACGCGCGATTGTCCTGGTGATCGCGCTGCTGGGCTGCCGCTCGAACGATCCCGCGCTGCCGGACTCGTCGCCGCTGCCGGACACGCCGGACCCCGGGGACACCGGCGACGCGCCGCCGTTCACCGAGCCCGATCCGCCGACGATCGTGGTCGGCTCACCCGACCGGATCTTGTTGAAGGGCACCATCGTGACCCCCGAGATCACGCTCGATGGCGAGGTCCTGGTCGAGGCCGACAAGATCACGTGCGTCGACGCCGGCACCACCTGCGAGGCGATGCCCGGTGCGACCGGTGCGACGATCATCGATACCAAGGGCGTGATCGCACCCGGCCTGATCGACACGCACAACCACATCCTGTTCGACATCTTCGACGACAGCGACTGGCACCCGCCCCAGCTCTATCAGGACCACACCGAGTGGCCGAGCGACCCGCGCTACATCGCGATGCTCGACGTCAAGCAGTGCCTCGTCGACGATTCGCAGGGCCGGCCGGCGTGGTGCGCGATGACGCCGTACGGCACCGCCGGCGGCAGCCTGCGCTGCGAGGTCGACAAGTTTAGCGAGCTCAAGGGCCTCGTCGCCGGGACGACCAGCATCGTCGGCCTGCCCGGCACGAGCGCCGCGTGCTTCGGCTCGCTCGCGCGCTCGGTCGATGTCGCGCAGAATGGCCTCGGCGTCGACCAGGTCCAGACCAGCGCGCTGTTCCCTCCGTCGAGCCCCGACGCGGTGTGCGCGAACTTCGCGTCCGGCAAGACCACGGCGTTTCTGGTCCACGTCGGCGAGGGTGTCAGCGCCAAGGCCGCGGCCGAGTTCGACAAGCTCGGCTCTATCACCACCGCCCCGCAATGCCTCTACGCGCCGCAGACCTCGATCACGCACGGCACGGTGTTCACGCCGGCGCAGTTCGCGACGATGGCGGCCGCCGGGATGAAGCTGATCTGGTCGCCGCACTCGAATGTGTCGCTGTACGGCGCGACGGCCGATATCCCGTCCGCGCTCGACGCCGGGGTCTCGGTGTCGCTCGCGCCGGACTGGTCGATGGGCGGCAGCGCGAACCTGCTCGAGGAGCTGCGCTTCGCGCAGGCGTGGGACCACGCGCACTGGAACGACCGGCTAACGTCCCAAGATCTCGTCACCATGGTCACCCGCCATCCCGCCCAGGTCCTCGGGCTCGACGCGACGCTCGGCTCGATCGAGGTCGGCAAGCTCGCCGATCTGTCCGTGTTCACCGGCACCGCCGCGGCCCCCTACGACGCGATCATCGCGTCGACGCCGTCGTCGGTGCGGCTCGTGATGGTCGGCGGCGTCGTGCTCTACGGCGACACGGTGCTGCAGCCGGCCGCGCCGGCCGCGCCGGGGTGCGAGACCCTCGATGTCTGCGGGGCGTCGAAGTTCCTGTGTGTCGCGACCACGTCGGCCGCGAACAAGCTCGATCAGACCTTTGCGCAGATCACGGGCGCGCTGGGCGATGCGCTCGCGCTGAGCGATGCGCTCACGCCCGATGATGGCTTCGAGTTCGCGCCGCTGACGCCGCTCGTGGCCTGCCCGCCGTGAGCCCCGGTCGAGCGCTCAGGGAGCGTCGAGCTCGAACGCCTTCGTCAGGATCCGCCGCACGACACGATCAGTGATCGCAGTCGGGGCCGTGGACGTGGCCGGGCGCGTCGGGCGCGTCGGGCGCGTCGGCAGCCGGCACCGGCGTGCCCTGCTCGGTCAGCTTGTCGACCTCGGTGATGGTCGCCTGGTCGACGAGGTACTTCAGCACCTTGTCCTGGCGCAGCGAGTACGTGACGTTGTCGAGCCGGCCATCGCGCTGCCACTCCGCGCGCAGCTTCGCGGGCGCCATGTTGCGGCCCTTCGCGGTCAGCTCGATGTGCTTGGCGAGCTCGTCGTCGGTGACGGTGAGCCCTTCCTTGTCGGCGATCGCCTCGAGCACGAGCTGACCGCGGACTTCATCCGCGCCGGCAGGCCGCATCTTCTCGCGGAGGTCATCGGTCAGGCCCGCGGTCGGATTGTTCCGATCGGGCTTCATGCCGAGCATCTGGCGCAGGCGCTGGTACTGGAGCTCGACCGAGCGCGCGACCAGCGACGAGGCGACCGGGATCTGGTTGTTCTTGATCACCTCGCGCAGCACGGCCTCGCGGGCCTCGCGATCGATCGTCTCCTGCTCCTTGTCCTCGAGCTCCTTGCGCAGCGCGGCCTTGAGGCCGTCGAGCGTATCGGCCTTGCCGGTATCCTTGGCGAACTCGTCGTCGAGCGCCGGGACCTCCTTGGCACGCGCCTCGAGGATCGTCAGGGTCAGGTTGGCCTTGAGGCCGCGGATCGTCTCGTCCTTCGCGTCGTCGGGGATCTGGAGCTCGATCGGCTTGTCCTTGGTGTCGAGCGGCAGGCCGACCAGCGCCTGGCGCAAGCCCGGCAGCGGCTCGCGCTCCTCGTCGTCGAGATCGACCGCGAACTGCGGCTGGTTGATCTGGTGCTCGCCGATCGTTCCCGTGATCGAGAGCCCGACGATGTCACCGGCTTGAGTGACCTCGCGGCCTTCGATCGGGCGCAGCTCGGTGTGCTCGCGGCGGAGCTGGGCGAGCGACTCCTCGACGGCGGAGTCGGGCACGACGAGCTTGCGGCGCTCGATCGGCAGCGCGGTGTAAGCGACCGGCGTCACGTCGCCCCGGACCTCGATGATCGCGGCGAACGTGAACGGCTGGCCCTTCTTGATCGGCGCGGCCTCCTCGACGCGCGGCTCGGCGACCGCGGCGAGGTTGTGCTCCTGGTTGGCCTGGAAGAACGACTCGCGGACGAGCTCGTACGCGACCTCGGCCTGGACCCGCGGGCCGTAGACCTGCTCGAGCACCGGGCGCGGCACCTTGCCCTTGCGGAAGCCCTTGAGCGCGACCCCCTTGCCGAGCTCGCGGTAGTGGTCACCCAGCTTCTGGCTGACCGTCTCCCACGGGACCTCGACGAACATCTTCTTCTCGACGGGGCTGACGTCTTCGATGCGAACCTGCATGGCGAGCCTGGTTACCACAGGCGTGCCGAGGGAGAAACGATCTAACGTCGCATCCTGTAAGTCGGTTCGCCGCCGCTCGGATCACCGGGGACGACGAGGTCGACGAGGCCGAACTTCTCGAGCTTCTTGACCAGCTCTTCCATGAACGTGACGGCATCGGCGAGCTCGAGCAGTTGCCCGATCGCGCGGGCGGAGACGTGATCGGTCTCACCGAGGGCGTTGAGCACGCGGCGCTCGGCGCTGTCGATGTGGAACTCGGCGGGGACCACGCGATCGGCGAGGCGCCCCAGGTGCGCCGACACGTGCGGCGCGAGCCCGAGCCGGACGATCGCCGACTGCGCGCCCGAGCCCGACGAATAGCCCAGCGCGGTGCGCCCGTTGAGGGGCGGGGGCTTGGTCTTGGCCGCGTGGCGCCGCGGCAACGGGGTCAGCCGGAGCTCGGGGTTCGACGGGGCGCTGACGTTGCCGGCCTGCGCGGCGGTGCCGGTCGCGAGCTGCTGCGCGGGCTGGACCTGGGGGATGAACGCGGCGGGCGGACTCTGCGGCACCCGCGCCGCGGCCGGCGGGGCGACAAAATCGACCAGCGGCTGGCCGGGAGCGAGCGTCTTGGCGCCCGGCGCGAACGCCGGGCTCGGATTGAACGGCCCGCGCTGGGCCTGCTCGGGCAGCACGCGCGGCGACCCCGGCCCCCAGTTGCCGGTCGGCTCGCGCTCGAACGTCGATTCCTCGTCCGCGAGGCGCGGCGGGTTGCCCTTCGAGCCGGCGAGCCGGCGCGCCGCGTCCTCGAGCCCGTACTTGACGGCCTGGGAACGCGCCTCGACGCCTTCGGGGCTCTCTCCGACGTGGATCCCCCACGGTCCGTTGACGTCGGTGCCGGCCGGGCC
>JBDTEH010000310.1:0-21739 GCA_039922635.1 Kofleriaceae bacterium | reverse complement strand
TGCCGGCGAGCACGACCCTCGCGAGCTGCGAGCACTCGACGAGCTCGAGCCCCGAGCCACAGAACGGATCCCACACGCGCTCGCCGTCGCGCGGCTCCGCGACGCGCGCGAGCGCCGCCGCGACGGTCGGATGCGAGGCGGCCGGGACCTCGGCGACGCGATACGCGAACCGCGGATCGCGGGCGCGGCGCGGGACGAGCTCGAGCGCGGACGCATCGGCGATCCGCACGTCCCACGCCGTGGCCGTCGGATCGTTGACGAGCTCGGGAGCCGCCGCGGTGACCTCTCGCGCGACCCGCCACACCACGGCGCGCTGCTTGCCCTCGGGGAGCTCGAGCCGCCAGCGGATCGGGCCACGCGTCCAGGCCGCGAGCAGCGCGCGCGGTGCGGGCGCGGTCAGCCCGGCGACGATCGAGGCGACCAGCGCATCGCCTGCCTCGCCCGGTGGCCGAGGCACCCGGATCCCTGCGCTCGCCCACAGCCGCGACCGGAACAGCGTCGCCCACGGCGCGGCGAGCGTGACCCGCACGGCGTGATCGCCGTCGGCGCGCGCGTCGAGCTGCCCCGCGCGGAGGTCGTCGACGAGCAGCTGCGCGAGACCGGGTTTGCAGTGCAGCACGACGGCGAGCGGCGCAGGTGGTGAGGCGTCGACGCGGATCTCGGAGTCCTCACCGCGCTTGGCGCCGCGATCGGCGACGAGCAGGCCGCGATCGCGCCGCCGCGCGAGCTCCAGATCGCCGCCCGGATCGAGCGCCTCGAGCTTCGCGACCGCGTCCGGACCGCCGAGCTTGCCGAGCGCCTCCGCGAGCGTCCGCCGTTCGTCCGGGGGAACGCCGGCGGCATCCCAGCGCGCGAGCACCGCGGCCCGGGCGTCGGCGGGCGCGGGCGCGAGCTTGCCGATCGCGGCGATCGCGGCGCGCCGCACGCGTGCGCCCGGATCCGCGACGGTCGCGATCAGCCGCGCGCACGCGGCCGGATCGCCGCGGCGCGCGTGTAACCCGAGCGCCTGCACGGTCTTCGCGCGCGCACCTTCGTCCGCGATGCCCGCCGCGAGCGCGCGCTCGAGCGCGAGCTGCCCGGGCTCGCCGAGGTTGGCCAGCGCCGCCTGCGCGCGGGCGACCGTCGGCTCGTCGCCGGTCGCGAGCAACGCGACGAGCGCGTCGGCGTCCCGCACCGCGGGCGTGAAGCCGGCGCGCGCGAGCGCACCTGCGAGA
The DNA here is from genome assembly GCA_039922635.1 of Kofleriaceae bacterium. GTDB lineage: Bacteria > Myxococcota_A > Polyangia > Haliangiales > Haliangiaceae > JABFXX01. The sequence continues at coordinate 20,525 of JBDTEH010000310.1, read as the reverse complement.
TCGAAGTCCGTGGAGCGCGCCAAGCGCGCGCATCGTAGCGCTTCGTCGCGCGCTTCGTCGCTAGCGCCGGTTCTTCTTGCGCGCGGCCTTCTCGGCCTTGCGCTTGTCGCGCGCCTTCTGGCGATCGCTCGCGCGGACCTGTCCGACGACGCCCTTGCTGCCGGGCGGGGTGTAGCCCTTGGGCAGGCCCGGTAGGTTGCCGGTCGGCAGCCCCGGCATGTTCGGCATGTTCGGCATCCCGGCCGGCATCGCCATGCCCTCCGGCAGACCGCCGCCGGCGCCCATCAGCGCGCCGATGTCCATGTTCGCGAGCTTCTTCATCTGCTGGAACTGTTTGAAGCCCGGGATCTTGCCCATCAGGCCGGTCGACGCGCCGAGTTGCACCATCATCTGGCGCATCTGCGCGAACTTCTGCAGCAGCTCCTTGACGTCGTTCTCGGTGCGGCCGGAGCCGGTCGCGATGCGCTTGACGCGCCCTGGATGGAAGTCGGCGCGCCGCCGCTTGGCCTGCTTGCCGGCGGTGGTCGCGAAGGCTTCCCACGTCGTCGCGACGAACACCTGCGGATCGACCCGCTCCTCGATCGTCATCGACGAGATCATCGCCTCGATCTTGACGAGCTCGCGGTCGTCGAGGTTGACCCCCTCGGGCAGGCCGCCGCCGAAGAACGGCAGCTTCTCGAACAGATCCTTGAGCGATCCCATCTTCTGGATCAGCCGGATCTGCTCGAGGAAGTCCTGCATGTCGAACTTGCCCTTGAGCATGCGGAGGGCGTCTTCCTCCGCCTTCTCCGCATCGACGACCTGCTCGAAGTCCTTGACCAGGCCGACGATGTCGCCCATCCCGAGGATGCGGGACGCGAGGCCCTCGGGCCGGAACTCCTCGAGCTTGTCGAGCGACTCGCCCATGCCGAGGAACTTGATCGGCTTGCCCGTGATCTCCTTGACCGACAGCGCCGCGCCACCGCGGGCATCGCCATCGAGCTTGGTCATGATCACGCCCGTGAGATCGAGGCGCTTGTTGAACGTCTCGGCGACGTTGACCGCGTCCTGACCGGTCATCGCGTCGAGCACGAGGAAGATGTTCGCGGGCTGGACCGACTTGTCGATGTCGTCGAGCTCCTGCATCAGCGCCTCGTCGATCGCGAGGCGGCCGGCGGTGTCGAAGATCACGACATCGCAGCCCTGCTGCGCGGCGGCTTCGTTCGCCTCCTTGCAGATCTTGACCGGGTCCTTGCTGCCCGCGAGCGTGAACACGGGCATGTCGAGCTGGCGACCGAGCGTCTGGAGCTGCTCGATCGCGGCCGGGCGATACACGTCGGCGGCGACGAGCATCGGCTTCTTGCCCTGGGTCTTCTCGAGCCAGCGCGCGAGCTTGCCCGTGGTCGTGGTCTTACCGGAGCCCTGGAGCCCGCACATCATGATGCCGGTCGGGCCCTTCTTGGCCCACTTCATCTCGGTGTCGACCGGGCCCATCATCTTGATGAGCTCGTCCTGCGCGATCGCGACGAACGCCTGCTCCGGCGTGATCGACTTGGCGCCGTACTCCTGGCTCTTGGCGCGGAGCTCGACCTGCTTGCCGCGCGCGGCCTCGCGGACGCGGTCGAGGAAGCGCTTGACCACGCGGAACTCGACATCGCCTTCGAGCAGCGAGAGCCGAACGTCGCGGAGCGCCTCGTCGATGACGTCGTCGGTCAGCTCGGCGACGCCGGTCAGGCGCTGGCGAGCGGCTCTAAATCCTTTGGCGAGCGTCTCTAACACGGGGCCGATATAGCATTTATCCGCGCCGGGCGCGGAGCGCGACCGAGCGGACTTCGAGGTCCGGGTCGTGGGCCAGCCGATCCAGCACGCCCTCGTCGCCCCCGCTGGCGCGGCGCACCCACGCCGCACGTGCAGCCGCCGCGCGGGTCGCAGGATCCGGGTCGTGGGAGAGGTGCTCGATGATCACCGAGTCGGCGAGCAGTGGGAACGTCCATTCGAGCGAGCGCGCGATCGCGGCGCGCCGGATCGGGTCCTCCGAGATGGCCCAGCTCGTCGCGAGGTGGATCGCGTCGAGCGCCGGCAGCTGCGACAGCGCCATCGCCATGTTGCGCCCGAGCAGCGCCGCGGCCTCGTTACGGCCGACCTCTTCGCGGTCGATGGGGGTCTCGTCGAGGTCCTGGTCGTCCAGATCGTCGCCCCGTAGACGCGGTGCGTTGGGCGCGGTGGCGGCGTAGGCGACCGGCGTACCCGACAAGACCAGCACGGTCAGGCGAGACAGCAGCCTTCGCAGCGAGATCCGGCGCACTTCTGCCACGATGGTCACGTCCTCCTCGACGTCAAGACAGCCCGAACAGGCAGGCGCATTCCCGCGGCGCTCGAACTTCGTCATGACGGGGCGATGCGCGGGGCGTTCCTCATCGCGGTGTTGCTCGCGCGCCGCGAGGTTCCCGCGGCGAACCGGCGGGCGACGCAGTGACGGGGTTGACGCGTGACCGCTGGCGGCGCGCCTACGCGTGCGCCGTGCGCGCGACGAACGCGGCTTTACCGTGCTCCCACAGCGCTCGCTCGATCCCGAGCAGCAGCGGGCCCAGCGTCGCTCGATCGAGCGACGACACCACGAAGCCGCCGTGACGCGCCAGATCGTCCGCGTCGGCGAGCTCGATCCGGTCGGCCTTGTTCCAGACCAAGATCCGCGGCTTCTCGCCGAGCCCGAGGTCGGCGAGGATGCCCTCGACGGCGCGGATCTCCTGGTCGCGATCCGGATCGCTCGCGTCGACGACGTGGACCAGCAGGTCGGCGTCGGCCATCTCCTCGAGCGTGGCGCGGAACGCCGCGATCAACTCCTTCGGGAGATCGCGGATGAACCCGACCGTGTCGGTGATGATGACCTCGCGCTCGTGCGGGAAGCGCAGCCGGCGGCTGATCGGATCGAGCGTCGCGAACAGCTTGTCGGCCGCGAGTGCATCGCCGCCACCATCACCCGAGGTGATCGCGTTCAACAGCGTCGACTTGCCGGCGTTGGTGTAGCCGCAGATCGCGATGATCGGGAGCTCGCGGCGCTCGCGCTGCTTGCGGCGTAGCCGGCGATCGTCGGCAAGAGCGGCGAGCCGCTTGTCGAGCAGGTTGATCCGATCGCGCGCGCGCCGGCGGTTGATCTCGAGCTTGGTCTCGCCGGGGCCCCGCCCGCCGATGCCGCCGGTCAGCCGCGACATCATCGTGTTCTTCTCGATCAAGCGGGGCAGGGCATAGCGCAGCTGGGCGAGCTCGACCTGCAGCTTGCCGTCACGGCTGGTCGCGTGCTGCGCGAAGATATCGAGGATCAACATCGTCCGATCGAGGACCTTGAGCTCGGTCGCTTCGCTGATCGCGCGGGCCTGGCCGGGGGCCAGGTCCGGGTCGAAGATCACGACCTCGGCGCCGAGCTGCATCGCACGCAACAGGATCTCGTCGAGCTTGCCGCGGCCGACGAGGAACTTCGGATCGGCCTCGGGGCGGCGCTGGACCAGCACGTCGAGCACCTTGACGCCGGCGGTGCGACACAGCTCGCGGAGCTCGGCGATCCGCGCCTCGGAGTCGCGGGCGCGGCCGAGCTCGACGTGGACGAGCAGCGCGCGATCCTTGCCGATATCGGTCGAGGCGACCCGATGCGCGCGACCGAACTGCTGCTCGAGCTGGGTGATCAGCTCGAGAAAGTTCGTGCGCGGTGCCGTCGCGGACTCCGGCGGCAGCTCCTTGGCCGGACCGTCGGGGATCATGTGGCCGATGAACAGCTTGCCGGCATGGCCGGCGGCGTCGACGGCGATCGCGGCGACCGCGTCGAGGCGGAGCAGCGCGAGGTCGGTCAGGTCGTCGCGCGTGAGCGGTTCGTTGCGCAGGTGGGTGTGGACGAGCCGCAGTCCGCGGAACCGACCGGCGCCGCCGCGGATCCGGCCGAAATCGGGCAGCGTGATCTTCGATGCGTCGCCGACCATGACGTGCTGGATCGAGCCGCGGCGATCGATCAGCACGCCGATCTGGCGATGGAGCTCCGCCGCTTGCGACGCCAGCTGCTGGGCGAGCTCGCTCGACACGATCTCCGTCGGAGCGACGCGGCGGCGATACAGCCGCTCCAGCGCCTTGATCTCGCTTGCCTTGAGGCCGTGCGTATGGCCCGTTACCTCTTCTTGCACGTAGGCCGAATCTACCTGTTGCCAGTGATTGCGCCATCGATATAGTCCACTCGTGAAGGGTCGGTTTCTGGCGCTCGTAGCTCATCCGCAGGTCGAGGCACTCGGCGAGCTCGCGGAGTTGCTCGGCTCGGTCGGCCTGCAGGTCGAGACCGCCCGTTCGACGGTGGAGGCGCTCAACAAGCTGCGGTCGCATCCCGCGCACGTGATCGTGGCGCAGCAGGTGACCGGCGGGTTCGACGGTGTCGGCCTGCTCGAGGCGAGCATCCTGCACGCGCCCGAGGCGCTGCGCATCGCGCTGGTCAGCACGCCCGACGAGGCGGTCGATCTCGATTACCGCCCCGCGCACGCCGGCACGATCATCCGGTTGATCGCGCGCCCGAGCGAGCGCAGCCGGCTCGTCGCCCTGGTCAACGAGGGCGTCAAGCTGCTGTCGCTCGTCGAGGAGCAGAAGGAGCTGGTCCGCAAGCTCTCGCTCGAGCAGACCAAGCTGCAGCGCCGCGAGACGCTGCTCGATACCGTGGTCAAGGAACGCACCAAGGAGCTCCTGGAGAGCTACGAGCAGCTCAAGATCGCGAACCGCCAGGCCTTGTTCGGGCTGGCCGAGGCGATCGAAGCGAAGGACCCGTACACCAAGGGCCACTGCGGCCGGGTTGCCGCGTATTCGCTCTTGCTCGCGAAGGAGGCCGGCTATCCCGCCGAGGGGCTCGAGACGCTCGAGTTCGGCGCGTTCCTGCACGACATCGGCAAGATCGGGATCCGCGATGCGGTGCTGCTCAAGCCGGGCCCGCTCGACGACGCCGAGTGGGTTCACATGCGCGAGCACCCGGTCAAGGGCTACGACATCGCCATGAAGATCGCGATGCTGCATCCGATCATGCCGGCCGTGCGCAACCACCACGAGCGTTGGGATGGTTCGGGCTATCCCGATAAGATGGTCGGCGGGGACATCCCGCTGGTCGCGCGGATCGTCGCGATCGCCGACGCGTTCGATGCGATGGCGACCGATCGCCCGTACAAGGTCGCGCTGCCGCTCGACGAGTGCGAAGCGGTGCTGCGCAAGACCGCGGGCAAGATGTACGATCCCGAGCTGATCGCGGTGTTCTGCGACCGCCACCTCGGCGCCCTGTACCGGGACGATTACGACTACGACGCGCTCGACGACGAGCCGCGCGCCGTGTCGTCGTCGGACTGACGCCTTCGCGCAGGCGACCTACGGCGTCGGCTTGGGATTGCCCTGGTCGTCGAGCACGGTCAGCGCGATCGCCATCGCCTTGCGGGCGCGCGCGACCATCGCCTCGTCGGTCTTGATCTTCTGGTACGCGCGCAACACCTGGTCCTGATAGCTGGTGTTCTCGGCCTCGATCGCCTCGAGCTCCTTGCGGAGCTCGGCGATCCGCGCATCGCGCTCGGCGATCGCCGCGGCGTGCTGGCGCAGCTCCGCGTTGCGATCGGCGATCGATTGCACCGCCGAGGCGAGCTCGCCCTCGGAGCGCTTGAGCGCGTCGCGCGCCGACGACAGCCCGCGCTTGAGCTCGTCGCGCTCGCCGGTCAGGTCACGCACCACGCGACCGTGCTCGGACGTCAGCTCGGTGCGCGCCTTCTCGGCCTCGGCCTGGAGCGCGGTCAGCGCGCGGGCGTGCTCGGCATCGGCGACGGACCGCTGCTTCAAGAACTCGCCGTTCGCGATCGCGAGCTGGCGCTCGACCTTCGCCTCGACCTCGCCGAGTTGCTGGGCGTGGGCCTTGGTGGCCTCCGCGCGCTCGGTGACGAACCGCGCGGCGGCCTCCTCGCTTGCCCGGCGCGCGGCGGCGGCGGCGGCCTTGTGTTCGGCGACCTCGCGGCTGGCTGATTCGGCGACCTGCTGGAGCTCGGCCTCGTGGGCGGTCGCGGCGTCGGCGAGCGCGCTGCGGTGGCTATCGGCGGCGCGCTTCGCCGCGTCGGCGAGCTGGTCGTGGTCGGACGCCGCCTTCGCGAGCGCTTGCTCGTGGCCGGCGATCAGCTTCGAGATCGCCTCGCGGTGCTGGTCGCGGAGCGAAGCGCTCGCGGCCTCGTGGTTCGCCGTGACGGTCTCGAGCTGCGCCGCGTGGCTCGCGTTCACTCTCACGAGCTCGCCGTGCACGTCGGCGAGGGCCGCCGCTTGCGCGATCGCTTGATCTTCGGCCTCGCGCTCCTTCGCGGCGAGCGCGTCGTCGTGGGCGCGCTTCTGATCGGCCAGGCGCTGCGCGAGCGCGCGATCCTGTTCGGCGAGCGTGGCGGTGTGCTCGCGCTGGAGCTCCACCCGCGCTCGGTCTTGCTCGGCGAGCGCGGCGGTGTGCTCGCGCTGGAGCGCCGCACGCGCGCTGTCTTGCTCGGCGAGCGTGGCGGCGTGCTCGCGCACGAGCACCGCATGCGCGCTGTCTTGCTCGGCGAGCGCCGCGGCGTGCGCCGCGTCCTTGTCGGCGGCCACCGAGGCGATCGCGTGCTCGCGTTCGGCGGCGGCGGCGGCCGCGGCGCGCGTCATCTCGGCGACCAGCGCCTGGTGCGCGCGGTCCTTGTCGGCGATCGCCGCGGCGTGGGCGCGGTCGAGCTCCTCGAGGGTGACGCGATGCTCGGTCGTGCGCTGGGCGAGCATCGCGGCGTGCGCCTCGGCCTGGTGCTCGAGCGCGGTCGCGTGGGTCCCCATCGCGGCGCTGACCGCGTCTTCATGGGCGGCCTTGGCCTCGGCGAGCGCGGCCTCGAGCTGGCGGATCTGGCCGCCGAGCTCGCTGCTGAGCCGGCTGTGCTCGCCGGCGTGATCGGCCTTGAGCGTGACCGTGGCGTGCGCGTGCTGGTGCTCGAGCGCCGCGATCGCGGCCTCGTGATCCTGGGTGTGCGCGCGGCGCAGCGCCTCGATCTGTTGCTCGAGCTCGCCGCCGTGCGTGTTCTCGAGCTCGTCACGTAGCGCGGCGAGCGCGGCGAGCTGGGTCGCCTCGGCCTCGGCCCGCGCGGCCGCGAGCGCTTGCTGGTGGCGCTGGACGAGCTGCTCGCGCTCGGTGCGCAGCAGCCGCTCGGCCTCCGACGCCGAGGCCTTGCCCGTGGTCCGCTCGGTCGCGAGATCGGCCTCGAGCTGGGTGCGCGTGGCCTCGGCGGCGGCCGCCGCCTTCTCGGCGCGTTCGAGCGCCTGCTTGAGCTGGGCCGCCTGGCCCTCGCTCGCCTTGTGCGCGGCGGCGAGCTGCTGCGCCTTGGCGGTGTCGTCGGAGGAGCGCTTCTCGAGCTCGCCATGCTTGGCGTCGAGCTTGGCCTGCGCGGTCCGCGCCTGGTTCAACAGCTCGCTCGCCTCGGCGAGCTCGCTGTCACGGCTCGCGAGGTCCCCCCGGAGCTGCTTGAGCTCCTTGTCCTTCGCGAGCATCGACTCGCGGAGGTGAAGGAACTGCGCCTCGCGCCCGCTCTTGGCGGCGGTCTCGCCGGTCGCCCGCGCGCGGTCGAGCTCGGTCTTGAGCTGCGAGATCTGGCGCTCGAGCTCGCCGATCTTGCGCAGCGCGCGGCGGTCGTACACGCCCGATTGTTCGTTGCGCGCGTCCTCGGCGACGACGTCGAGCCCGAGATCGATCGCCGGGTGCGACCCGCTGCCGCCGCGCGTGGGTGGGCTGGTCTCGATCGGTGCAGAGGTATTCGAACCGGAGCGGCCGAGCGGCGCGGCATCGGCGACCACCGGCGCGCGTGGGATCAACGGTGCGTCGGGCTCCTCGACCTCGACCTCGAGCGGAACCTCGTCATCGAGCGGCACCAGCTCGTCGTCATCGATCAGGATCGCCGGCTGCGACTCCATCCGCTGATCGTCCTCGGCGACGTCGTCCTGCGACGCGTAGAGATCCGTCGCGCCGGCCATCGTGGTCTCCGCAGGGTCCTCGTCCTCGGCGCTCGTCGTCCTCGGCGCGTCGATCTGCGCGACCGGTTCCTCGTGCAGCCCGTCGAGCGCGGCGTGAGCGGCCTCGGCATCCGCGGCATCGGCGAGTGCGGCGACATCGATCGATTCGGGCAGCGCGTCCGCGACGACCGTCGGCAGCTGCGGCTCCTGATGCTCGACCGGCTCCGGGACCGCACCCTCGTCACTCCCGTCGGGGTCCGCGAAGGACGGGAGCACCCGAGCACGGCCGTGGTGATCGTGAAGGTCGTCGGGCTCGTCGGGCTCGTCGGGCTGGAGCGGCGAATCCAGGATAATCGCGGGCACCGAATCACCGAGCGGCGGCGGTGTCGTGCCTCGCCCACGACCGTCGTGGATCGGTTCTGGGACCGAGATCGCCTCTTCGGCTCCGTCGAGCGCGGCATCGACCGGGTTGGATTCGGGCTCGATCGGCGGCATTGTCACGCTCTGCTCGCGATGCTCGCCTTGCTCCGCGATCATCTCGGCGGAGGGCTCGGGCTCGCCGAAGCCGCCCATCAAGGCGTCGAACGCCGCGTCGGTCTCGGCCTCGACCACCGAATCGACGGTCAAGCCATCGCCGCTGACGGTGCGTCCCTCGTTGGTGTCGAACTCGTCGTGCGCGTCGGGGCCCTCGGGGTCCTCGAGCGCGGGCGGCTCGTGCGCGAGCATCGCGGGCTGCTCGCCGTCGTGGTCGTCGCCGATCACCTCGTCGAGCACGACGTCGCCCTCGGCGATCTCCATCGGGATCTCGTCCTCGACGGGGATCTCCAGATCTTCCTCGTCCGGATCGCCGAGCGCGATCAGGCCGTCGATCTTGCCGACCAGCTCGTGCGTCGACATCGAGCGCTTGTCGATGTACTCGTCCGCGTGCACCTTCAAGTTGCGGTGCTTCGCGAAGCTCTCCGGCGGCACCGAGCCGGTCACCAGAATGATCGGGGTCTTCGAGACCGCGCCCTTCTTGCACTTCTCGAACACGCGGAAGCCGGCCTTCTTGTCGGCCTCCTCGATCGTCAACAGGATGAGCGACGGGGCGTCGGCCGCCACGAGCGCCAGCGCGCGCTCGGTGTCGGGCTCCGTCATCACCACGACCTTGTAGCGAGCGAGCTCGCGAGTCAGGGTGTCTCGAAACGCAGGGTCGGCATCGATGAGCAGAACGCGGCGGTTCATCCCGGGCCGCGATCATAGCGGAACTAGCCGCGGTTTACTGCGGGCCGACCAGACTCGTGCGTCCGACGAGTGCGATCAGGTCCGAGACCGGCAGCTCGTCCGCCATGAACATGTAGCCGCGGTGGCCGGCATCGGTGACCGTGACGGCGTTGTGGCCGTTGCTCTGGATGACGCGGACCGTACGGCCACCGGTGTCGACCTCGTCGCCGTCCTGCATCTCCTCGGGGCGGATATCCTGGATCACGAGCAGCGACAGCACCACGTGGCGGCCGCCGACCGTGATGTCGTACGACAACAACGTGCCGTCGTGGCCGTTGATGCCGCCCGGCAGCATGCGGGCGCCGAGCAGCTGGCTGCCGCCCGGGGTCTTGAGGTCGGGCGGGGCGACCGCGGCGTACTGGCGAACCCAATCACCGGTGCGCGGGCCCTGGACCTCGAGCGGCAGGGCGCGGGTCTGCTGGCGGACCGCGGCCTGCTCGACCGAGGTGCCCTGCTGAGACGGCTTCATGTTGACGCCGACGAACACGAAGATCGCGGCGGCCGCGGCCGCGATCGCGACCCCAGGCAATGCGAGCTGGGAGAACCGGCGCTTGCGGGTGGCGATCGAGGTGACCTTGTCGTCCTCGTCGAGCGAGCGGATCAGGCGCAGCCGCATCGTGTCGGTCATGCGCGGCGCGACCAGCGAGGTCTGGATCAGCGCCTGGTCGGCGCGCGCCTCTGCGACCTCGGCACGACACGCGTCGCAATCGTGGAGGTGGGTGTCGAGCTCGCGGCGCTCTTCGTTCGCGAGCTCGTCGTCGAGATAGGCCATCGCCAGCGTATCGATGCTTTCACACAAGCTCATCGTTACTTGTCTCCCCGTGCCGCCTTCGCGGCTCGGAACTTCTCGAGGTCGTTGACCACGGATCCCGGCGACTCCTTGACGTAGCCCTCGGCCACCGCGAATTCGCGCAGCGCCGCGGCGAGCAGCTTGCGGCCGCGGAACAAGCGCGACATCACGGTCCCGACGGGGCACTCCATGATCTCGGCGATCTCCTTGTAGGACAGGCCCTGCATGTCGCACAGGATCACCGCGGTGCGAAAGTCCTCGGGCAGCTGCTCGAGCGCGCGCTGGACGTCGTCCGACACGCTCGCGGCGAGCATCGCTTGTTGCGGCGATTGCTTGTCGGCGGCCAGCGCCTGGACCAACACGCCGTCGGTGGCGTCTTGTTCCGCGGACGCGGCGTCGAGCACCTCGCGCGACCGCTTCTTGCGCTGATACTCGTTGATGAACGTGTTCGTGACGATCCGCAGCAGCCACGCCTTGCAGTTCGAATCGCGCTGGAACGAGTCCCAGAAGCGATACGCGCGGAGCAGCGAGTCCTGGACGAGGTCCTCCGCGTCGCGCGCGTTACGGGTCAGCCGGTAGGCGGCCCCGAACAGCGAATCCATGTGGACCAACGCCTGGCGCTCGAACTCGCTGCGCTTTTGTTTCGCGGCCTGCATTCAGGAGTGTTTACCGGTCCGCGGTTGCGATTGTTCCCGTCCTGGGAAATCTCGCAAGGCCTCGAAATTGTACTAGGCCTTGAACGGCGTGTGGGGCACACCCAGCGCCTCGGCGACCGCGGCGTGGGGCACGGAGCCCTTGTAGGTGTTGATCCCGCTCACCATGTACGGGGTCTTGGCGACCGCCTTCTCGAGGCCGTGGTCGGCGAGCATCGCGACGTAGCGGATCGTCGCGTTGGTGAGCGCGTAGGTCGACGTGCGAGGCACCGCGCCCGGCATGTTCGCGACGCCGTAGTGGATGACGTCGTCGACCAGGTAGGTCGGGTTGTCGTGGGTCGTGGGCCGCGCGGTCTCGATGCAGCCGCCCTGATCGATCGAGACGTCGACGATCACCGAGCCGGGCTCCATCTCCTTGACCATCTTCGCGGTGACCAGGCGCGGCGCGCGCGCGCCGGCGATCAGCACGGCGCCGATCACGAGATCGCTCTCGAGCACGGCCGTCTCGATGCTGAGCGGATCGGAGTACTGCGTCGAGATCCGGCCCGCGTAGATGTCGTCGAGGTACGCGAGCATCTTGAGATTCACGTCGAGCACGGTGACGTTCGCGCCGAGGCCGACGGCCATCTTGCACGCGTTCGAGCCGACCACGCCGCCGCCGATGATCGTGACGCGGCCGCGCTTGACGCCGGGCACGCCGCCGAGCAGCACGCCCTTGCCGCCGCGCTCGCGCTCGAGGTAGGTCGCGCCGGCCTGCACCGACATCCGGCCCGCGACCGCGGACATCGGCGTCAGCAGCGGCAGGTCGCCCGGCGTCGGCTCGAGCGTCTCGTACGCGACCCCGTTGACGCCGCGGTGGAGCAGCTCCTTGCCGAGCTCGTGCGCTGCCGCGAGGTGGAGATAGGTGAACAGCAGCAGATCCTTCTTCATCCGCGGGAACTCGGGCGCGATCGGCTCCTTGACCTTCACGACCATGTCGGCCTGCGCCCAGACCTCGTCGGCGGTCGCCAGGATCTTCGCGCCGGCCTTGACGTACTGATCGTCGGGGATCGCCGAGCCCTGGCCCGCGTTCTGCTCGACGAACACCGTGTGACCGCGTTGCGTGAGGATCGCGACGCCTGCCGGGGTCATGCCGACGCGATATTCTTGAGTCTTGATCTCTTTGGGGACGCCAATACGCATGTGGATGGGCGCAGCATTGCCGTGAAACCGAGCGGATTTCAATCTCGGTTTGTTTAGAATTCCAACGACTTCGGATGACGCGACGCGCCAGTTAGATGCGCGACAAAGAACCGCGGATCAAGCCGCGGATCGGGCCGCGGATCAGGCGACGTCCTGCCCCTCTTCATCCTTGCCGTGGCACTTCTTGTACTTCTTGCCGCTGCCGCACGGGCAGGGGTCGTTACGGCCGACCTTGGGCCGCTCGCGCTTGACCGGCGCGGTCACCGTGCCATCGCCCGCGGTGCGCGCTTTGCCGCGTCCGGCGCGCGCGGCCTGGGCCGCGATCTCCGCCTCGTCCTCGTTCTTGTCGGCGACGCCGCGCTCCTGGAGCTCGCCGAGCTGCTGTTCCTTGACCGCGGGGATGGCCTTGGCCTCTTCCTGCTTCTGGATCTGGACCCGGAACAGCTTCTGGATCGTGTTCTCCTGGATCCGGTGCATCATCTCCTGGAACATCGAGTAGCCGGCCTTCTTGTATTCCTTCTTCGGATCCTTCTGGCCGTAGCCCTGTAGGCCGATGCCCTCGCGCAACGCGTCCATCGTCTTGAGGTGCTCGATCCACTGCTGATCGATCTCCTCGAGCGAGAAGTGGCGCTGGAAGTAGAGCAACCACGCCCGCGACAGGTCCTCCTCGCGCTCCTTGAGCTTGGCCTCGAGCTTGGGCCAGATCTGCACGGCGGCTTCGTCGGGCGTGCTGGGCTCGACCTCGAGCTTCATGTTGAACTGCTCGGCGAGCGCGTCCTCGAGCTGGTCCCAATCCCACTCGTCCTCGACCTTTTCGGGATCGAGGACCTCGTCGATCACGGCGCTCATCCGCTGGTAGGTCAGGTCGTAGAGCCGCTCGCGCTGCTGGATCTGCGAGGCGACCACACCGGCCGTGCAGAACGCGATCAGCGACGCGCTATCTTCCGGGCCGCCGGCGCTGGCTTCGTAGGGCTTCTCGAGATCGAGCAGCGTGCCGAACTGGCGCCAGATCTCGGCACGCAGCACGCGCCACCCGGGCCGGATATCGGCGACGGTCTCGCCGCGCGCGACCGCTTCGTCGCGCTCCTTCACCTTCTGTTTGATCACCTTCACCATCTCGGCCACCTTCGGCTCGAGATCGGGGGTCAGCGATTCGACCGTCCAGTCGCCGCTCTCCTTGACCGGCTCGGGCACGATGCCGGCCTCTTGCTCGACCGCGGTCGGCTCCGCGTGGTAGCGGCCGTCGAGGACCTGGCGGCGGAGCGCGTAGATCGTCTTGCGCTGCTGGTCCATCACGTCGTCGTACTCGAGGACGTTCTTGCGCTGATCGAAGTTGCGGCCCTCGACCTTCTTCTGCGCGTTCTCGATCGAGCGCGTCACCATCGGTGACTCGATCGGCACGTCCTCCTCGAGACCGAGCCGCTCCATCAGGCCGGCCATGCGATCGAGGCCGAAGATCCGCAACAGGTCGTCCTGGAGCGACAGGTAGAACCGCGAGGTCCCCGGATCGCCCTGGCGTCCCGCGCGACCGCGCAGCTGGTTGTCGATGCGGCGGGACTCGTGGCGCTCGGTGCCGACGATCTTGAGGCCACCGGCCGCGAGCACCTCTTGCTTCTCGGCCTCGCACTGGGCCTTGAACTCCGCCGTGAGCTGCTCGAGGCGTTTGACCTCGTCGAACTCGGGCTGGCTCGACCCGCGGTAGGGACCGCCGGTCGCGTCATCGGGGTTCGCCTGCGCGGCTGCGGCCTCGGCGGCGAGCTTGTCCTTCTCCTCCTCGAGCGCATCCTTGGCCATCGCCTCGAAGTTGCCGCCGAGCAAGATGTCGGTGCCGCGGCCGGCCATGTTGGTCGCGATCGTGATCGCGCCCTTGCGGCCGGCCTGCGCGACGATCGAAGCCTCGCGCTGGTGCTGCTTCGCGTTCAAGACGTTGAACGGCATCCCCTTCTGCTTGAGGAAGTTCGCCACGACCTCGGACTTCTCGACCGAGACGGTGCCGACGAGCACCGGCTGGCCGCGCTTGTAGCAATCCTCGATGTCCTGCGCGACCGCGCGGAACTTGCCGGCCTCGTTCTTGTAGACGAGGTCGGACATGTCCTTGCGGGTGATCGGCTTGTTCGTCGGGATCACGCTGACGAACAGCTTGTAGATCTCCTGGAACTCCGCCGCTTCGGTGTCGGCGGTGCCGGTCATGCCGGACAGCTTCTTGTACATGCGGAAGTAGTTCTGGAACGTGACGGTCGCGATCGTCTGGTTCTCTTCTTCGACCGTGACGCCTTCCTTGGCCTCGATCGCCTGGTGCAGGCCATCGCTCCAGCGCCGCCCCGGCATCTTGCGGCCGGTGTGCTCGTCGACGATCACGACCTTGCCCTCTTCGACCAGGTAGTTGACGTTGCGCTTGTACAAGGTGTGGGCGCGCAGCGCCTGGTTGACGTGGTGGACGAGCTGGATGTTCTTGGCCTCGAACAGGTTCTCGACGGAGAGCAGCTGCTCCATCTTCTCGACGCCGTCGTCGGTGAGCATGGCGCTGTGCGCCTTCTCGTCGACGGTGAAGTCGACCTCGCGCTTGAGCCGCGGGATCATCCGGTCGACCTTGACGTAGAGGTCGGCGGACTCCTCGGCGGAGCCGCTGATGATGAGCGGCGTGCGGGCCTCGTCGATCAGGATCGAGTCGACCTCGTCGACGATGCCATAGTGGAGGCCGCGCTGGACCATGCGGTCCGGCGCGGTCTTCATGTTGTCGCGCAGGTAGTCGAAGCCGAACTCGTTGTTCTGGCCGTACGTGATGTCGCAGTTGTAGCTGGCCTGGCGCTCGTAATCGTCGAGGCCGTGGACCACCACGCCCGTGGAGAGCCCCATGAACTTGTGGAGCTGGCCCATCCACTCGGCATCGCGGCGCGCCAGGTCATCGTTGACCGTGACGACGTGGACGCCCTTGCCGGACAACGCGTTGAGATAGCAGGGCAGGGTCGCGACCAGCGTCTTGCCCTCGCCGGTCCGCATCTCGGCGATCCGGCCCTGGTGCAGCACGATGCCGCCGACCATCTGGACATCGTAGTGGCGCATGCCGAGCACGCGGACACCTGCCTCGCGGACGGCCGCGAAGGCTTCACAAAGGACGTCGTCGAGCGTCGCGCCGTTAGCGAGCTTCTGCTTGAGCTCGTTGGTGACCGCCTTGAGCTCGCTGTCGCTCTTGGCCTTCATGGAGGGCTCGAGCTCGGCGATCTTCGCGACGAGCGGCTGGAGCTTCTTGAGCTCTCGCTGGTTCTTACTTCCGAAGATTGTTTGAATGAGTCCCATGAGATGCCGTCGCGGTTCTTACCACGTGTTCACGAATTCTCCCTGCCACAAGCATCAATTGCCCTGCCGAATCGGGCAGCCCAGCAGGCAGCCCGTAGCCCATCACCTGGGTCGAAACGAGCGCAGGAAGCGCCACCAATGCCGCTTGAGATCGAAGCGGGTCACGCAGGTCCCGACCTTGTGATGCTGCGCATCTACGATCTCCGCCGGGAGCGTCGTGAACGTGGTGAACGGGCGCAGGTAGGAAAGGTCCTTCTGGCCGACCAGCTCGTAGTGCTGGCCGTCGTCCCCGGTGAAGCCGAGCTCGTAGCGGATGAACTTTCCACCGAGCACGCGGATCGTGATCGTGCCCTCGGCCGGCGCGCTGCGCGTCTTGGGCGGCGCGTAGATCGTGCCGCGGATCGCGGCACGACCGTCCGCGAGGTGCGCGCGGGTCGACTCGGCGTGCGCCGTGATGTCGAACCGGAAGGGGTGGCGCTTGCCGGGGTCGGCGTCCCACTCGACGGTCCCGGCCATCGTCTCGGAGAACTCGAAGCCCATGCCTGACCTTAGCCGAAAACGCAAAAAGGCGGGACGCCCGTCGGCGACCCGCCTCTGCACCGTTGCCTTTACCTGGGGCTCGAAGCTGCTCAGTTCGGCGTGCGGCTGGTGCACGTCGCGAACACGAACGACTGGCACGTGCAGCCGCTGTCGCCCGAGGTACAGGCGGTGCCGTCCGACTTCGTACAGTTGAGGCCGGTGTACGTCGGCGAGCAATCGGCCGTGCGGTTCAAGCAGTCGTTCTCGTCGTTGATGCGCTGGCAGGTCGCCGGCACGTCACACGAGTCGATCGCGCGGCACTGACCGGTCCAGCAGCCGTCGATCGACAGCGCGATCTGACCCGAGGGACAGGTCGGCATCGCCGTGGTGCAGGTGATCGCGCTGCCGCAGCTACCGTTCGGATCCTGACCGGGGAGGCAGGTGCCACGAGTCTCGTCGCACCAGCCGTAGCCCTGCTGCTGCGCTTCGGTGTCGTTGGTGCAGGTACAGGTCGCCTGGCAGGTGTGGTCCGGCGCGCAGTACTGGCCGGTCGCGCACTGGTTGTCGTAGTCGCAGGTGTTAGCCGGCGGCGTGTTCGGCTCGCACGAGCTGCGCTGCGTATCGCAATGGTAGCCGCTGCCGCAGTCGGCGTCGGTCGAGCAGAAGCCGCCCTCGTTGCAGGTGCCGTCCGCGCAATAGCAGCCCGCCGCGCAGTCGGTGTTCGAGGTGCACTCGTAGCCCGAGCCGTTGCCGCTGCCCGTGCTGCTACCGCTACCCATGCCGCTGGGGCAGGTCGAGCTCACCCATTCACAGCTGTCGCCCTGACACTGGTACAGGCCGTCCGAGCCACAGTAGTTCCAGGTGTCGTTGTTGTTGTTGTTGCCGTGGTCGCCGAAGTAGAGCTCGCAGCCCGCGAGGGAGGTGAGAGCGCCGGCGGTGACCAGCAGCGAGATGGAGCGGAGCAGCTTGTTCATCTGGGTTCCTTGGGGGTAAGGGCGTGCGGTGAACGAGAGCATAAGCAGTTGACGTGCCATTGTGGCGAAGGGATCGAACTGCTTGAGAAGCCAGGTACGTTTTGACACGTGGTGGTGGGTTTTGGCGAACACGCGTCCGAGGTCTGACAAAAATGCCCGGAAAATCGAGGGGGACCACGGTCTGACGCGGTGGTCGGCTCTACGGTTGCCGATGTCGGCCGATTCATCGGCCTAGGCGGGAGCAACCCCCGGAAATCTGACTGTGAACAGCGGGCTACACGTGGTGTGGCCCCGAGATACGGATCGGTGCGGGACTCTTTGCCTTTTTGGGCGACGCAGATCACCCCAGCGGCGACAAGGCCCTCCGTTATCACGCCGCTTCGTCCACTGCGCGGATGGTCTCTCGCAACCCGAACCGGGGGCGAAATCCCAGCTCGGCGGCCGCGCGCCTCCCATCGACCATGCAGACGTACCGGATGAAATCGAGCTCGGCGACCGGGAAGCTGGACACCCCGAACGCGAACGCGAGCGAGAGCAGCGGCTTCGCGAGCGGATGCGGGATCCGGCGACCCTCGCGGCCGAGCTCGCGCAAGATGGCAGACAGCGGCACCTCGCCTGGACCCACGATGTTGTAGATGCCGCGCCGTCCGGGCACGAGCGCCTGGACGATCGCCTCGGCAACATCGAGCACGTGGACGAGCTGCACCATCGGATCGAAGCCGAGCAACACCGGTGGGCGCTCGATGCGCAGGTAGTTCGAGGGCGCGTTGTGGACCGGACCGACGATGTGGACCGGCCGCAACACCACCGTCTCGAGCTCCCGCGCGCGCCACAGGAACGTGGAGACGAGGTGATCGATCTCGACGAGATCGCGCATCGCCGGGAAGCGCTGCGCGGCGAGCAGCGGTGCGTCCTCGGTGAGGAACTGCGGGTTATCGGGGCGCGGACCGTAGACGTTTGCCGACGACAGCAGCACGACCTTCGGCACGGCGTGGACCTGGCAGTATTCGAGCAGCTTGGTGGTGCCGGTGATGTTCCACGAGTACAGCTCGCTCGCGCGCGCTCGCGGATCGTGCATGACACCGAGGTGAACCAGCGCGTCGGCATCGCGAAGCACGTCGCGCGCCTTCTTGCTGCGCAGATCGACCTGGTGATGCTCGATGTCCTTGGGCCGGCCCGGCATCGGCCGCCGATCGAGCCCGACGATGTTCCAGCCGAGCTCGTGATGGAGGCGGCGCGCGACGATCCGGCCGAGCCGCCCCGCGATCCCGGTGATCACGACGGTGCTCACCAGAACACGTGCTTTCGGCCGCTCAGCCCTTGATGGATCATGCCCTCGATGCGGTGACGCACTTGCTTGACCTTGTCGGCGAGGTCGTCGTCGTCGTCGTCGGGGCCGGCCGTGAAGCGCATCGGCTCCCCGAAGTGGAGCCGGTACTTGACGGGCAGCGGCCACGCGGCCACGAACGGCGGATACGGCACGATCGGCAGGGCAGGTGCGCCGACCAGCTTCGCGAGGCGCTTGAGGTTGATCGCGGGCGCTTGTTCTTCGGCGCCGATCACGGCGATCGGGACGATCGGCGCGTTCGCTTCGAGCGCGAGCCTCATGAAGCCGGTGCCGAACTCCGCGAGCTGGTAGCGCTTCGAGAACGGCTTCGAGATCCCGCGTGCGCCTTCCGGAAACACGAGCACGGCCTCGTCGGCCGCGAGCAGGCGGCGGCAATTCTCGGGCGTGCCGGTGATCTGCCCCCAGCGCGCGAACAGGTACGACGCGAACGGGACCGTCGGGACGAAGAACTCGACCATCGCGCGGACCAGGCGCGGCTGCGGCGGTTCGAGGAAGCACGCGCTGCCGATCACCAGCGCGTCGAACGGGAGCTGGCCGGAATGGTTCGAGACCAGCACGACGCGCCCGGTGCTCGGCAGGTTCTCGATCCCGAACGCCTCGGCGCGGAAGTAGTGGCGGTACATGAACCGCGCGAACCGGATCACGGTGCCGAGCGACTCGCGCGACATCCCGAACGGGTCGAAGCCGAACTCGTTCTGGCGCACCACGAGCGCCTGGGTCCGACTCGCGATGTCGTCGCCGGGAACCGACTCGCGCAGCCGCTTCAACCGATCCCGGAGGCCCACGAAGGTCTTATACTCCTGCACGATGAGCGAGAGCTTCGTGGATCTCACGTATCGCGGTCTGGCACTCGGCCACCACGTGAAGCTGACCGAGGTGCGACCGACCAGCGGATATCTCGAGCTGGCCGCGCCGATGCCGGTCGGTACGTCGATCGGGATCGCGAGCGGCGACGGTACCCGGTTCGATGCGATCGTCACCGACGTGCGCGAGGTTGCGGGCGAGCTGCCGCCGGGCATGACGGTGCGGCCGCGCCTCGAGGTCGACGCGGCGAAGGCGTGGTGGAAGGCGAAGGTCGAGCTGCCCGATGTCGTGAGGGTCGAGGCCGCTCCGCCGGTCGGGATCGTGCGCAGCAAGCGCGGCTCGAACGCCGGCGCGGTGCCCGAGCTCGTCGATGATGGCCGCAACACCGCCGTCCAGCAGGCGATCGATCCCGACAAGCTCGCTCCCGAGGGCGACACCCAGGTGATCCCGGTGATGGAGAGCAACCCGGCGATGGCGGCGCTCCACGACGATGGCAAGCGCACGATCGCGATGAACGCGGTCGACCTGGCGGCGCTCGGCCTCGATCCAGCGACGTCGAGTGGATCGATCCCGGTCGCGAAGGACGAGCAGGAAGGCGAAGGCGACGACGACAAACCGGATAGCAAGTCCGGTCCCGCGGGGCGCAAGAAGCGGCGCCGGCGCTAGCCGGATTTCGTAACGGGACGCGGATCTCCGCAAAGGGGCAAAGGGGCAAAGGGGCAAAGGGCGCAAAGGGCCCAGAGGGCCCAGAGGGCCCAGAGGGCCCAGAGGGCCCAAGACACCTCGCCGGGCGAGGGACTTACGCGATCAGCGCGACCACACGACACGTTTGATTCCGTCGCGTAGGTACGGGACATTGAAGTTGATCAACAGACCGAGCTCGAGCTGCGCAGCCGCCAGATACGCGCGGGTCTGGGCAATATGCACGGAGCTCAACTCCGCTAGCGATTTGAGCTCGACGACGAGGACCTCTTCTACGAGCAAATCGATTCGTTGCTCCGCGATCGGAACACCGTTGTAGCGAACGACGATCACGTGCTGACGTTCGAATGCGATCTCTCTCGCTTCGAGCTCGAGGGCGAGCGCCGCTTCGTAGGTGCTTTCGAGAAACCCAGGACCGAGCTGGCGATGCACAGCGATCGCCGCGCCGATCACTCGATTCGAACACTCGTTCACCCAGGCCGATGGTTCGCGCATGTGACCGGTATCGAGCTCCACGCGCTCTGGTTGCGTGCGGCCCGCGCGCCCCTCCGATAGCCGCGCCTTTGCCCCTTTGCCCTTTGCCCCTTTGCCCCTTTGCGCCTTTGCCCCTTTGCCCCTTTGCCCCTTTGCCCCTTTGCCCCTTTGCCCCTTTGCCCCTTTGCCCCTTTGCGGAGATCCGCGCTCCCTTACTCGCCTGCGCCTGCGCCCGCGCCCGCCAAATCGACGATGGAAGACGGCGTGGACGAGGATCTCCTCCCCGATCACTCGCTACGAACACTCGTTCACCCAGGCCGATGGTTCGCGCACGTGACCGGTATCGAACTCCACGCGCTCTGGTTGCGTGCGGCCCGCGCGCCCCTCCGATAGCCGCGCCTTTGCCCCTTTGCCCCTTTGCCCCTTTGCGGAGATCCTCGCTCCCTTACTCGCCTGCGCCTGCGCCCGCGCCCGCCAAATCGACGATGGAAGACGGCGCGGACGAGGATCTCCTCCCCGATCACTCGCTACGAACACTCGTTCGC
>JBDTEH010000309.1:0-9796 GCA_039922635.1 Kofleriaceae bacterium | reverse complement strand
GGCGGTTGCCGAGGCCAAGGCGGTTGCCGAGGCCAAGGCGGTTGCCGAGGCCAAGGCGGTTGCCGAGGCCAAGGCGGTTGCCGAGGCCAAGGCGGTTGCCGAGGCCAAGGCGGTTGCCGAGGCCGAGGCCAAGGCGGTTGCCGAAGCCACGCAGGCACGCGACCGCGAGGCCGCCGATGCGAAGCGCGCAGAAGCGGAGCGCGCGGCCGCCTCGATGATCGCGACGCCGGCGGAGCCGAGCGTGCTGACCGGCGCGCCCGCGACCGCAACGTCGATCGCGAGCGCGTCGCCCGAGACCAGCCCCGAGCGCGAACGCACGCGCTCGACCGACGCGGCGTCGCTGGTGCGAGACCTCGTCGCACAGGTCGTCTCGCCCGCCGACGATCGCGGGTCGACGCGCGTCATCGTCGCGACGCCGATCACGGTGTCCGAGACCTCGACCGCTACCGTACAGCTCGCCGACCAGATGACCGTGGTCGGCGCCTCCGATACCGCGACCGTCACCAGCATCCCGGTCGTCTCGGTGCGCGCGCCCACAGCGAGCGCCAACCCGCTCGTCGCGGAGCCGGTTCGCCCCACGGCTCCCGAAGGCTCGCCGCGCGCAGAGCTCGCCGCGCTCGAGACCGCTCCGCTGGGCGATCGGCGTCCTCCTGTGGAGCACGACGGGCCTGCGACGGAGACCCGCGGCGAGATCCGGCAGGCGGCGCAGTCCAGCGGCGCGCAGGTCACGAGAGGTCCCTCGATCTTGATCGACGTGGGCCCGATTCCCCCGAGCCCGACCCCGAGCCCGAGCCCGAGCCCGAGCCCGAGCCCGACCCCGACCCCGACCCCGACCCCGACCCCGACCCCGAGCCCGAGCCCGAGCCCGACCCCGAGCCCGACCCCGACCCCGACCCCGACCCCGACCCCGACAGCGAGCCGATCGCGGGACGAGTCTGATCCCGCGGGGCTCGTCGCCGACCTCGCCGCCGCCCACGCCGCGATCAGCGCGGCAACGGCGAAGGCCGCGGCCGCGCCGTCCCTGGGCGACGCGGCCTCTTCCTCGAAGGAGCTGCTGGTCAGCGAGGTCCGCAGGGATGCGGTCGCGTTCACGCAGGAAGAAGAAGCGTTCTTCAGCGCCTCCGAGACCAAGGGCCACACCCACGCCGTCCCGAAGCTCGAGTCGTTCGACGACCTCGACGAAGGCTACGAGCCGCCGAAATTCTGGGATCGCGTGTTCGGTCGCAAGCACAAGCCGCGCTGAACCGTGCACCTCGAGTCGCGGCTCAGCGCGGCGCCCAGGTCACCTGGAGCGCACCGCGCTCGCTGCTCATGCGGAGCCGGACGGCGTGAACGTTGGCGCCGAGGATCGGCTCGGTCCGCGGGAACCGCGCGATGTACGCGGTCGAGAAGTCGCTGAACGACGGAAACTCGGCCTTGAGCACGTACGGCGGGCGCTTGTCCTTCACGATCTCGAGCGGCGCGAGCTGGGTGCCTTGGTCGTCGACGAGCACGACGCGCCAGATGCTCTTCTTGCCCCGATCGAGGTCGTTCTCCTTGCGATCCCACGTCGTCAGCAACAGTTCGACCTCGTAGGGCCCCGCCATGTCGGCGCGCGCCTCCACGAGCAACGCGTCACGCGCCGCGCCCTCGAGGCCCCGATGGTCGGCCTCGCGCGCGGCGTGCGCCGCACGCCAGTCGGGCGACTTGAAGATCGCGTCGAGCGACGCGGCCTCCTGAAACTCTCCGCGCATGGTGGCGTGGCTCGTCCATGCGCTCGTCGTGTCGTCGTAATCCGGAGCCGCGGTGGGCCAGCCCTCGTCGAGGCGCACGGAGGCGCTGCCACCGCACGCGGCGAGCACGAACGCGAACGCGGCGAGGTGCTTCATTCGGGCAGGAAGTCGTGCTTGGTGAACAGCGTGGTCAGCGGCGCCTGCGCGGTGACCGCCTCGCGGCCCCCCTCCATGCGATCGACCAGGCCGAGCGCGTGCAGGACCGTGAGGCCGGCAGCTCGCGCGCGTTCGATCGCGCGCAAGGTCGAGGCCCCGGTCGTGACCACATCCTCGAGGATCACGACCGGTGCGCCGGCGGGCAACGCCGTGCTCTCGACCCACTGGTTCGTGCCGTGGCCCTTGGGTTCCTTGCGCACGATGAACGTGGCGCGCGGCTTACCTGCCTGAAAGCCCAGGATGCTGGTCGCGGTCGCGAGCGGATCAGCGCCGAGGGTCAGCCCACCGACCGCGACGGCCGACGGCGCGACCTGCTCGATCACGAGGTGAAACAGCTCGCCGATCAACGTGGCGCCCTCGGCCGCGAGGCTGACCTGCTTGCAATCGATGTAGAAGTTCGACTTCAGGCCCGAGGACAACGTGACCTCGCGCTGCTGAAACGCGTACGTGCGCAGCAGCTCGAGCAGGCGCGCTCGGCTCGCGACGAAACCGGGGTGATCGAGCAACACACCGTGCACGACGCGACGCTACCACACGCGATTGACGCCAGGGAGATCACCCCCTAGAGTCCACCGGAACCGCGTGCACCTCGTCGACGAACACGATGCCGTCCCCGTGCGAACGCTCGACGATCTGCGCGCGTACTTCGCCACCGCGGGCAAGCCCGCGAGCAAGTGGCGCGTCGGCACCGAGCACGAGCTGATCGGCGTGATCCGCGCCACCGGCGAGGCGCCGCCCTACGACGGACCGCACGGGATCGGCGCGCTGCTCCGCGCGTTCGCCGCCAACCAGGGCGAGCCGGTGCTCGAGGACGGCCACCCCATCGCGATCGCGCGCGGCGATGCCCAGATCACGATCGAGCCCGGCGGCCAGTTCGAGCTCGCGGGCCCACCCGTCACCGATGACGCGACGTTTGCGGCCGACCTCGACGCGCATGTTCGAGAGCTCGCCGCCGCGTCGCAGCCGCTCGGGCTGGCGTGGCTGGCGATCGGCCTGCGCCCGTTCGGCACGCGCGCCGACATCCCGTGGATGCCGAAGGACCGCTACCACGTCATGCACGCGTACATGCCGACCGTGGGCACGCGCGGCCTCGACATGATGCAGCGCACCGCAACCGTCCAGGCCAACCTCGACTTCGCGGACGAGCCCGACGCCGCGGCGAAGATGCGCTGCCTGTACTCGGTGACATCGATCTTGACCGCGTTATACGCCGCCTCGCCGATCGTCGACGAACAGGTCAGCGGCTATCAGAGCTATCGCGCGTGGATCTGGCGCGACACCGATAACGCGCGCGCCGGCCTCGTGCCGTTCGTGTTCGCCGAAGACGACGTGTTCACCGCGTACACCGAGTGGGCGCTCGACGTCCCGATGTACTTCGTCTATCGCAACGGCTATCGCCGCGTCCCCGCGAATCTGACGTTCCGGCAGTTCATGGCGCATGGCTGGAGCGGTGAGCGCGCGCTGCGCGCCGACTGGGCGCTCCACCTCTCGACGTTGTTCCCCGAGGGCCGGCTCAAGAAGTTCATCGAGGTCCGCGGCTGCGACTGCGGGTCGATGGAGATGAACGCCGCGCTCGGGCCGCTGATGCGCGGCCTGCTCTACGATCCGACCGCGCGCGCCGCGGCGACCGAGCTGACCGCCGAGCTCACGTACCCGGAGCGCGAGCGCATCGCCGACGAGGTGCCGCGCGCCGGGTTCGCCACGCGCGCCGGCCGTCACACGCTCGGCGAGCTCGCGAAGCAGCTGGTCGCGATCGCGAAGGACGGCCTCGGCCGCGTCGCGCCGGCGGCGATCTCGTTGCTTGCGCCGGTCGAAGCGATCGCGAGCACGGGCCGCACGCAGGCCGATCGGATCATCGAGCTGTGGAACCAGTCTGCGGGCGACCGCCCCGCCCTGATCCAAGCGCTCGCCCATCCCGGGCTCGGCTAGGCTCCGCGCGCGCCGGTGCGGCGCAATGTGCTCAGTCGTCGTCGTCGAAGTCGATCAGCACACCGTCGTCCTCGCTCGCGGCACGCGGCACGGCCGGGCGCTTCGCCGCGGCAGGCACCGGCGGAGCGGCGGTCTGACGCTTTGCGGTGACGCGCGCGGGCGGCGCCGACGGCTGGCGCGTGGGTCGCGGCGTCGTGCGGCCGGTCGGAGGGTCGCCGGGAGCGCGCTCGGGCGGCATGCCCGGCAGCGGGCGCGAGCCGCGATCGCTCGCGCGTCGTGCGCGCGGTAGGCGCGTGCGTGCGGCGCGCGGGACCTCGAGGTGATCGAGGTCGACGTCGAGCGTCGACAGCGCACTCTCGAGATCGTCGGCAGGCCCGCCGGCGAAGCCATGTGGCTCGTCGAAGTCGATCGGGTCCTCGGACGAGAGGCGCGCGGACTGCGAGCGCGACTCCGCGGAGCGCGGCATCGGAGGTGCCGGGGTCTGGGTCGCGAATTGATGAGGCTCGTCGAACTCGAGCGCCTCGTCGAGGCCGGGAATCTCGGGGATGATGGGGGTATCCGCGTAGCTCGGCGCGCGATTCGGCAGCCGCTCGGCGAACGTGTACTCGCTCGGCACGTCGTAGCCGTCCGCGTACGGTGCCGGCGGATGACGGGTGCCGCTGTCATCACCGAGATCGAGCTGTGCCGCGAAGTCGAAGTCCTCGTCCTCGGGGCGCTTGCGGTGCGGCGTGGCGGCGGGCGTGCCGCGTTGCTGATACACCTGCTGGGCGTACGCATGCTCGGCGGCGTAGGCCGGATCGTCGAGCTGTTGTTCACCGTACGGATCGGACGGGTTCGCGAGCGCACTCGGCTCGGCAGCGTCCGGTTCGAAGGTGCTCTGGCGATCCGGGTCGTACGCGGCAACCGGCAGCGGCGCGTAGGGGTCGTGCTTGTACGGATCGACGTACGCCGCGGGCTCCGCGTACGCCGCGGGCTCCGCATACGGATCCGGCTGCGCATACGGATCGGGCTGCGCATACGGCGCGACGGCCTGCGCGTACAGGTCCTGTTCGGCGGGATGCTCGTGCGCGACGTGCTCGGGAGGTACGTAGGCCGGCGCGGCGTCCTGGCTCTCGCGTTCGGCGTTCGACGACAATAGATCCGCGTCGTCCGCATCGGCCTCGGCGAGCACGTCGAGGTCCGAGATCTCTTCTTCGGCAAAGTCGTCGTCGGCGCGCGCTTCCTCGGCGGACGCTTCGGGGAGCTGCGCGAGCTCCGCCTCGTACAGCCGGGCCGCTTGCTCGATCGAGCTCGCGAGCTCGCGAGCATCGCGCTCGGCCTCGTCGAGCTGCCGATCGAGGCTGTCCGCGAGCTCGACCGCCGGCGCGGTGCCGATGTTCGGATCCGGATGCTGGCCGATCTGCGTGCTCTCGCCGGGGAGCTCTTCGATGTCGTCGGGGTCGAGCTCCGCGATGTCGTCGTCCGGATCGTGAGAGAGCGGCGCGGCGGGGGTGGCGACGCCGGTATGAACGCGCGCCGCATCGAGCGCACGCTCGAACGACATCAGCTCCGGGTCGTCCTCGACGATCCTCGCCGGGGCACGAGCCGTTCCCTCCGCCTGGGAGTCGGACCCGCTGGCCACAGCCACGAACGGCGCCGGGAGCTCGGCGATACGCGTCACCGCCTCGTGCGGCGCGACGGCCTTCGCGGGCGGCTCCGGCGGCTCGTCGGCGCGCTCGATCGCGACGACACCGGCACCGCGCGTCGCCGCGATCGCCGCCGCCTCCTCGGCCGCGAGCTGGTCCATCTCCGAGCTCGATGTCGCCGGGCGCTCGCGCAGTGCTTCGACGGCGGGCGGCGGTGGCGGCACCGTCGAGACCTCCGCCGTGCCGAGCGCGGTGACCGGCGCGCTGATCGGCCCACTCTGGCCACGCATCCGCTTGCCGATCGCGGCGCCGCCGAGCTGGCGAGCGAGCTCCGCCGAGGCCGCCTCGATGCTGATCTCCGCAAGCGGCGCCGCCGAGCTCTCGCGCAACGCCGCGAGCTCGGCATCGAGGTCACTCGAACCCGCGAGCGCGTGCGCGCGCGCGAGCGCCTTCGCGACATCGACGTGTTCGTCGAGCTCTGGCAGCGTCTCGAACGCGAACGCCGAGCCCGCGAGCTCGCCCGCCTTCGCGATCACGTCCGCCAGACGCGGCCGCTTCGGGCGGACCGGTTCGGGCGCGAGCATCGGCGCGCTCGGCCGGGCCACGACGGAACGTGCGATCGCGAACGGCCCGGCCGACGGGCGCGGAGCGGTCAACAGCGCCTCGGACGGCGCCCGCGCGCGTGGTGGCGTCGCCAGGATCGGCGCGCTGTCGGCGGCGGTCGCCATCGCATCGCGCACGATCGCCGCCGTCTCCGCGCGCGGTGCGGTCTCGACGTCCGCGCGCTTGGCGGCCTCGAGGTCCTCCGGCATCGGGATCGCGACGTCCGCGAGCCCCAGCGCGCGGCGGCGCTCGATCATCCGGATGATCACGTCGCGGCCTTCGCGCGTGACGCGCAGGAGCTCGATCGCCATCCCGAACGTCGCTCGCGGGTTCGCGGGGTCAGGTGCCTTGGCCGCCTTGACCCGCCCGAGCCCGACCAGCACCGGCGTGTCGTTCGCGATGCGGAGCTC
Source organism: Kofleriaceae bacterium (assembly GCA_039922635.1). Taxonomy (GTDB): domain Bacteria; phylum Myxococcota_A; class Polyangia; order Haliangiales; family Haliangiaceae; genus JABFXX01. The sequence continues at coordinate 3,301 of JBDTEH010000309.1, read as the reverse complement.
GAACTTGATCTCGGTACCGACCGGCTGCAGCGAACGGGTCGGCAAGAACAAGCCGCTCTTACCGACGTTCGGTGCAAACCGTTGCACCATCGTGTCGACGTCGTCGTAGCGCAGCTTGATGCGGAGCACGACCGGCGCAGGTCGCGCCGCGCTGGGATCGTCGGCGGGCATGGCTCGGCCCGGTTGCGGGCCTCCCGTAAGTATCCCGCTGGCAACGCCACGCCGTCAAACCTTCAGTTCCAGCGAACGACTCTCAGGTATGGTCTTCGACCCACTGCCGCGCGGCCACGAGCGCCTGCGGGACCGCCGCCACGTCCTTGCCGCCGCCTTGCGCCATGTCCGCGCGCCCGCCGGCCTTGCCGCCGAGCACCGCGGCGACCTGGGCCAGCAGCTTTCCGGCGGGCACCCGATCGGTGAGGTCCTTCGTCACCATCGCGACGAGCCTGACCTCGGCGCCGCCCGTGCCCGCGAGCACGACCACGCCCGAGCCGAGCTTGTCCTTGAGCTGATCGCCGGTGTCGCGCAGCACCTTCGCGTCATCGACCTCGACCGCGGCCGCGAGCACCTTGATGCCCTTGATCACGACGGCCTCGGCCAACAGGTCGCGCCCGCCGCCGCCCGAGGCGAGCCGCCCCTTGAGCTTCTCGATCTCGCGGTCGGCGACCTTGCTGGCCTCGAGCACCTTCTCGACGCGCGCCGCGACGCCGAACATCTGGCCCTTGAGCCCGAGCTCGTGGGCCGCGTGCGCGAGCTCGTCCTCGAGCCGGCGCAAGTAGTCCAGCGCGCCCGCGCCGGTCACCGCCTCGATCCGGCGCACGCCCTGTGCGACGCCGGCCTCGCCGAGCAGCTTGAACAGCCCGATGTCGCCGGCGCGCCGGACGTGGGTGCCGCCGCAGAGCTCGAGCGACTCGTTGCCGATGCCGACGACCCGCACGGTGTCGCCGTACTTCTCGCCGAACATCGCGACCGCGCCGCGCTGCTTGGCCTGATCGATCGGCATCACATCGACCTTGCTGGCCGCGTTCGCGCGGATGTCGGCGTTGACGAGATCCTCGACGCGCCGCTTCTGCTCGTCGGTGAGCGGCGAGAAGTGCGCGAAGTCGAAGCGCAGCCGATCCGGCGCGACCAGCGAGCCCTTCTGCGCGACATGGTTGCCGAGCACGTGCTTGAGCGCGTGGTTGAGCAGGTGCGTCGCCGAGTGGTTCGCGCGGATCCGCTCGCGGCGATCGTCGTCGACCTCGAACCTGACCGGGTCGCCGACCTTCAGCGTGCCGGTCGCGACCTCGCCGACCAGCACGAACATGTCACCCGCCGGCTTCTCGGTGCCGTCGATCCGCACCTTCGCGGACGCGCTGACGACGGTGCCGGTGTCCCCGATCTGCCCGCCGCTCTCCGCGTAGAACGGCGTCTGGTCGAACACCAGCGCGACCTCGGCGCCGGCCTCGGCCACGGTGACGCGCTGGCCGCCGACCACGATCGCCGCGAGCCTGCCCTCGCCGGTCGTGCCGCGACCTTCGTAGCCCGTGAACCTCGTCGCGCCGAGCTCGCTCGCGAGCTGCTTGAACACGGTCTCGATCACGGCATCGCCCATCTTGAACCGGCTCTTGGCCCGCGCCGCGTCGAGCTCTTCGGTGAAGCCCGGCTCGTCGATCGTGAGCCCGCGCTCCTCGGCCATGATCTTCGTGAGGTCCGCCGGGAATCCGAACGTGTCGTACATCGTGAACACGCTCTTGCCCGAGAGCTGCGCGCCGCCGGTCTTCCTCAGCTCGTCGAGCTCGCCCTCGAGCTTGGTGATGCCACGCTCGAGCGTCGCGCGAAACTGGGTCTCCTCGTTGAGCGCGACCTTCTGGATCACGGACTGGCGCTCGCGGAGATCGGGGTAGGCCGCAGCCATCACGTCGATCACGGTGTCGCAGACCTCGGCCATGAACGGCTTGTCGAGCTCGAGGTGCTGCTGGCCGTGGCGGACCGCGCGGCGGAAGATCCGGCGCAGCGTGTACTGGCGATCTCCCTTGTCGGGGAACACGCCATCGGCGATCAAGAACGCCGAGCACCGCGCGTGATCCGCGATCACGCGCATCGCGGTGTCGGTCGCGAGGTTGCCGGCGCCGTACTCGAGCTTGGCGATCTGGGCGACGCGCTCGATGATCGGCACGAACAGATCGGTGTCGTAGTTCGAGCGCACGCCCTGGACGACCGAGGTGACGCGCTCGAGCCCCGCGCCGGTGTCGACCGACGGCGCCGGCAGCGCGTGCAGCGTGCCGCCGACCTCGCGGCGCTCGAACTGCATGAACACCAGGTTCCAGATCTCGAGCCAGCCCTTCCAGCTCTCGGGCGCCGTGGTCGGCCACTGGGTCCCGGTCGCATCGAAGTTGAAGTGGATCTCGGTACACGGCCCCATCGGACCGGTCTCGCCCATCTGCCAGAAGTTGTCCTTCTTGCCGAGCCCGATGATGCGGTCGTCGGAGAACCCGGTGACCTTCTTCCAGATCGCGCGTGCTTCGTCGTCGGCCGCGATCCCGGGGAGCCCCGCATCACCGCCGTACACGGTGACGACCAGGCGCGAGGGGTCGATGCCGTACACCTTGGTCAGCAACTCCCACGCGAACGCGATCGCGTCGGGCTTGAAGTAGTCGCCGAACGAGAAGTTGCCGAGCATCTCGAAGAACGTGTGGTGACGCGGGGTCTTGCCGACCTCATCGAGGTCGTTGTGCTTGCCGCCGGCGCGCACGCACTTCTGTGACGACGTCGCGCGCCTGTACGAGCGGGTCTCCGCGCCGGTGAACACGTCCTTGAACTGGTTCATGCCGGCGTTCGTGAACAACAGCGTCGGGTCGTTCTGCGGCACGAGCGAGCTCGACGGGACCACGGTGTGGCCCTGTTGCTTGAAGAATTCGAGGAACGTGCGGCGGACATCGGCGGCCTGCATTGCGTCGCAGGTGTACCACGCGTCCGTCCTTCAGCAGCCGCGCTTCGGGGAGCTTGCGGCCCTCGAGCTTCAGGTCGCGACGAGCGCGCGCGAGAGATCGGGGCGCCTCGAAAGTCGCGCTGTCCCGTCGTGATCGATCGCTAGAACGCGTAGCCGATCGTCGCCATCCCGCCGAAATACGAGTCCTTTGCGCCGTGGACGTCCTGCATCGGGTCGGAGTCCCGGGTGTTCGCGAGCGACGCCGGGTCGCCCTTGAACGCCAGGCTGATCGACTCGTACTTCGCGAGTGCACGAACGAACAGGTTCTTGGTCAGCGTGTAGTCGAGCCCGGCGCTGAGCTCGAAGCCCGAGACGGTCGCCGGCCCATAGCCG
>JBDTEH010000308.1:0-32457 GCA_039922635.1 Kofleriaceae bacterium | reverse complement strand
GATGTGCTTGGGCAACGCCTCTCCGGCAGACATCGACACCCGCAGCGCCGGCAGCGCCGCGCGCGTCCACGCCCGGTCCGCGAGCAGCTGCGCGAACAGCGTCGGCACACCGCCGAAGATCGTCGGGCGGTGCTGCTGCATCACGCGCAGCACGGTCGCGGGTGCCGGCCGCTCGCTGCACAACACGGCGGTCGCGCCCACCGCGAAGGGAAAGGTCAGCGCGTTGCCGAGGCCGTACGCGAAGAACAGCTTCGCGGCCGAGTACACGATGTCGTCGGGGCGGATCCCGAGGATCGGCAGCGCGTAGAGCGCCGCGGTCCAGATCAAGGAGCCGTGCAGGTGCATCGCACCCTTGGGCTTGCCGGTCGAGCCCGACGAGTACAGCCAGAACGCGATGTCATCCGGCGTGGTCGCCGCCGCGTGCGTGATCGGGGCGGCCTGCTCGACGAGCGCGCGCCACGACGGCGCGTTGTTCCCGGCGCCGGCGGCAGCGCCGGCTCCCGCGACCGCGACCGCGAGGCCGGGGCACGCCGCGATCGCGGGACCGAGCTTGCCGTACAGCGCCGCGCTCGCGATCACCGCACGCGCGCGCGAGTCGCGCAGCAGGTACGTGTAGTCTTCGGGCGTGAGCATCGTGTTGAGCGGTACCGGCACGGCGCCGAGCTTGATCGCCCCGAGGAAGGCCGCCGGGAAATCGACGCCATCGAGCAGCACGAGCGCGACGCGCTGCTCCGGTTGCACGCCGAGATCGCGGAGCGCACCGGCGGCGCGATCCGCGCGGGCCGCGAGCTCGCGGTACGTGTAGCGGCCGTCATCGTCGATCACCGCGACGCGGTCGCCGCGACCTTCGAGGACGTGACGATCGAGCAGATCGACCGCCGCGTTGTACGACCGAGGGAGCTCGACGTGCGGCGGGGTCACGCCGGCTCGAAGGCGCGAGAGCTCGGACATGGTCGAATTCTAGCCTCGCGCTGGTACGAGCGGTGCACCTGTCCGCGGACGATGTGTCGCGCCGCGCGCTGTAGCTACGTTGACCGCCCCAACCCCGTGCGGAACCGCTCGCCGTGGCGCGCGGTCGCGATCGTGTTGGGGATGCTGACTCACACGGCCATGGCCCAGGACACCAAGGTCGTCGCGGCCGATCCAGATCGGACCGGCACCGAGATAGGGGTGTTGCCGCTGATCGGTGGCGACACCGATAACGGCTTCGGCGCGGGCGCGATCGGATCGATCGCCGACTTCGACGGCGTGAGCGTGCCGTACAAGTGGCAGCTCCAGTTCGCGACGTTCCTCGCCACCAAGAGCAGCCCGCTCGCTCCGTCGTACGAGGATGCGTTCGTGAACCTGATCTTGCCCCAGCTGCTCGACGGCCGGCTCCGCCTCGAGATCCGGCCCGCGTTCACCCACGAGTCGGCGCTGCGCTTCTACGGGCTCGGCAACCACGTCAAGATCCCGAGCCAGACCGATGCGGCGCGCGATTTCTACACCCGGCTGCACCCCCAGCTCGACGTGATGTCGCGCTGGAAGATCTCGCCGGCGTGGTCGATCGTCGGCGGCGCGCACTTCCTCTACAACGACACGACGTACGATCCGTCGAGCACGCTCGCGATGGAGATCCCGACGATCGACCACAAGGCGAACGAGGCGCACGCGATCGTGAAGCTCCAGACCGGCGCGGTCTACGACACGCGCGATAACGAGATCGCGCCGAACGACGGCATGTATCACTCGCTGTACGTGTACGCGAGCCCCGCGATCAGCAGCGCGATTCCATACAAGTACGAGCAATTCGATCTCCAGCTGCGCTGGTACACGACGCTGATCCCCAAGCGCCTGGTGCTCGCGGTGCGCACCGTCGGCGACGTGTTGCTCGGCGATGTCCCGTTCTACGAGCTGTCGCGCTACGAGAACACGTCCGCGATCGGCGGCAGCCTCGGCGTGCGCGGCGTGCCCGGCTACTCGTTCTACGGCAAGGTCAAGGTGTTCGGCAACGTCGAGCTCCGCACCCACATCAACGACTTCAGGTTCTGGGGCAAGAAGTACAAGTTCGGCGTCGCGACGTTCTTCGATGCCGGGCGGCTGTGGACCGACCTGCGGGTCTCGCACCCCGAGCTCGACGGCACCGGGCTCGGCCTGCACTGGGGCACCGGCGCCGGGATCCGGCTCCAGCAGGGCCGCGTCTTCCTGATCCGGGCCGACCTCGCCTGGTCCCCGGATGCGAGCCCGGTCGCAGGGTACGTGCTTGCCGATCATATCTTCTAGTGATGGCGGCGGCCTACAGGGCGGTCGCGTGAGCTCGGCGCGTCTTCGCCGAGATCGTTGATCTTGCTGGCGCGCGCGAAGGCACATACGCTGCAGGTCTCCCGCCCATGGTCATCCTCGCCGCTACCCTCGCCGCCGTCACGAGCTTCGGCAGCAACCCCGGCGCGCTCGACATGTACGAGTACGTGCCGGCGGGGCTGCCGAGCGGGCGTCCGCTCGTCGTCGTCCTGCACGGTTGTACGCAGACCGCCAGCGCGATGGAGGCGGCGGGCTGGGACGCGCTCGCGGATCAGTTCGGCTTCGCGGTGGTGTACCCGCAGCAACGCGCCGCGAACCAGCCGCTGAGCTGCTTCACGTGGTACGGCCCGGCGGACATCGCGCGGACCGGCGGCGAGGCCGAGTCGATCGTGCAGATGGTCGATACCGAGGTCGCGACCCACGGCAGCGCCCCGGATCGGGTCTACGTCACCGGCCTGTCGGCGGGCGCGGCGTTCACCGCGGTGATGCTCGCGACGTACCCCGATCGATTCGCGGCCGGCAGCATCATGTCCGGCCTGCCGTACGCGTGCGCGACCGATCTGACGAGCGCCTCGAGCTGCGAGCAGATGATGGCGTCCGCGCAGAAGACGCCGCAGCAATGGGGAGACCTCGTGCGCGGCGCGTTCGGGTTTTCCGGGACGTATCCGCGCGTCCAGATCTGGCAAGGCACGAGCGACACCACCGTCGCCCCCGCGAACGCGACCGAGCTGGTCAAGCAGTGGACCGACGTGTGGGGCACCGATCAGACCGCGGATGCGACCGCCACGATCAGCACCGCGACGCGCACGCAATACCTGGCCGGCCCCACGGTCGCGGTCGAGCTCTACACCGTCACCGGGATGGGTCACGCGATCGCGATCGGCGCCGATCCGGATGGTGCGTGCCCGGCGACCAGCGGCGCCTACTTCAGCGACGAGAAGATCTGTTCGACGACGCGGGCCGCGGCGTTCTTCGGGCTGACCGACATGACCGGCCCGGGCACGGGGTCAGGCTCGGATCCGAGCGGCAGTGGTGGTGGTGGCGGCGGGGACGACGACGGTGGTGGTGGTGGCGGCGGAATGTCCGGCGGCGGCTGCAACGCCGGCGGCCACGCCGGCCTGCTCGTCGGGCTCGCCGGGGTCGCGCTCCTGGTCTCCCGCCGCCGGCGCTAGGCGGCTCGGCGGCTCGGCGCGACCGGCGCCTATTCGATGATCGGGCCGCTGCAGTCGACGACGAGCGACGGATCGAAGTTGATCTGCCAGCTGAACAAGTGGCCGTTGTCCTGGTGGTACATATCGGTGACGCGGAACGTCCACATGCCGTTGAGATCCGCGCCCTGGAGCGCGGTGAACGGAACATCGGGGTGATAGTCGCCAGCGACCACCGTCGGATTTGCCGTCGCCGTGTTCCAGTTCGACGCCAGCATCGTGGTGGTCGCCGTCGTGCCCGCGGTCCAGCAGTACTCGTAGCCGACGCCGGTCTTCGGGCTCGAGTCGTCGTTGTCGACCGGAATACCGAGGTAGATCTTGGGGCCGACGCGGCCGAGGAACTTCTGCAGCCCGATGCTCTGGCCGGACGGAGAGATCAGCTCGACGTTCAGATCGTGGAGGAAGCTGTGCTCCATGCTCGCGCACACTTTGAGCAACTTCGAGGTGTCGTCGAGCTTCGCGCCCTGCGGGAAGCCGACGAAGTTCAACGTCGACGTGTACGACGCATGGCACTCCTTCGTCGGCGTGTTGTTGTTGTTAGCGGTGTCGACGAACGCGATGCAGTTCGGTGTTGCGGGCGGGCAGTCCGCGTTCGTGGAGCACGTGCCACCCGAGCTGATGCCATCGGGCAGGAAGATGCCCGTGCCTTCGGGGTTCTCGACCTGGCCACATACCGGGCAGCCATCGATCCCCGAGCAGTCGGGGTCGTGGCAGTCGACCAGGCCGTCGCCGTCGTTATCCACGTTGTCCGTGCAGATCTCGGGGCCGGTGCTACCGGAGTCCGTGTGGCCGTTGCCGTCATCTCCGAAATTATCGGGGCGTCCGGACGGGCCGCACGCCGCGGCGAACAGCAAACACGACGACAAAATCAGCAACTTCGTGGTCATGGCACCTCGCTGGGGTCGCGAATGTACAAGGTTCCTTCTCAACTCAACCCGAAAATCGCGGGGGCCCCCCTACATTTGATGGCAGCTCACCGGGGTCTGTGGTCCCCGCTCCGCTGGCGGCCCGTTGTAACAGCTCGGGATCCCGGCGATCGGCTACCATCAGGGACCGTGCGGTGGCTCGTGCTCGTCCTCGTCGTCGTGCTGCCGGCGGTCGCGTGGGCCAAGCCCAAGGTCGCGGTCGCCCCACTCGACAACGACCCCGATGGCAAGGTCACGGCGGTGCTGGTCGATGCCGCGGACGATCACGCCTCGGTGACCCGGCCGGCCAAGGTCGAGAAGGCGATGGACAAGCTCTCGCTCTCGGAGCTCGACAAGCGCGCGCTCAAGAAGCTGCGCATCGAGCTCGAGGTCGAGGTCGTGATCCACGGCAAGGTCAGCCGCGAGAAGGGCAAGCGCCACGTCGAGCTGGTGCTGTCGGGCAAGGGCAAGAAGCAGATGACGATCGACGTCGCGATCGGCTCGCCGAAGACCTTGAAGAAGGATCTGTCGAAGCGGCTCGACAAGAAGATCGAGGAGATGACCGGCGGCGACGAGGACCCCGACGACGACGCTCCACCGGCCCGGAAGTTCAACGACGCGTCCGAGGACAAGCCGAACAAGCACGCCGACGACGACCGGCCGAGGAAGCACGCGGATGACGACCGGCCGAAGAAGCACGTCGCTGCCGACGACGAGGTCACGGACTCCGACGAAGACACCGGCCGCAGGCACCACCGGCACAGGCATCACGGCGAGGCGTCTCGCAACCCGATGACGACCGGCGCGGTGTGGCTCGACGTCGGCGCCGAGGTCGCGCGCCGCACGCTGACGTGGGAGTCGACCGGCACGATGAGGCCGCCCCGCGTCGGCACGGCCGCCGGCGCCGCGCGGATCGGCGGCGAGGTCTATCCGTTCGCGTTCGACTCGCCGACCGGCGGGCAAGCGGGGCTCGGCCTGTACGGCGACTACGCGCGCACGATCGGGCTCAGCATCGCGGTCCCCGGCACCGCGCTCAAGACCCCGATCGAGGACGGCCACTATCAGATCGGCGCCCGCTACCGGTTCGTGTTCGGCGATACCTCGATCGCCGTCGGCGGCGCGTACTGGCGGCGCTACTACATCGCCAATCGCTCGTCGCTGATGATGGCGACCCAGCTCGACATGCCGGACGTCGACTACAAGGCGTTCGCGCCGGGTGCCGAGCTCCGGTTCGCGGCCACCCCGACGGTCTCGGGGTTCGTCTCGTTCGACGTCCCGCTCGTGATGAAGAGCGGCGACATCCAATCGGCGACCAGCTACGGGCGCGGCACCGTGATCGCGTTCGACGTGCTCGGTGGCGTCCAGATCCTGCTCGGCCCGCACTACGCACTACAGCTCGCCGGCGCGTTCGATCAGGTCGGCATGAAGTTCGAGGCGGCGGCCAACTCGCAGGCGCAGATCCGCAGCGTCAGCGCGGCGACCGATCGCTCGTACGGCGTCAACGCGACGATCGGCATCCTCTACTGATCTCGGTCGAGCGCGGTCGAGCGCGGTCGATCTCAGTACAGCCGGAACTCCGGCGGGATCTGCTCGGCCGACTCGACCACGATGCCGAGGTCGCGGAGCAGGCCGTCGGCGAGCCCGTAGATCCAGCCGTGCACGGTGACCGACTGTTCGCGGCGCCACGCGTCCTGGACGATCGTCGTGTGGCACACGTTCGCGACGCCGGCCTCGACGTTGAGCTCGGCGAGCCGGTTCGCGCGCAGCTGCGGATCTACGATCGCGTTGAGCTCGTCGCGATTCCACAGGTGGACGTCGCGGATGTGGCGCAGCCAGTTGTCGATCAGGCCGAGCGGTTGCGACGCCAGCGCGGCGCTCACCCCGCCGCAGCCGTAGTGACCACACACGATGACGTGCTTCACCTGGAGCACGTCGATCGCGTACTGCAGGACCGACAGGCAGTTGACGTCGGTGTGCTCGACCACGTTCGCGATGTTGCGATGCACGAAGATGTCGCCCGGCGGCCGCTCGAGCAGCTCGTTGGGCGGCAACCGGCTATCCGAGCAGCCGATCCACAGGATCTCGGGCCGCTGCAGCGCTTCGAGCCGCTTGAAGTACTGCGGATCGCGCGCGACCAGATTGGCGGCCCACTTGCGGTTCGCGGCGAAGCATTCATCGAGCAGGTTCATCGCCACTTCGTATAACTGATAGGTTCGCGCGATGCACGTGCGCGCGGCGCGGCCCGACGACTACGTCGCGTGGTTAAGGTTCTGGGATGTGGCGGCGCGCTCGAGGAGCTCTTTCGCTAGCGCCGCTTGACCGCTTCGATCACGATCGGCGTCTGCGGCGCGTCCTTCGGGAACGGCCCCGCGGAGCCGGTCTTGATCGCCTTGATCTTGTCGACGACGTCCATGCCGTCGATGATCTTGCCGAACACGGTGTAGCCCCAGCCCTGGGCGTCCTTCGCGGTGTGGTCGAGGAACGCGTTGTCGGTGACGTTCACGAAGAACTGCGCGGTCGCCGAGTGCGGCTCTCCGGTGCGCGCCATCGCGACGGTGCCCTTGGTGTTCTTGAGCCCGTTGAACGCTTCGTTCTCGACCGGCGCCTGGGTCGCCTTGCGCTCGTACTGCGCGTCGTAGCCGCCGCCCTGGACCATGAACGTGGAGATCACGCGATGGAACAGCGTGCCGCTGTAGTGGCCGGCGTCCACGTAGGACAGGAAGTTCGCCACCGACTTCGGGGCCTTTGCCGGATCGAGCTCGATCGAGAAGGTGCCTTGGTTCGTGACGACGTCGACGATGGGATCCGCCATGGGACGGCGAGGTTAGCCCTTGGTCGCCACGACGCGATAGGTGTTCGACACGCGACCTCGCGCGAACACCGGCCCGACGAGGTTGTCGAACAGGATCGCCACGACGAACAGCGGTGACCCGAGCGTCCACACGCCGGTGCGCCACGCGCCGGCGAGCACACCGCGCCATCGCCACGGCAGCTTGCGCGGCGGCGCGAGCCGGTCGAGGAACAGCCACGCCGCGAAGAAGAAGTCGACCTTCTGGTGGGCCTTGCCGCGATGCCACGTGACCGGCGTGAAGCCGCGCTCGCGCAGCAGGCGATCGAGGTTCGCGACCGAGAGAAAATGCAGGTGCTGGGGCTGGAACCACGGCAACCAGTAGCGGCGCAGCAGCTTGCCGACCCAGAACTCCGGGTCGGGCACCTCGATCAGCAGGCAGCCCTTGTCGGCGAGCGCGATGTGCGCGGCCTCGAGCTCGCGGCGCGGATCGAGCGTGTGCTCGAGGTAGTGGCTCATGCTGACCGCGTCGTAACGACCGGCGATCTCGGGTGCGACATCGGGGAACAGCCCGCGATACGCGGTGTCGACCCAGCCGCGGCGCTTGGCCTCCTCGATCGACTCGCTGAGGTCGAGGCCGTCGAACGCGGTGGCCGGGAGCTCGGCGCGCGCCGCGACGCAGAAGTGGCCGTGACCAGCGCCGACATCGAGCCAGCGCGAGGGCGGCGCGATCTCGCGCACCATGTGGAGGCGATCGAGGTAGGGCTGCTTGCCAAACCCGAAGATGAACTCCATGCCGGTCTCGCCGAGGCCGTCGTAGAAGTCCTTGTAGTAGAAGTCGAGCCCGGCGAGCGACAGCCGCGGATTCTGGAACACGTGGCGGCACCCGCGGCAGCGCTCGAGCGTGAACGTGCCCGGCTTGTGCTGGAACATGTCGCCGTGGCGAAGGTGGACCACGAGGTCCTTCGAGTCGCACACCGGGCAGGTCTCGCGCCGCGGGTCCCAGAACCGATCGAGGCCCCCGGCGATCAGCTGGTCGTAGACCGGCTTCGCGGCGGCGGCCTCCTCGACATCGGGGCGGTGACCGGCGAGCGTACGCACCAGCACGTAGAGCTCGATCGGCGCGCGGAGCAGCGTGAACGGCACCAGGTCGCGCGGGCGCAGGTGGGTGCCACCGAGCCCGATCAGCGGCTGGAGCTGCCACGCGGCGAGCGCGATCAAGCCGGCGAGCGGGGATAGCCACAACCCGAGCCCGATCACCGCCCACATCGCGACCAGCACGCCGAGCGCGATCGGCGTGCCGGGCCCGAGTGCGGTGTAGAGCAGCTTGTAGCGGTTGGCGAGATCCTGCGCCCGCGCGCGCTCGAACGGCGCGATCGCCGCGTCAGCGCGGCCATAGTGCTTGATCCGGCTCGCCAGCTTCGCGAGGCCTTCGTCGTCGGTGGGGACCGCGGCGCCGGCGCGCTCGAACACCGGCTCGGCGACGAGGATCGCGTGGCCGGCGGTGCGCCCGGGGCCGAGCTTGTCGGCGCGATATACGACCGGATCGACGAGCTGCGCGAAGCCGAGCGCGCGCATCGACCCGAGGTTGCGCGGGATCAGATCGAGCAGCGCGAGCTCGTGCGTGCGCGCGTAGGCGGCGGCCGCGCGCACGGTCGCGGGATCGAGCTCGATGCCCGGCGCGGCGATCGCGCGATAGCCGGTCGGAGGCGCGTCGCTGGGCCCCAGCACGGCGAGCTTGCCGACGCGGCCGCGCATGCGGAACGCATCGAGCACGAGGATCGCGGTCAACGCGTAGAGCACCCAGCTCATCGGGTCCGCCGTGCGCCGAGCGCAAGGTCCGGGGTGGGCGTCCGCGATGGTTCAGCGCTCATGATGTGCTCCCAGGTGCTCGAGGTGCGCCGCGGCGGTGGTCGCACCCCCGGCGGCGATGAACGAAGCCCGCACGCGCGCCGCACCGGCACGCAGCGCGGGATCTGCCAGGACCTGCGCGACCGCGGCGCGCAGCTCGGCCGCCTGGACGCGACCGAACTTGATCCGCATCCCGGCGCCGGCCGCGACGACCTGCTCGGCGACGATCGGTTGATCGTCCTTGATCGGCGCGATCACGAGCGGCACGCCGTGCGCGAGCGCTTCACACGTCGTGTTGTGACCACCATGGCACACGACCGCATCGACCCGGGACAGCAGCGCGAGCTGCGGCACGTAGCGCTGGACGATGAAGTTGGGCGGACGGCGAGGCACGAGCTCCGGAGGTGCAGCGAGCACGACCTGATACGGCTGATCGCCGAGCGCCTCGACGGTGACCGCGTAGAACCGAGCGCTCGTCTCGGCGTTGACCGTGCCCATCGAGACCAGCACGCACGGACGATCGAGCTGCTCGAACGGGAACGGTGTCGGCTCGGGCCGATCCGCGATCGCGGGACCGACGAGCTTGTAGTGCGCGGGCAGCTCCCCGGGCACGAGCGCGGAGGTCGTAAACGCGATCACCAGGTGCGGCGACAGCTCGCCCGCGTGCGGCAGGCCGGCCTCGCGCTCGAGCCCGCCGATCAGCGCCTCGAACCACTGCTTGACCTGCGGCAGCGCGCCGAGCGGATCGCTGATCCCCGCGGAGGTCGTCGCGAGCGTCGCCCACGGCACGCCCCTCATCCGCGCGACGAGCCCACCGGCGATGGCCTGTTGATCGCAACACATCACGTCGGGCGCGAGCTCCGCGACGGCCGCGGCGATCCCGGGCCGCATCGAGCGCGCGAGTGGGACGAGGAAGTCCTCCCACAGGAACTTGAGCGCCGCCGCGCCGCGGGTGGTCGCGGCCTTGTCCTGGACGCGCGCCGCGTGATCGGCGGTCGCGTCCTCGGGCAGCGCGAACAGCCGCGCGCCGGCGGGCAACAGCGGCCGCACCTTGCCGGGATGCCCGACCCACGCGACCTCGTGGCCGCGGGCCTCGAGCGCTCGCGCGACCGAGACCGTCGGGTTGATGTGGCCGGTCAACGGCGGCACGACGAACAAGAACCTCATGCCGGACCCCGCGCCGGCTCGCGCAGGAACGCGACGATCCGCGCGCGCACCTCGGCGGTCGCCTCCCACAGCACCGAATGCGTGCAGCCCGGCACGACGACGAGCGTCGCGTCCGGCAGCGCCCGCGCGAGCGCCTCGCCATGCGAGCGCACATCGGAGGTCTCGCCGTACAGCGCGAGCGTGGTCGCGGTGATGCCGGTGAGCGCGATCGCCGGCGAATCGCGCAGATCCGCGACGAGCGAGGTGTGCTCGACGAGCTGCTCGGCGTTGTTGGCGAGCCGGTTGCGCTTGCGCTCGCTGTGGCGGCCGAGCCAGCTCTGGAACGACTCGGCGATCTTGGTATCGCGCTCGTTACCTCGGAGCGCGAGCGTCGCGGTCATCTGGGTGGCCCAGCCGTCGACCCCGGTGTGCGCGTCGATCAGCGCGAGCCGCGCGACCCGGTCGGGGTACGCGGCCGCGAACGCGAGCGCGAGCAGGCCACCGAAGCTGTTGCCGACGAGGTCGATCGGTCGCGTGACCTCGAGCGCGGCGAGCAGGGCGGCGAGGTCCGCGACCAGCGTCGCGACGGTGTAACCGGTCGCGGGCCGCTCCGACATGCCGTGCCCGCGCAGGTCGTAGAGGATGACCTCGGCGGCCTCCGCGATCGGGTTCGCGAGCGTGAAGTAGAAGCTCGACAGGTTGTCCATCACCAGGCCGTGGAGGAACACGACCGTGCGATCGCCGCGGCCGAAGCGCTGGACGTGATGGCGCACGCCGTTGGCGACGACGTCAGCCATCGAGGAAGTCCTGGATCCGCGCGGTCAGCTCGGCGCGCGCGTCGAGGTGCAGGTAGTGGCCGCCGCGCAGGATGGCGAGCTTGGCACCGCACCGGTGCGCGAACGCCTCGCCGCCGGGACGGCACGTCGAGCGATCGCCGTACAGCGCGAGCGTCGGCGGGAGCCCGATCGACGCCGGCTCGCCCTCGGCGCGGATGTCGGCGAGCAGCGTGGTATCGCGCACGAGATAGACCACGCTCTCGACCAGCCGCTGGGCCTGGCGCCGTCCGGACGCGACGGCGGTGCGCAGGGACTCGGGGAGCGCGTCGATGATCGCCTCCGGGCCCGCGTTGAGGAACGCCGTCATCTCGATCGCGCTCGCGGGCGGCAGCGGCGCCTCGACGATCACGAGCCGGCGCACGGACTCCGGGTGGAGGTGCGCGAACCGCAGCGCGACCAGCGCGCCCCAGCTGTGGCCGACGACATCGAACGGCGGCAGATCGCGGGTGAGCTCGTCGAGGTCGGTGGCGAGCGTGTGGGTGTCGTAGCCGGTCGGCACGCGCGCGCTACGGCCGTGGCCGCGCAGGTCGTACATCCGGACGCGCCGCGCTTGCGCGAGCGCCGGGCCGGCGGTGAAGAACCAGCTCGCGAGGCTGCCGATCACGAGGCCGTGCAGCATCACGACCGGTGGAGCGCCGCGCTCGACCACGGGGCCGAGCTCCTGGACGTGGTGCGCGACTCCGTTCGCGACTACGGTCGACACGTCGCGATGAGCTCCACGAGGTCGCCGACGGTGAGCGCGATGATCTGATCGAGCTCCTTGCCCGAGATCCAGCCGACGAAGTCGACCCTCTCGCCGAACCGGTGCTGGAGCTTCTCGGCGAGCGCGACGAACTCGATGCTCTCGAGCTCGAGGTCCGCGTTGAACGACGTCGTCATCGTGACCGGGCCGGTCACCAGGATCTCGTCACCGGCGATCGCGACGAGCGCCTGCTCGACGGCCTGGAGGATCTCGTCGTTCGTCAATTCGGGCGTCAATTCGGGGGTCATGTCGGGGTCCGTGTCCACGCGATCACGTAGTCGCCTTCGAGCCTGGTCTCGACGACAAAGTCGCCAATCTGGAGCTTATCGCCATGGGCGCGCACTTCGAAGCGCTTCGGGTCGGTCATCCCGGTACCGAGCGCTTTCGCGACCGCCTCCTTGGCGGCCCACAGCCGCGCGTAGTCGTCGTCGCGGCCCGCGGCGAGGGCGAGCTCGGCCGGCGTGAACGCGATCGCGAGGAACGCGGGCGTGCGCGGCTCGATCCGCTCGAGATCGATGCCGACCTCGGCGTGCGCGTCGACGATCGCGACGGCCCGGTCATCCTTGTGCGCGATCGAGACATGGACTCCGTCGACCAACGGGCGGCCGGAAGGGGCGTTCGAGACCGTGATCTGCGCGGGCCACAGCGGGCGCTCGCCGTGCCGCCAGTGGTGCATGCGCACGGCGTCCTTGAGCGCGATCCGGCCGAGCAGCCAGCCACGGCGGCCGCGCGGGCCAACCTGGTCGTGATCGGCGCGTTCGCGCTCGGTCAGGTAGCGCCGCATCATCAGCTCGCGCGAGGCCGCGCCGCGCCAGTGCTCGGTGACGGTGACGAAGCCGGCGGGATCCGCGACGGCGAGCGCGTGGTGCTCGGGGTACATCAGCACGGACCACACGGCGTCGTCGCTGTCGAACCGGCGATCGGTCCAGCCCGTGATCCGCGCCCAGATCGTGCCGGCGCGCGCGAGCTCGAGATCGGCGCGCACGTTGACCTCGCCGACCTCGCACATGCGCACGCTGCACTGCACGCGCTCGCCGGGGAGGGGGTGCGGCGCGAACAGCTCGAGGCGCTCGATCACCACGGGCATCGCGAGCCGATCGCGACGCTCGGTGTGCATCACCCACCAGCCCATCAGCTGGCCGGCACAATCGAGGAGCGCGCCGGGTGCCGCGAGTGTCGTGATCTCGCCATCGACGCCATCGCTGCCGACCGGGCCGAGCGAGGTCACGCCCTGATACGCGGGGCCGTGGAACATCCAGCGATCGGCGTACATCTGCGCGGCCGTGTGGGGCGCGGCGCCGGGCGCGGTCAACGCTGCGTGCGCGGCGCGGGGTGCCGGCGGATACGCGGGCGCGAACCTGACGGTCGCGCGCGCGTAGCCCGGGAGGTCGACGTCGACGAGCCGGCTCGGGCCCGGCGAGGCCGCGCCGCCGCCGGATGGCTCGCGGAGCTTGGCGTGCATCGCGATCTCGACGCGGGGCTCGACGGCGAGCCAGCGCAGCGCCCGGATGTCCTCGACGGCGATCGCGATCAGGTCCGGACACAGCTGCTGTGCGGTGGCGATCAACATGCCGATCGTCATCGTCATCGGCACGACGGGGTAATGATCGGAGACCACCGGCCAACCGGGCGGCTGGCGGTAGAAGCAGTGATCGCGGAGGTACGGGTCGGTGGCGACCGATAGCGCGCGGGTCGCGGTGAGCTCGGTGGCGACCTGGCCGCGGCGATACGCATCGACGACGGCGCGGCTCGCGGCGGCGGCCTCGTCGAGCGTGGCGACGAGCTCGGCGAGGATCGGATCGTCCGGAGCTCCGCGCGGCAACGCGGGCGTGGTGAGCGGTGGCACGGCGCCGGCGATCCGGACGAGCGGCACGCCGAGCTCCAGGATCAGCGCGCTCTTCGGCGGGCTCTTCGGGGCGCTCGTGGGGGCCGGCGCGTCGCGTCCGAGGTCGGGATCGACAAAGCCCTCGGCGAACAGCGCGCACTGGACGCGCGCGAGCTGCGACCGGCCGGGATGCTTGGACGACGCGGCCGCGATCGTCAGGTGGTCCCTGCCGCGCAGCGTGTCCTCGACGAAGCTGCCGGTGCTGCCGACCCCGAGCTGGACGAACGCGCGCACGCCCTGTGCGTACATCGCCTCGACGAGCTCGCGAAATCGCACCGGCTGCACGAGGTGCTCGATCGCGATCTGGCGAATCTGCGCGGGCTCGTCGGGATACGGCGCGCACGTCGTCGCCGACCACAGCGGTACCCGCGGGCGCTGCAGCGCGAGCTCCGCGAGGTGCTTGCGATGCATGCCGAGATAGTCGGCGAGCAGCGGCGAGTGAAAGCCCGACTTGAACGGGAGCTCCTGGCACAGCACGCCGCGCGCGGCGAGCCGCGCCATCGCGGTCTGCACGCGATCGCGGCGGCCGCAGATGATCGACTGGTGTGGACAGTTGTCGTGCGAGACCGCAATCGCGTCGAGCCCTTCGAGCGCAGTGTTGGCACCGGCCGCGCCGCAGCCGAGCGCTGCGAACACGACATCGGGCACTTCGAGCGCGTCGTGCGGCAGCGCGCCGACGAACGCCTCCGCCTCGGCCGGCGGGATCATCTCGGAGACCACCATGCCGGTCCACTCTCCGAGGCTGTGCCCCGCGATCGCATCCGGCACGATCCCGGCGCGCGCGAGCGCGGTCGCGAGCATGCGGCCGAGCGCGAATACGCCGCTGCCGCGCAGCTCGAGGTCGCGCGGGGTCGCGCCCGGCGACTTCGCCGCGTCCATCGCGGCCGCGATCTCGGGCACGGCGATCCCGAGCTCGACCGCGACCTCGTCGACGTCGACCGCGAACGTCGCCTCGACCCCGGGAAACACGAACGCGAGCTTGCCGCCGTCCGCCGCGAGCCCGCGCGGTGCGAACCAGATGTCGGATTTTCCGCGCCACGGCTGGCCGCGATCGAGCACCTTGTGGGCGAGCGCGATCCGCGCGGGTGTCGGATCGAGCATCGCGAGCCGCATCGGGCCGGCGGGGCTTGCGGGGCCTGAGTTGCCTGCGGTGCCTGTGGGGCCTGTGGGGCCTGTGGGGCTTGTGGGGCCTGTGGGGCTTGTGGTGCTTGCGGTGCTTGCGGTGCTTGCGGTGCTTGAGAGACCGGCGCGCAGGTCGTCGATCGAGGTGCCGGACAGCGCGAGGAGGTTTTGTCCGAACTTGTGAAACTGTAGTACGTCCCCATCGTGGCTGGGGCGTGGCGCGGAGTTACGCGCGCGAACTTGTGAAACTGTAGTACGTCCCCGCAGCACGACGTGGGCGTTGATGCCGCCGAAGCCGAACGCGCTGACGGCAGCGACCCGCTCGGGCGAGTCCCAGGGCTCGGCCTTCGCGAGCACGCGGAACCGGGTGCGCGCGAGCGCTTCGTTGGGCTGTTCGCAATGCAGGCTCGGCGGGAGCACGCCGTGGTAGGCGGCGAGCGCGGCCTTGATCAGGCCGGCGGCACCGGCGGCGGGCATCGCGTGGCCGATCATCGACTTGACCGAGCCGAGCACCGCGCGTCCTGCGCTCGACGACGGTGGGGGTCCGAAGAACTGCGCGAGCGCGGAGAGCTCGACCTCGTCGCCGGTCGGCGTCGCGGTGCCGTGGGCCTCGACGAGGCCGATGGCGTCGGGCGGCAGCGCGGCCTGGTTCCAGGCGTCGCCGATCGCGGCGAGCTGGCCGTCGGCGCGCGGCCGCATCGCGGAGGATTCGCGGCCGTCGCTCGATACGCCGCAGCCGAGGATCGTGGCGTAGATCCGATCGCCGTCGCGCTCGGCGTCGGCGCGGCGCTTGACCACGACCAGGCCGCAGCCCTCGCCGATCACGATGCCGTCGGCGCGGCGATCGAACGGCCGGATCTGCGAGGTCTTGCTGAGCGCGCCGAGCTGGGTGAACACCGACCAGAACGTGACGTCGTGGCAGACGTGGACGCCGCCCGCGATCACCGCGTCGCAGCGGTGATCGGAGAGCTCGCGACACGCCTGGTCGACCGCGAGCAAGGAGCTCGCGCACGCGGCATCGATCGTATAGGCCGGGCCGCGGAGGTCGAGCCGGTTCGCGATCCGCGACGCGGCGAGGTTCGGTACCAGGCCGATCGCGGATTCGTTCGCGGTCGCGCTGCCGGCCTTCGCGACGAACGCGGCGCGGATGCGCTCGATGGTGTCCGCGTCGAGCTCGAGATCCGCGAGCACGGCCGCGAGCTGCGGCGCGATCCGCACGCGATTCACGAGCCGCGCCATGCCCGGGTTGAGGTAGCCGCCGCGGCCGAGGATGACCGCGGTGCGCTCGCGCGGCAGCTCGCCACCGGCATCGGCGATCGCCGCGGCCGCGACGTGGAGCGCGAGCATCTGATCGGGCTCGGCCGAGGCCGCCGCGACCGGCATGATCCCGAACGCGATCGGATCGATGACGAGCCCGGCGCCGTCGAGGAAGCCGCCGCGCGTGCAGGTGAAGCCGTTCGCGGCGGCGAGCTCTGGATCGATCCGCGCGGGCGGGATCGCGGTGATCGCATCGACGCCGGCCTCGAGGTTGCGCCAGTAGCTCGCCAGGTCCGGCGCGCCCGGGAACACCGCGCCCATCCCGACGATGGCGATCGGCTCACGCACCCCGAGGTCCGATGTGGTGCGGGTCCACCATTTCAAGCCTGCGGGCGTTTGAGGAGGCCGCGCGGATCGGAGGCGGTCCAGATCACCTGGGCTTCGCCACGCGGCGCCCGGAGCTCGGAGAGCAGGGCCTCGACCCCGTGTGCGGGATCGATCAACCGGATCTGGCGCTTCGCGTACTCGCGCTCGAGCTCGGCGGAGACCATGCCGGTGCCGGCCCACGGCCCCCAGTCGATCGAGACGACGCGACCGGCGATCTTGCGTTGCAGGCGCCACGCGAGCTTGTCGAGGGCGTCACCGGCGGCGGCATAGTCGACCTGCCCGCGGTTACCGAACGCACCGGAGATGCTGGAGAACAACACGACGAGCTTGACGTCGGCGCGCAGCCGGTCGACGAGCGTCTGCGCGCCGGTCAGCTTGGTCGAGAACACCCGCTCGAACGACTCGGGCGTCTTGTGGCGGATCAGCTTGTCCTCGAGGATGCCGGCGCCGTGGATCACGGCGTCGATGCGGCCGTGCTTCACGTAGAGCTCGTCGATCAGCGCAGCGAACTCGGCGGTGCGGACATCGACCGCGTAGTAACTGGCGCGCTCGCCGAGCGTGGCGAGCGTGGCGCGGATCTCGCGGTCCGCGAGCACGCGGGCGACGCGCGCTTCGATGATCGCGGGCGTGCCACCGAGCTTCGCGAGCACGCCGCGCAGCTGCTTGGCGTCGTGCGCGCCGGCGAGGTTCGGAGCTTCATCGCCAGGCAGCACCGAGCGGCCGCACAGCACGATACGGCAGCCGTGGCGCTGGGCCAGGCCGATCGCGACCTTGGCCGTGATGCCGCGGGCACCGCCGGTGACGAGCACGACCGAGTCGTGGTCGAGATCGACCTCGCCGAGCGGAACCTCGGCCGGGATGACCTCGAGGCTCGATCGCACGCCGGCGACGTAGCCGATCTCGACGTGATGATCGTCGGCGTGGAGCTCCCGGTGCAGCGTCGCCGCCGCATCGTCGGTCGAATCGAGATCGACCACGCGCGCGCGCACCTCGGGCCACTCCGCTGCGACGGTCTTGATCAGGCCGGCCGGACCGCCGTGGCCGCCGCGACCGAGCTCGCCGTTCATCGTCGCGACGTAGATCAGCTTCGCGCCGCCGAGCGCCGCGGCGCGGACCCGCTCGAACATCCCGCGCATGGTCTCGACGCCGTCGACGACCCCGAGGTCGATGTAGCCGTCGAGCGGCCCGGTCTCGCCCTGTGGAGATGCGACCTCGCGGGCCGAGCCGGGGTTGCCGCGGACCACGATCGCGCCCTCGCCTTGCAACCGCGCCGCGAGCGCGTCGCCGATCAGCCCGCCGTCGTAGATCGAGAGCTTCTTGCCGGCGAACGAGGTGTGGCCGTTGATCGGCGCGGGCGACTCGACCATGCCGAGCCGGTAGCGCTGCATCGCAGCCGCGCTCGGTTCGGAGGGAGCAACCGCGAGCTCGGCGACCTCGGTGACAAGTCGCTCGACCTCGCTCGCCGCGACCGGTCCGGGTCCGGACATGTCCATGCGCTCGACCAGCCACGCGACCAGACCGCGCAGCGTCTTCTTCGTCGCGAGCTCCTCGACCAGCGCGTCGGCGCCGTGGTCGCCGTCGATGCGCAGGCCGAGGCGTTGCGCGAGCTCGCCGATGATCTCGATACGCTTGATCGAATCGATGCTGAGATCGGCCTCGAGGTCGAGGTCGATGCCGAGCGTCTCCACGGGATAGCCCGTGCGCTCGCTGACGATCGAGATCACGAGCTGCATCGGATCGAGCTTCACCGGCGCGGCCGCGGCGACCGCCGCCACCAGCGGGACCGAGGTCAACACCGACGTCAACCCCGCGGCCTGGGCCCCAGGGGCCTGGAGCTGCGGCCGCACGTCGATCACCGGCTGCGCGGACTCCATCATCGGTGCCGGGACCGATCCGAGGTACGACAGCATCACGTCGCGCTGCGCGGTGATCATCGACCGCATCGTACGCAGGTACTCGATCACCACACCGTCGCGTTCGGCCGCCGCGCCGCGAGCAGGGGTCGCGACGGCGACGGAGGCGGGTGCCACGGCGGCGAGGCCGATCGGTGGTTGGGGCATGGGAGCTTCTCCGTTCGCGCTGCGCGTGCGATGCCCGCTGACGAGCCACGGCTTGGGCTTCGCGGGGGGCGCCGCGAGGTCGACGATCATCGCATCGCGATGATGGAACAGCGGCTCGACATCGACGTCGACGCCCGCGGCCGCGAGCACCGCGAGCGCGCGCAGGAACTGCTTGAGCGGCGAGTCGCCGCCGTCGCACGCCACCGCGAGGTGGGGGCGGTCCCCGAGCACGTCCTTGACGAGCTTCGTGAGCACCTGGCCCGGGCCGACCTCGACGAACACGCGCGCGCCGGCGTCGTACATCGCGCGCAGCTGCTGCGCGAACCGCACCGGCTGGGCGACCTGCGCGGCGAGTAACGCGCGCATCGCATCGGGCGAGCTCGGGTACGGCGCCGCGGTCGTGTTCGACCACACCGGCACGATCGGCTCGAAGATGTCGAGCTCGGCGAGCTTGTCGGCGAGCGCGCGATGCGCTCCCGCGACGATCGGGCTGTGGAACGCGCACGCGACCGCGAGCCGCTTCGCGCCGATCTTCGCGGCGGCGCAGCGCTCGAGGCTGGCGGCGACCGCTTCCTGCGAGCCGCTGATCACGGACTGCTTCGCCGAGTTGAAGTTCGCGATCACCGCGCCGGTGCCCTCGATCAACTCCTCGACGACCTCGCCGTCGGCGGCGATCGCCGCCATGGTCCCGGGCTCGCCGGCCGCAGCGTCGAGGATCGCCTCACCGCGGGCCGCGCTGAGCTCGAGCAAATCGGCCTGGCCGATCGCTCCCGCGATCGAGAGTGCCGCGAGCTCGCCATAGCTGTGCCCCGCGACCATGTCGGGGTGGACGCCGCACGCGGTGAGGAGCTCGGCGACCGCGAGGTCCGCGATGCCGAGGGCGGGCTGGGCGACGCGGGTATCCGTGAGCGCCTCGGCCTGCGCGGCGCGCTCCGCGGCGCCGAACGCGGCGGGCGGCAACATCGTCGCGGCCCACGGCGCACCGAGCTCGAGCAGGCGATGCAGGCGCGGGAACGCGACGAACAGCTCGGCGAGCATGCCGGCCTTCTGGCTGCCCTGCCCCGGGCACAAGAACGCGAGCTTGCCTTGGACCGCGCGCGGGTCGCCGGCCGCGCTGGCTTGCCGGTACATGCCCGGTGCGGCGCTCGCGAGCCAGACATCTTTGGCCGGGGTCGTCGCGGTCGTCGCGGTCGTCGCGGTCGTCGCGGTCGTCGCGGTCGTCGCGGTCGTCGCAGCGAGCACGCTGGCCTTGACCTGCGCGAGCTTGGTGCGCAGATCCTCGACGCTGTCGGCGACGATCGTCGCGACCACCGGGCCGTTGCTCCGCGCGCTGGTCCGCGCGAGGTCGCGCAACCGCGCGCCGCTCGCGAGCGCGTGGTCGAGCGCCGCGACGTCGCGTACGACCACGAGCTCGGCGGCCCACTCGTGGCTCGCGTAGGTCTCGGGCCGGTGCTGCGCGAGCACCGCGTGAAAGTTCGTCCCGCCGAAACCGAACGCGCTGACCGCGGCGACGCGCTGCTCCGCGAGCCACGGCCGCGCCCGATCGTGGAACACGAACGGACTGGTCGCGCGCTGCCACGCGGGGGTCGGCGCCTTGATGTTGAGCGTCGGCGGCAGCACGCCGTGATGGATCGACAGCGCGGCCTTGATCAGCCCGGCCATGCCGGCGGCGCACTTGGTGTGTCCGATCTGCGACTTCACCGAGCCGAGCACGCACGTCCCGGCGGCGGCCCCGGCCGCGGTGAACACCTCGGTCAGCGTCGCGAGCTCGGTCCGATCTCCGACGACGGTACCGGTGCCGTGCGCCTCGACCAGGCCGACCTCGGCGGGCGACAGGCCGGCCTGCGCGTACGCGCGCTCGAGGGCGCGGACCTGGCCTTCCTTGCGCGGCGCGGTCAAGCCCAGGCTCTTACCGTCGCTCGCGCCCGCGACGCCCTTGATCACGGCGTAGATCCGGTCCCCATCGCGCTCGGCATCCGAGAGCCGCTTCAGCACGATGCAGCCGACGCCCTCGCCGAGCACGATGCCATCGGCGTTCGCGTCGAACGTGTGGCACTGGCCGGTCGGCGAGAGCGCGTGCACGCTCGAGAACATCAAGTAGTCGTTGATGCTGTTGTGGAGGTCTGCGCCACCGCACAGCACCATGTCCGAGCAGCCGGCCGCGAGCTCCTTGACCGCCATGTCGAGCGCGGCGAGCGAGGCAGCGCACGCCGCGTCGACGGTAAAGTTGACGCCACCGAGATCGAGGCGGTTCGCGATCCGGCCCGCGATCACGTTCGAGAGCACGCCGGGGAACGAGTCCTCCGACAAGCTCGGCAGGATGGTGTCGAGCGCGTCGGGCAGCGCGCCGACGTAGTGCGGGAACAGCGCGCGGAACGAGTAGGCGCTCGATAGATCGGTGCCGGCCTCGGCGCCGAAGATCACCGACGTGCGCGAACGATCGAACGATCGACCCTCGGCGCCGGCGGCGTAGCCCGCGTCCGCGAGTGCCCGCTTCGCGATCTCGAGCGCGAGCAACTGCACGGGCTCGATCGCCTGCAGCGACCTCGGCGGGATCCCGTAGGCAAGCGGATCGAACGGCACCTCCGCGAGGAACCCACCCCACTTGCTCGGGGTCTTGCGGCCCGCATCGACGGTGACCGCGTTCGGATCGTAGTATGTCGCGATGTCCCAGCGCTCCGCGGGCACCTCGCGGATCGAGTTCTTGCCGGTGACGATGTTCGACCAGAACGCATCGGTATCGGGCGCGCCCGGGAAGATCGCAGCGAGGCCGACGATCGCGATGTCGTTCGGGCGCGTCATCACGCGCTGACTGTCGCGCTCGCCGAGCAACTCGGTGCCACGCTCGCTGACATCCTCGTGGAGCTCGGCGATCGAAAGGGTGTCGCTGCGCAACGCGGCGACCTGGCCGATCATGTACATGCCCTCGCGCTCTTGCGTGTCGGCGTCGACGTTCTCGATCGTCGAGCCGTCGCGACGCAAGCCCTTGGCGGCGATCCGGAGCCGGCCGAGGTTGAGCTGCTCTAGCTGGGCCCACGCTTCCTTCGCCGCGACCCCTTCGCCGGCGAGCCGCTGCTTCTCGGTCTCGAACTGCGCGACGTAGGGCGTCGCCGCGCAGCGCGTGCTGTGACCGGGCGAGGTCTCGAGCAGCACCGTGCGATCGCACGCGATCGCGGCGCGCTGGAAGCCGGGCTCGATCGCGCCGCACAGCACGGCCTCGTGGGTGAACAGGTAGGCCGTGCCCATCACGACGCCGATCCGGGCACCGCGCGCGGCGAGCGGCGCGGCCATCGTCGCGATCATCGCGGCCGAGCGCGCATCGTGGATGCCGCCGGCAAACAACACGTCGCACTCGCCCGCGTGCTCGTCCTCGAGGAGGCGCGCGATCTGTTGCTGCCATAGCACGAAGCTCGTGCGCGGACCGGTGTGGCCGCCGCACTCGCTGCCCTCGAACACGAATCGCCGCGCGCCATCCTTGAGGAACAGGTCGAGCAGCCCGGGCGAAGGCACGTGCAGGTACGTCGCGGTGCCCTGGGCCTCGAGGGGCGCGGCCTGCGACGGCCGGCCACCGGCGATCAACGCGATCGGCGGCCGGACCTCGCGGATCACCTCGAGCTGGCGCTCGCGGATCTCCGGTGGCACGAACCCGAGGATGCCGACGCCCCATGGCAGATCACCGACCAGCGCCTTGGTCTCGAGCAACAGCTCGCGGACCTCCGGGCCAGTCATCAACGTGAGCGCGAGGAACGGCAGCCCACCGGCGTGAGCGACCGCCGCGGCGAACCGCGCGCGATCGCTGACCCGCGACATCGGGCCTTGCGCGATCGGATAGCGCAGCCCGTGGGCACGCGCGAACGGCGAGTCCGGGGCGAGCGGCTTGTGCTCGATCGCGAGCGCGAGGTGACGCGCGATCGCCGCGGTGATGCCGCGGACCACCTGCGCGGCGGTCGTCGCCTTCGCGAACGCGGCATCCTGGCCGAGCGGGATCAGATTTGTCGCGAGGTCGTCACTGCCGAGGCGCGCGACGAGGTCGGCGAGCGAGCCGACCTGCTTGACGACCTGGAGGTCCGGGCGTGCGAACACCCGGTGACCGAACAGCACGGTGGTCTCGCTGCCGTCCATCGCGGCGATCGCCGCACGCACCGGGACCGGCAGCGACGATTCGCGCACGAGCGCGAGCTGACTGTCGAGCACGACGCCGGTCGCGCCGCCCGCGATACACGCCGCCGCGGTGTGCTCGCCGATGCCGCCCTGCGCCCACACGGGTGCGCCGAGCGAGACCAGGCGCTGCACGAGCACGAACGTGGTCTCGGCGCCGATCCGGCCACCGGCCTCCATGCCCTTGGCGATCACGCCGCTCGCGCCTGCCTCGATCGCGAGGCGGGCTTCCTCGACGGAGGTGACCTGCGCGAGCACGCGGCGCGGCAAGTAGCGCGCGACCATCGTGGGCTCGCCGACGATCACGGTCGTGACGTTCGGCGGCAACTCGAGGTCGACTCCCTCGGGGATGCGCACCGCGCTGACCTGCGCGAGCACGCGGCGCGCGGCCACCGGATCACGTCCGACATCGAGCACGCCGAGCGCACCCGCCTCGTGAATGGCCGTGATCAGCCCGACGTCTGGCCGCTCGAGGGGCGAGATCCCGATGACTCCATCGCGTGTTTGAACCACCGACATGCGACGCTGTGAAACGCTATCAACAACGTGGTCTCGCGATCGAGACATTTTATATTTCAATTCCACGAAATCACTGACATGTACGAACGCTGCACACGCGCGATCCAGATCCAGTCATGAAGCTCGCTATCGAGCACACTTTCACGGGGATCCAGCCAGCCGAGTTCGAGCTGCTCTACTTCGACGAGGCATTTAACGAGTCCCTCGGTTCTCACTTGCACATGGGGCGCAGGCTCGTACGCCTGGATCGCGACGCGAATCGTATCGTGCGCCACGTTCGTTTCGAGCCGGCGCAGGCCCCGGATAGCCCCGTGAAGCAGGCGTTCGGAACTTCCCGGGCAAGCTTCCTCGAGGAGCTCGACTACGATCCGCGGACGCGCCTCGGCGTGTGGAAGACGATCCCGAACCTCATGGCGGAGCGCGTGACCAACACCGGGACCCTCGAGCTGTTGTCCGCGCCCGAGGGCACGCGGCGGGTGTTGCGCGGCGAGGTCAAGGTCAAGCTGTTCGGCTTCGGCGGTGTCGTCGAGAAGATGATCGCGGCGGAGATCGTCAAGAGCTACGACGCGACGGCCGCGTTCACGCGCGCGTGGCTCGCGAAGCGCTGAACACGACCATCGTCGTGTCGCGATCGGAGTGGGGGAGCTGCCACGCGCGCGCGACCTCGCTCGCGCGATAGATCGTGACCTCGGCAAATCCGGCGGCGTGCAGCTCTTCGCGGATCTGCTCGCGCGTGTGGGCGTCGCGCTCGAAGCTGCGGCCGCCGGTGAAGCGCTTCATCGCGGCCTCGAGCAGCTTGCCGACGCGGCCCGTGCGGGGCTCCTCCGCTTGCGGCACGAGATCGAAGATCAAGTGCGGTGCGGTGATCCGCCCGAACAAGCGGCGGCGAGCCTCGCCGTCGAGGTACATCAGGAGGCCTTCGGCGATCACGAGCTCGGCGGCGGGGAGCTCGGTCGTGGTGACATCGCCGGCGATCAACGTCAGCTTCGCGAGCACCTCGCGGCCCGCGGCCGTGCGCTCGAGCAGCTCTCGCTTCTTCGCGATCATCGGCGGCAGATCGATCTCGGTGTAGGCGCGCGCGTCGCAGCTCGCGGCGCCGCGGCGAGACAGCCCGGCGGCCAGCTCGAGCACGCTCCCCGCGTCTTGCCCGACGAGGTGTTCGAGCAGGTGATCGATCATCGCGTGGCGGTGAAGCAGCGCGAAGCGTAGCGGCGACAGGTCGGGCCGCACCAGCCGCGCCAGGCCGAGCACGGCGTTGGTCACGTCGAACACGCGCTTGGCCTCGGCCGTGGCGAACAACTCGGCGCGGCGAAGGCCGCCCCAGACCCACACCTGTGAGGTGTAGAGCGCCGTTACCGACAGATCGCCAGCCACCGCCACAGCATAGCCCCGGAGGTCTATACTTCGATCGTCGTGACGAAGAGAACGAGTGGCCGCGACTCGCGGCAAGAGTCCGCGTCGGAGGACTCCGAAGCAGCGAGCGCGGATAATTTTCGCGTCGATCGCGTCTACATCCCGGGGGGCGGGACCGCGCCGCGAGCGAGCCAACCGGCGATCTCGCCGTCGACGGCGTCGTTGATGACCTCGGCGCGATCGCGAAGGTCGTCGACCGTGAGCCCGACCGCGGCGGCCGAGACCGAGGGCGAGCTCGCGCTACGGCGCCAGCTATCGCGGTTGCAGCGCCAGCTCGCCGACGCGCAGCGCGAGCTCGCGAACAAGGATGAAGAGCTCGCGGCCGAGGTCGAAAAGCGCGCCGATGCGATCGACGCGCACGATGCGCTGCTCGAGGAGCTGGCGCTCCACAAGCACGAGAACGAAGAGCTGCTCGCGTATCGCGCGCGCACGACCGGCGTCGAGCAACGGCTCCAGGAGGCGGTCGCGACCGCCGACGAGCTCGCCCACGTGCTCGACCTCGAGCGCGGCAAGGTCACCGCGGCGACCAGCCGCGCCGACGAGCTGGCCGCGCACTTCGACGACGCACGCTCGAAGTGGACCGCGGAGCGGCTCAAGCTCGACGACCAACGCCTCGCCGAGACCACCCAGCTCGAGCACCAGAAGCGCTCCGGGATCGAGGCCGCCGAGGCCGCGATGCAGGCCGCGAGCGAGCGGTTGCGCACCGCCCACGAGGAGGAGCTGGCGAACCTGCGCGCCGCCCACGAACGCAGCGTCGCGACGTTGCGCGGCGAGCTCGAGCCCCAGGCGCTGCAAGCGCGCAACCTCGCCGAGGAGCGCGAGCGGCTCGCGAGCGAGCTCGCCGCGGTCAAGACCGAGGCCGCGCGCACCGCGATCGAATCGTCCGAAACTCACACACGCGAGATCGCGAACCTCACCGAGCACCACGCGGCTGCGACCGCGTCGCAGGTGCAGCGGCACGCGACCGAGCTCGCACGTGTCACCAACGATCGCGACGACAAGGCCGGCGCGCTCGACCAGGCGACCCGCAACGCCGAGCTACGCGAGCAGTACTGGGAGACCACGGTCAACGGCCTCCGCGAGCATCAGAAGAAGCTCCAGCGCGAGGTCGCCGAAGCCAAGGAGCGCATCGCCGCGCTCGACTCCGATCAGACGTCCCTCCAGGAGCGGCTGACCGCACAGACCGAGGCCGTTGCCGTGCTCACCGATACCAACCGCGAGCTCCAGCAACGCGCGGAGTCCGCCGAGACCGAGGCGCGGCGCAACGCGCTCGATCGCCAGCGCTTCGCGTCGTACCTCGAGGAAGGGCTCGCGCTCCTCGGCGTGATTCCGCCCGCCGAGTCGGACCCGAGCGAAGACTCCGGCCCCGGCCCCGACGAGCCCGCCCCGTAGCCGGGGACGTACTACACTTTCACAAGTTCACCGCGCCAAGTCCCCGAAAAGGGGACGTACTACAGTTTCACAAGTTCGGCTCTGGCCTGCGAACGTTCGAGCGGCGGTGGCGCGTGCGGCGCCGAGCGCCGCGGTGGCCATCCCACCGCAGCGAGACGCAACCACTTCAACTAGCTTGGTTTAGCTTCGTTGCCTGGATCGGGGCTTCGAGTCGACTTCGTGCGTCGGCGTAGTCACCGAAAAATCGCGGCGTGCTCCGGTGCGCCCGAGGGCGCGTGCGTCCCGCCTACGCTGGTGCAGATCTGACCTTCGACGAGGTGGACGTGCCTCACGATGATCCGGGCTGGCCCGTCACGGCGCCCGTCGTGAACTCCACCATCGAGCGGTGGAGTCCCGGCGAAATGTTGTTCACGACGACGACTCGGGGATTCATGGAGCGCCCGAGCGCGCACTAGTCCCGTGGCATGGATCATGAAACCCGACGACCCATGAAGCCGAGACGCCGTGAGTTGCCTTTCGTGGTCCTGGCCGCGCTGTTCGTGGGCGCGACGATCGCGCTGCCGCTGTGGTTCGCGTCGGCATATGTCGCGGATCTCTCGCGGGTGCCGATCGATCTGGCGGGCGCGTCGGAGCTCACGCTCGGCGTGCTCGTGTTCCCGGTCGCGCTGATCGCCGGGCAGCTGATCTGCGAGCTCTACGGCACGCGCCGCGCGCTGCTCGTGACCTTGCTCGCTACGCTCGCGAGCGCGGGGATCGTGATCGCGAGTCAGCACGGCGCGCTCGCGGATCCGGCCGAGCTCCCGCTCGCGCTGGTCGTGTGTGCCACGCTCGCGAACCTGATCAACGTGCTCGTGTTCGCGGGTGCGACCCGTGCGCTCGATGGCGGCGCGCTGTGGCTGCGCTCGTTCGTCGCGACGCCCGTGGCCCTGCTGATCGGGTGGGCGGCGTTCGCGGGGACGTGGGTCGCGCTCGGCAACGACGTCGACGCCGCGGTCGCGATGGCGTCCGCGCCGTGCCTGTACGCGTGCGCGTGCGCACTCGCCGGGATCGTGGTGCTCGTGACGGTCAAGGCGCTGCTGCGCGAGGCGCCGCTCGAGGCACCGCCAGTCGAGGTCGCGTGGGTCCAGCCGCGCCGCCGGGCACCGGCGCTGACCATCGAAGAGGCGGAGAGCGAGCCGATCGCGTTGACCCGCGTGATCCGCCGCCCGATGCCGGTCCCGATGCCGATGACGACCGCGCCGTTCAAGCCGTACACGACCGGTGAGCTCGCGTTCTTCGCCGAGGGCGACGAGATGAGCGAGCTCGGCACGACCGCGGTGTGACCCGAAACGGAGCGCCCAACGTGACGCTCGAACCGAAAGCGTGCGGTAGGTGCGCCCGAAACGTAGCGCCCAGCGTGACGCTCGAACCGGAAGCGTGCGGTAGGTGCGCCCGAAACGTAGCGCGCGGCGTGCACGCCTCGAGGTGTGCACGCCGCGCGGTTGCGGCCCTCCTTTAGCCGACCGAGTTATCCGAGATCAGTTGCAGCTCTCGCCGCAGATCGAACCCGCCTCGCTCACGCAGATCGAGTCCCACTTGGTGCCGCAGCAATACGAATCCTGGCTGCAGATCTGGGTCACGCACGAGTCACAGCCCTTCTTGAGCTTCGCGCCGGAGGCGCACTCGTTGTGCGTGCAGCTCGAGCCGCCGCCACACGACTGGTGGCACACCGAGGACACCTCGCCGACGCAGATCGAATCCCACGCGGTCGTACAGCAGTAGGAGTCCGCGGCGCAGATGTCGCCCGCGCACGAATCGCACGAGCCATCCAGATCGCCACCGGTCGAACAGATCGGATGCGAGCAGGTGCCGCCACCACTACCCGAGCCACTGCCGCTGCCGCTGCCGCTACACACGCCGGCCGAGCAGGACTGACCGGTGCCGCAGCTCCCGCAGCTGCCGCCGCAGCCGTCATCGCCGCAGACCTTACCGCTGCAGTTCGGCGTGCACGTCGTGCCGCCACCGAGGTTC
The DNA here is from genome assembly GCA_039922635.1 of Kofleriaceae bacterium. Classification (GTDB taxonomy): domain Bacteria; phylum Myxococcota_A; class Polyangia; order Haliangiales; family Haliangiaceae; genus JABFXX01. The sequence continues at coordinate 4,498 of JBDTEH010000308.1, read as the reverse complement.
GTGCCGTTCGGCGAGCCGATGCCGGTGGGGCCGTCCCAGCCCGCGCCCGCGTTGCACAGCGCGGTCCCGCAGCTGCCGTTCTTGCCAGTCGTCACGTCGAAGAAGTTGGTCACGTGCGCGTATGGATAACTCGGCCCGGTCGTGCTCAGGCCGTAGGCCGCGTACACACCGGCGACGAACGGCGAGCTCGCGCTCGTGCCGCCGACGACGATCCAGCCACCGTTGGCCGCGTTGTAGACCGCGAGGCCGGTGTTCGGATCGCCAACCGACGACACGTCCGAGGCCGCGCGCTTCGAGCACACGCTGCTCGTCTGATAGGCCGGCTTCGGAATGTTGATGCTGCACGAGCTCCCGCCGCTGGTCCATGCGCCCTCGGTCCAGCCGCGCGCGTTCGTCGACTTCACGAGGCTCGTGCCGCCGACCGCCGTGACATGCGCAGAGGTGCTCGGATAGTCCGACGACGAGCCGGTGTAACCGCTATCGCCGGCCGACACGAAGTAGCCGATGCCGGAGTGGGTGAAGTGGGTCTCGTACGTCGCCGAGTTGGTCGGCTCGGGACCGCCCCAGCTGTTCGACACGACGTTCGGCGACAGCGCCGCGACGCCGTCGTTCGCGGCGTAGAGGCCGTCACCTTGATCGTCCGTCGCTTCGACGAGGATCAGCTTGCAGTTCGGGCACGCGGCGCTCGCGAGATCGAGATCGAGCGCGGCCTCGACGGTCCAGTCATCACCCGAAGGTGCGTTGGCCGGCAGCGGCGATGTTGCACCGCTCTGGTTGACGACCCGGAGGCAGCCGCTCGCCTTGGTGCAGGCCGGAAGGCCGTATTGCGAGCGATACTTCGCGAGGTCGCTCTCCGCGTTGGGGTAGTTGTACGCGTCGACGACCGCGATCGTCATGCCGGCGCCGAGGCTCGTGTCGAGCTTGTACGCCGCTGCGAGATCGCTCGGGCCGAAGCCCGAGGGTGCCGCGTTCGGCAGGATGTACGCGACATCGGTGCGGAGCAACGCGTAACAGTGATACGTGCCGCCGTTGCAGACCTGCGTGTTGGGGTGATTTGGAATCGCCCCGAGCTCGTCGGCGCCGCGGTCGTCATCACTCTCGCGCGTTGCGTTCGCACAGCTCGCGAGGACAAGCGCCCCGAAGCCGCACAACAAGATCGATCGGATGGCAGTCATGCGCGCAGTGCATTTCATCGGCAGTGCCAAGCACGCTGCGCGTGGTGTGCAGCCGCGCCAGCGCGCGCAAACCGAGAACGCGCGAACACACTCGCGGCTCACAGGATCTGCTCGACCCGATCGCGATGTAATGCGTGTGACGTGAGAGCTGGTCATGTGGGTGGACGAGATCGCGTGTGGGTTGGGATTGGCGACTCGCGCGCGTCGGTCGCGAGACGAGCGAGCGGCATGTCGTGTCAGGACAAGATTCCTCGCATGCGCCACGTGGTCACGCAGGTGTCGCGTCTCGCGCCGGCGTGCATGTGGGTTCAACTCGACGAACCGGCGAAGCCGAAAGCGAGCCGCGCCTCGCGCCAAAGGCTGCGACCCGGGGGCCTCCCAAACCGGTCGGGTGATCCGTCGCCTGGACCGAGCGGCCACCGAAACCGCCGGCCCACCGCCCCACCGCCCGTGGGCCCCGCCGGGCGGGCGGGGCTGGCTTTCACGACGAGACTCGGCTAGTACGCGTACGTGGCTGAAGAGACTGCAGAACCCGCCGCACCCCAGGTGGGTGGCATCAAGAAAAAGACCCTGATCACCATCGCGGTCGTCACGCTCGCGATCTGGGCGTTCGCCGTCCAGACCGGCTCGACCGCGCTGATGATCGTGGTCGCGGTGCTGACCCTGCTGTTGCTCGGGGTGCTCGGCTGGGCACTCTTGCAACTGCGCAAGCAGCGCAGCCTGATCGGGTTGCTTCGCGGCGCCGCCGATTCGCCCGAGGCCCGCCGCGCCGCGCTCGCCGAGCTCGATGCCCGCAAGGACGCGAGCTCGCCCGTCAACCTGTTCGCTCGCGCACAGCTGCTCGCCGCCGATGATCCCAAGGGGGCGCTCAAGCTGCTCGAGTCGGTCGGCCTCAAGACCTTCCACGCGTCGATGCAGGATGACGTCGCGCTGCTGCTCGCGCAGCTCTACCTCGGGCTCGGTCGCACCGCCGATGCGCGCAAGGCCGCCGACACGATCAACGTCGACAACCCCGAGCGCAAGGAGATCCGCGCGATGGCCGCGGCGATCGTCTCCGAGGCCTGGGCCCGGACCGGCAAGCCGAAGGAGGCCCTCGCGCTCCTCGACACCATCGAGCTGCCCAAGAAGGACGGGGACCAGATCGCGACCCAGATCAAGGTCGTACGCGTGTTCGCCAAGTTCGCGACCAACCAGCGCGGTCCCGCTCGCGCCGAGCTCCAGCAGCTCGCCGACGACGACGTCAACCACCTCGGCCGGTTCCTCATGCCCCAGTTCCGCGTCCACCCAGAGCTGCAAAAGCTCGCGCGCGCCGTGCTCGAACAGCACCCCCAAGCCCGTGCGCAAGCCAAGCAGCAGGCCCGCTCCCAGAAACAAGGCCGGTAGCCGGCCGCGGCCCGGCACGGGGACGTACTACAGTTTCACAAGTTCGCGCTCGTAAGTCGTTGACTTGTCACGCGCCTAAAAGGGGACGTACTACAGTTTCACAAGTTCGCTCAGCGCGTTGCCGTTGAGGGGATCTCGGCTAGCGACGAGGCAGATGCTCGCGTCGGTCAGAATAAGCCTGACTACGTCGCGCAGGCGCGCGCTCCTCGGGGCAGCGCCTGCTGGGCCAATGCTCGGCGGTGCGAGGCTTGGCGATCCCGAGCCTCAGCCTCAGCGGTCAGAACCGAACTTGTGAAACTGTAGTACGTCCCCTTTTGAGCGCGTTTGTTTTCGGGGGCTTGGCGCAGCGAACTTGTGAAACTGTAGTACGTCCCCGTCTGGGGGCGGGGTCAGCGCGGAGCGTCCGGCAGCCAGACGACCGCGAGCGCGCGCTCGGTGTCGATCACGCCAAGCAACGCGGCGGCGGCATCGCGATCGCGGCGATAGGTCTCGATCACGTCGAGCGCATCGCGCGCCGTCGCGAACCGCTGGTCGGGCTTGCGCGCGATCAGCTTGGCCATGAACGCCGCGAGCACGGGGTCGACCGCGACGCCGGGCGCACGCTCCGCGATCGGCGGCGGATCCTTGTCCATCTTCGCGACCGCGACCTCCATCGCCGAGCCAGCGAACGGCGACGTTCCCGACAGCATCTCGTACAGCATGATGCCGAGCGCATACAGATCGGCGCGGTGATCGACCGGCTCGGCGCGGGCCTGCTCCGGCGCCATGTACAGCGGCGTGCCGATGATCATGCCCGTGCCGGTGAGCTTCTCGAGCGTGCCGTCGTTCTCGACCAGCGTCGCGATCCCGAAGTCGACGATCCGCGCGGTCTCGGCGCCGCTGGCGTCGCGCTCGACGATCACGTTGTCGGGCTTGAGATCGCGATGCACGAGGCCCATCGCGTGGGCGTGGTCGAGTCCGCGCAACAGATGCGCGACGAACCGCACGATCCGCTCGGGGGCGAGCGGGAACTCGTCCATGATCTCGTCGAGACTCGTGCCTTCGACGAGCTCGAGCACGATCACCTGCTTGCGGTCCTCGGTCTCGCCGACATCGAGCACGGCCGCGACGTTCGGATGGGCGAGCCGCGCCGCGACCTTCGCCTCGCGCTGGAACCGCGACATCAACGAAGGCTCGTGCATCAGGTGCTCGTGCATGACCTTGAGCGCGACGAGCCGGTCCAGCTTGGTGTGGCGCGCGCGATAGACCACGCCCATCGCGCCGGCGCCGAGCTCGGCCTCGACGCGGTAGCGCTCGAGCACGATCGCGCCGACCTCGAGCGCGGCGGGCGGCGGGCGCGTCGACGAGCGCGGGCGTATTCGCTCACCTCCGACCCCCAACCGTGTTCGCTTGCCGCGGTTGGTCTCGTCCACGCTCCGAGTGTACAGTCGCCTATGCCTACCCGCGTCGGCGCCGACATCGAAGTACAGCAGTTCGCCTACGTCGGCGACGAGACCGGCAAGCGGCTGGTGTTCCCGCACGCGCAGACTCACAAGGTCGAGGGGCAGAGTGGCACCGCGCGGTACGGCGCAGCGGAGTGCTCGTTCGAGAAGCTCGAAGGCCAGCTCGGCGCGCTGCGCTGGGAGGCCGAGTCGGCGTCGATCGGCGGCGCGTGGCTGAAGTCGACCACCGGCCGCTACGACATCACCGCCGAGCGCATCGAGATGCCGCACGGGCTGCGCCTGGTCCGCGCGGCCGACCTCGAAGCCGGTGGCCGGCTCGAGCTGGTGTCGCCGCACGTCTCGTTCTCCGAGCTTCGCGTCGACATCCAGGGCCCGTTCGGCCGCACCGCGCCCGCCGCCACGCCCGCCGCGCCGAAATCACCGACCCGCCGTCAGGAGAAGTTGCGCTTCCTCGATAGTTTGACCGGCCGGATCTACCTGACGATGAAGGTCCAGCTC
>JBDTEH010000307.1:0-27361 GCA_039922635.1 Kofleriaceae bacterium | reverse complement strand
CGACTTAGACACCTCGACCAATGCCCGACGACACGACCGAGCCGCCGCGGCCTCGCGTGGATCACGCGCCCGGCAGCGACCGCCGACACGCATTCAACACCAGCCACCTAGTCCGCCCTAGTCCCAGTTGTCGTCGGTCGACGACACCGTGGAATCCGGAGGCGCCTCCGCCGGTTCTCTCGCCACGTTGATCGGTGGGATCGTGATCGGCTTGCCTTGGATGGCGTCCATCGATTCGTCCATCAAGCGCGCGCCCTCCATCAACAGGTGCGTGGTCGACACGGCGACGCGATCGTCGCCTTCGACGACGCAGGTCACGAACTCGAAGTCGCCGGAGCCCCACGTCAGCAGGAGATAGATGCACTCGGCATCGACAGGTTCTTCGCGATCGTCGAGTCGCGCGTGGACGACCTTGCCGTGGCGCACGAGGATCTGGGCGCCGATACCCTCGGTGGAGTGGAGCTGGAGCAGGCCCGTCTTGCGCTCCATCTCGATCAGCACGAGTAGCGAGCTCAGGCCGACCTGCGAGAGGTCACCGCGCAGGCCCGCGGTGTTGATCTGCTCGCGCGTGTCCTGCATCGCCTGCGCCGTGCGGCGCAGGGTCTTCGCGACGCGGAGGTCGAGCTCCTCGAAGCGGAACGGCTTGGTGACGTAGTCGTCGGCGCCGAGCCGAAACCCACGGATCCGGTCGTCCTCCGAGGACAGCGCGGTCAAGAAGATCACCGGAAGCATCGCGAGCTCGGCGTGGGCGCGGAGCTGGCGGACCAGCGACCAACCATCGACCTTCGGCATCATCACGTCGGTGATCAGCAGATCCGGGGGCCGGGCCAGCGCACGCGCGAGCGCGTCGTCGCCGTCGACCGCGGTCTCGACGCTGTAGCCGCGCTTCTCGAGCACGGTGGCGACCATGCGCAGGATCCACGCGTCGTCGTCAGCAACCAAGACATGCGGCGCCATCCGTGCGATCAGGCTAGCGTGGTCTATGAACTCCGCGCAAGCCGCGAAGGTTAGCTGCGGATCACGCGAGCGTTGGGGAGCGTGCGCTGGGCGTAGGCGCGGTGCTCGCGACGGACCACGCCGCGGTTCGAGGTGTGCGCTAGTGCCATGATCGCCAGGCCGAGCAGGGCGATCGTGAGCGTGCGCGCGCGATTGAGCAGCGTCACGAACACACCGTGAGCGCCGCTCGCGCCGAGGGCGTCGAACAGAGCGTAGTTGCTGCCATCCTGGATGCCGATGCCGAACGGCACGACCGCGGACATCCAGTTGATCAGCACCCCGACCGAAAACACCCCGATCACCAGCGTCGGGTGCAGGTGCACGCCGAGCGCCACGAGGACCACGATCGTGGTGCTCCACGAGACCGCGCGCTCCGCGAGCAAGAGCCCGAGCGCGAGCTTCGCGCCGGGGACGCGGCCGGACTGGAGGTGCTTGAGGTTCTGATCGAGCTCGGCGAGCTTGCCGTGCCAGCGCTCCGCGCGCTCCCGCGAGATGATGTGGAGGCCGCGTAGCGTCGTCATCGCGGTGTTGATCGCGCCGCGATGCACGATCACTCCGATCCCGATCACGAGGACGATCAGGATCGCGAGCGCGATCCACACGAACACCGCGAGCTCGTGCGGCATCTGCACGAAGTACGCGGTGATCGGGACGCCGATGATCACGATCGCGACCGAGATATAAAATGTCGCGAGGTTGAACAGCACGATCGCGAGCAACACGCGCTGCCTCGGCGCGCTGCTGACGAGCATCGTGACCTTCGTCGCCTCGCCGACGACTCCACCGGGAACGAAGATGTTGATCGCGCGCCCGCTCGCCTGGGCCGCGAACACCCGCCAGAACGGGATCCGCCGCGACGCCGGCAACAGGAACGCCGCGATCGCGCCGGCGTCGAGCGCCATGCCGATCACGTCGAGGCCGACGATCACGGCGAACCACCAGCCGACGCCCTCGAACACCTCCCGCACGTGGTGCCAGCCGAGCTCGTGCAGCATCACGCCGAGCACGATCGAGCCGGCGATCAGCACGGCCACGTTGAACACGTGACTCCAGACGTGTTTGTTCGGCGGCGACTCGTCGTCGCTCGCGGCGGCCGGTGACAACGGCGAGGGGCCCGAGTGGCCGGCCGGGTCGGCCGTGACGCTCGCGGACGGCGGTTTCGCGGTGGGATCGCGATCGCCGGTCATGGCCTCGACTCGGACTTGGAGGCCGCGGGAGGCGGGCCTGGGCGGTCCGCAGGGAGCTCGCTGCGGACTCGGCCGAACGTCCACGTCCCGGCCTTGTCGCGCACCGCGAGTTGACCGTCCTGCGCCGCGACGACGACACGTCCCGCGGTATCGGCGACGACCGAGATGATCGCCGCGGCACCCGTGCCGAAGTCCGCGGTGCCCGTGCCCCCCGCACGGCCCGGGAGGCCGCCGCTGGGCGCGATGGCCTCGCGCGACAGTCGCGATCTCGCGAGCGTCACGAGCTCGGGGGCGTTGCCGTGGAGGCCGGCCGCGACGACGAGGTCGCTGGTCACCGCGATCGCGGTCGCGACGCGGAACCCGGCCGGCCACGGCGTGACCGCGCGCTTGGTCAGGTCCAACAACCCTCGATCGACCAGTGCCCAGCGATCGTCGAGTAACGCGATCACGTGGGCGGGCGCCTTCGCGATCGGCTTCCATCGTCGCGTCCCGGCCTCGAGCCTCGCGAGCCCCTGGTCGGTCTCGATCGCGATCGCGTGGGGCGACGCGCCGAGCGCCGACACCACACCGGGCGCATCGGCGAGCCTCACCGGCTTGCCGCTCTCGAGGCCGAACACCTGCTTGCCGAAGGCCGCGGTCGCACGCGGCCCGCGTCCCACGATGGCCTTCGCGTGGAGCCCCAGCACGATCAGGTTCCACGCTCCGCCGACGGCACCGGCGCGATAGCCGAACGGTGGCCCTGCCTCGACCCCCGCGATCACGAGGGCCCCGGCGCGGCTCGCGCGCACGACCTCCCCCGACAGACCTCCTCCGTGCCGCCGCACCCACGCACCCTTGCCGTCGGGTTCGTAGGCCTCACCGTGCGGTCCGAGCGCGATCGCCTCCCGGGCATCGCTGGAGCTCGGGCCGGGCGCCAGCGCTACGATCATCGTGCGAGTTGGCTGTGCACGTAGCGCGCCGGTCGCGATGACGAGCACGAGCGCGACGCGCGCGATCACTTCGGTGCGGCGGAGCCCGCGGCCGAGCCCGAACTGCCCGAGCCGGCGAGGTTGATCCCGCCGTGCTTGCCCTGCTTCTCGAAGTCGCAGTTGTTGAGATCCTCGACCGTCGTGGCCTTGATCGCGCACGCGACCGCCGCCTTCGAGGATTCGCCACGGCACGAGCGGATGTCGCTCTGCAGGCTGGCGGTGTCGTTGAGCGCCTCGGTGCCGAGGATGCGCTGCATGTTGCGCAGCGCCTGCTCGCAGCTCTCGGAGGAGGGCTTGTCGCACGCGCCCGTGCCGAGCGCGAGCAGCACGGTCGTGAGGATCGTAGCGAGGCGGGTCATGTCCACTCCTTCGGCCCTGACTCTAGCAGCATGCGCGCCCGGTCGAGATCCTGACCGGTGTCGATCTCGCGCCACTGGCCGGTGATCAGGATCGGGTCGACCGGGATACCGGTGTCGATCAGCTCCTGGACGAGGTCGGTCAGGTACGCGGTGCGGTAGTGCGCGGCGCGCTGGAACGGCTCGTCGTCGCGGCCCTCGAAGCGGTGCGCGAGCGCCGCGAGGGCGCGCGAGAACGTGGTCGCGCCGCGCGCGCCGAGCCGGACCAGGCCGATGAACTCGCCGACCGCATCGGCCGGTGGGAGAGCGCGCTTGCCGACCCGGGCGACCGTGCCGTCGGGCATCAGATCTGCGACCTCGCCCTCGTCGAGGGGATGCTCGGTGCGGCCGTCGTAGATCGCGCGGAACTCGCGATCGATCACGAGCCCGATCTCCGCGGTGGAGGCTGCCGCGGCCGCCGCGACCGCGGGCGTGAACACGATGTCGGAGTAGCTCAGGTAGGTCGGGCGAGCGAGGTGGGCGCGCGCCTTGTCGAGCGACAGCAGCACGTTGTTGGTCGGCCAGTCGTCGTTGTCGACGAAGATCGCGTCGGGGACGATCGTCCGGATGAACCGCTCGAGCACGTCACCGCGATAGCCGCGCACGACGACCAGCCGGTTCACCCCGACCGCCGCGAGCGCCTTCCAGACCCAGCCGAACATCGGGCGGCCCGCGACCTCGACCATGCACTTGGGGACCTCGTCGGTGTGCGTGCCGAGGCGCTTGCCCCGCCCCGCGGCGATCAAGATCAGCTGATCGATCCGGGGCGTGGCCGCGGTCACTTCGCGAACCTGCCGAGCCGGACGAGGATCACCGCGAGGCTCTTCGCGAGGTACAGCGCGTTGACCGCGCCATAGGCCCAAAAATAGACGTCGATCCGATCGGCGAGCGCGCAGATCCAGATGTACTGCGGGTAGTGCACGACGATCCGCGCCGGCCACTCGATCGCGAACGCGGCCCAGCCGACGAGGCTGCGCGGCTTGTGCATGTCGGCCGGCTGACCGTCCTGGGTCGGCGGCTTCGCGCCGTACTCGGGGCGGCGCATGAACGACGTCAGCGCGATCCCCGACGCGAGGCAGAACCCGCCGGCCAGGCCGACCAGCAACATCCGCGCGTCGCCGGTCTCGCGCCACATCCTCACGGTGACCGCGCCGTACAGCAGCATGGCCTTGAGCTCGTCCATCAAGAAGTCGAGCAGGTGGCCGAGCGGCGAGGCGACCTTGCGCAGCCGCGCCAGCATGCCGTCCGCGCAATCGAGCACGAACGACACTTCGAATAGCGCCACGGCGATGACCAGCGGCACCCAGCCGAGGCACGCGATCAACAGCGCGCACGCCGCGGCCGCGATGAACGCGGACAGGAACGTGACCTGGTTCGGGGTGATCGGCGTGCCGCGCAGCGCGTACACCACGACGGCCGCCGGTGGACGCGCGATCCACTCGGTGAACCAGTTGATGTCCTGCTTCTTCTTGCTCTGCCGATAGATGGCAGCGACTTCAGAGGCCATCGCGCGGTGACCCTAGCACTTTGCCGAGCAAGAACGCCTGCATCTTGCCGTTGCTCTTGATGTCGATCTCCCCGCGCGGCTCGAGCTCGTAGTAGTCGCGACGACGATGCAGGTCAGCGCGCTGGAGCGTGCCCCGGCCACGCCTGAATCGCGTACATTTTTTGCGCTTGCTCGGCCGGCCGGCGCGGCTTAGCTTCCCGCCCGAAACAACCAAAGACCGAGGGGTTTAGGATGCACGAGCACACGATCCCCGAGTCTCTCATCGAGCAGATCCGTACGGGCCGAGCAGCCCTGGTCGTCGGTGCGGGAATCGGAGTCCCGAGCTGGAAACAAGTGTTGGAGCGCATGACCAAGGCGCTCGAGACCCGCGGTCGCGAAGGCGACGAGGCGGCCACCAAGGACGTCGAGAAGCTGCTCCACAAGGGCAGCCTCGTGCGCGCCGTGGGCTTCCTCGCGCGCGCCCTCGGCGAGGACACCTGCGATCGCATCATCCAGGAGCTGTGGGTAGCGCCGGCCGAAACGCCCGCGATCCCGAGGCTGCTCGCGACGCTCCCGTTCCGCCACGTCTGGACCACGTTCCCGGGCGATATCCTCGAGCACGCGTTCGAGACGCTGTCGCCCGACGAGTGGCCGCCCGCGCGCGTCGTCAACTACCAGGAGCTCGGCGAGCTGTCGCCGCGCCGGCGCACGCTCGTCAAGATGCTCGGCAACTTCGACACGTACGTGGTGACGCCGCGCAGCGTCCGCCGCGCGCTGTCTCACGCGGTCGATCTGCGCGAGTACGCGCGCGAGCTCTACGTCGAGGGCTCGCTCGTGTTCGTCGGGTTCCGCTATGGCGATCCGGATCTGTCGGCGCTGCTCGATCGCGTGTTCGGCATGTTCGAGCCGCCGCGCGGCACCCACTACTTCCTCGGCGCATCGTTGGGGCCGGTCACGGTCGACGAGATGATGGCGGATCACCACATCGAGGTGATCAACCTCGCCGGCCGCGGCGGCGATGACGTCGCCGAGCGCAGCATCCTGGACTGGCTCGAGGCGCTCAAGGACGATTGTACCAAGGCGGGCGTTACGCTCGCGCAGACCCGCCCCGATGCCGACGATATCGATGGTTGGGTCGCGCTGCTCGGCGAGGGCGACGATGAAGCGGCCGCGGCGGCCGACGCGCTCGAGTTGATCGAGCGCAAGGCGCGCGACGCCAAGAAGTGGGACGTCGTCGTCGAGGTCTTGCTGGGCAGGATCGAGACGGCCGAGCCCGCGCAACGCGCCGCGACGCTCGTGCAGCTCGCGATGGTCTACGAGGACCACGTCGGCGACCTGCAGCGCGCGTTCGAGGCGGTGACCACTGCCTGCCAGATCGCGCCCGAGGACGATCACGCCGCGCAGCTCGCCGAGAAGCTCGCCGCCGCGACCGGCAACTGGGCCGACCTCGTCGCCGAGGCGTCGGAGCTCGCGACCGAAGCGACCGATCCGAAGCTCGCCTCGAAGTGGTGGGCCCGGCTCGGCCACTGGTACTCGAGCAAGCTCGACCGCACCGACTACGCGCTGCCGAGCCTGCGGCGTGCGCTCGAGCTCGATCCGCACAACCGGGCCGCCTATGCCGCGCAGGCCGAGGCGTTCCGCAAGCAGAGCAAGTGGGCCGAGCTCGCCCACACGCTCGAGGCCCACGCCGCGATCGAGACCGAGATCGCGACGAAGGTCGATCTCCTGATCGGCCTGGGCGATCTGTCGGAGACCCAGCTCGCGTCGACCGCGAACGCGATCCGCGCCTACGAAGAGGCCGCGGCGATCGCATCGGATGTCGATGACAACGGCGCGACGCTCGACGACGCGCTCGCGGCGCTCGAGCGGTTGTACCGCCGCGGCGAGCAGTGGGCCGACCTCGCGAAGGTGCTCGATCGTCGCGCCCAGATCCAGCAGGACAACGGCGATGCCGCGCGCGCGACCGCGATCCGTCGCGAGCTCGCGACGCTGCGTGCCGAGAAGCTCGGCGATCTCGAAGGAGCGATCGCGCGCCACGAGGCCGCCGTCGCCGAGAACGGCAGCGATGCGACCGCGTTGAAGGCGCTGGTCGAGCTCTACGACAAGACCGGCCGCACCGAGGACTACCTCCGCACGATGGAGCGGTTGGGGCAGGTCGCGCCCGAGGGCGAGAGGCTCGCGACGCTGCGCAAGCTCGCCGCCGAGCTCGAGGACCGCGATCCGAGGCGGGCCGCCGAGGCGTACGAGAAGCTGCTCGTCGCCGATCCGAACGCGGACGATGCGTACCGGGGCTTCGAGCGCGTGCTCAAGGCGGAGGCGAACTGGTACGAGCTGGTCGCGGTGCAAAAGCGCCACATCGCGGTCGTCAAGACCCCGGCCCAGCGAGTCGAGCTCTACCTCGAGATCGCGCAGCTCCAGGAGCGCGAGCTCGAGGATCCGCACCAGGCGATCGACGCGCTGATGAACGTGCTCGCGATCGAGGACACCCACAAGACCGCGCTGTCGGTGTTGCCGCGGCTGTACGTGCGCACCGAGCAGTTCGATCGTGCCGTCGACACGCTCGTGCGTCACGCCGCGAGCGAAGGCGACAAGGGCGCGGCCCTGTACGCCGACGCCGGCAAGATCGCGTTCGAGAACCTGCTGGATCCAGAGGTCGGCCAGCACCACCTCGACAAGGCGATCTCGCTCGATCCCGAGCACCTGATCGCGTTGAAGACCCTCGGACAGCTCCACGAGAAGCGCGGTAACTGGCAGCAGGCCGTCGAGATGCTCCTGCGCGCCGAGGCGGCGAGCGGCAGCCGCACCGAGCGGATCGCGCTGCTCTGGGACGCGGCGCTGATCGTCGACCAGCGCCTCGAAGATCCGCATCGCGCACTCGAGCTGTTCGAGCGCGTGCTGAAGCTCGATCCAGATCACGTCGAGGCCGGTACCCGCGTCGCGGATCGCATGGTCGCGGCCCAGCGCTGGGACGATGCACTGCCGGTGCTCGAGATGCTCGCGCGCCAGGCCGAAGGCGAAGCGATCGATCGCCACGAGCGGTCGCGCCGCCAGGCCCAGCTCGGCAAGGCGTACGAAGAGGTCCATCGCACCGAGAAGGCCGCGCGCCACTACCGGCTGGCGGTCGAGGCGGATCCCGAGAGCCTGGAGGCCGCGATCGGCCTCGCGTACGTCCTGATGGCGGAGGCCAAGGCGAACGAGGGCAACGAGTCCGCGCAGGACCAGTGGAAGGAAGTCGATCGCCGGTATCGCGAGATCCTCGCGCGGCATCGCTCCGGGATCTCCGATGGCCAGGTCGCCGAGATCTGGTACCGGCTCGGCGTCGCCGCGCGAGCGATGGGCGACGATCGCAAGGCCGAGATCTCGTTCCGCCGCGCGCTCGAGAAGGAACCTCTGCACGAGGCGACGCTCGAGGCGATCGTCGGGCTCGGCGGCGCGAAGGCCGAATGGAAGACCGTCGCGGACGCCAAGCGCGCCCAGGTCGACGCGCTCGCGAAGCGCGAGGGCACCGAATACCGGCGCTCGAAGCTGTACGAGGAGATCGGCGATCTCTGGCGCGAGCGGCTCAAGGATGTCGGGTCGGCGACCGGCGCGTACCTCGAGGGCCTCAAGATCACGCCCGCGTCGCGGGTGTTGCTCCACAAGCTGCTCGAGGCGTTCACCGAGCAGCGCCAGTGGCGCCGCGCGATCGAGACGCTCGATCAACTCAGCGGGCTCGAAGAGTCGCCGGATCGGCGCGCGCGGTTCCATTACACCGCGGCCGTGATCGCGCGCGACGAGCTGCGTGACCTCGAGCTCACCGCCGACAAGTTCAACGCCGCGCTCGATGATGCGCCGGCGACGCCGAAGGCGTTCGAGGGCATCGAGAAGGTGCTGATCGAGCGCCGTGACTGGAAGAACCTGGCGCGCGCGTACCGCCGTCAGTTGAAGCGGATGGGCACGCGCGACGAGACCGACGCGCCGGTCGAGAAGTTGCTCGAGCTGTGGACCAAGCTCGGTGACGTGTGCGCGAACGAGCTCGGTGACGTCGAGGCCGCGACCGAGGCCTACCAGGTCGCGTGCGAGCTCGCGCCCGACGACATCGCGCGCCACGAGCAGCTCGCGGATCTCTACCTCGACGCCGGCGAAGCGCGCCGCCACGAGGCGATCAACGAGCTCCAGTTCCTGTTAGGTCACACGCCGGATCGCGTCGAGCTCTACAAGACGCTCGCGAACCTGTATCGCGCCGAGCACGAGCTCGACAAGGCGTGGTGCGTCGCGCAGGCGCTGGTGTTCCTCGGCGCCGCCTCGGACGAAGAGCGGATGCTCTACGAGAAGTTCCGTCCGCACACGTTCACGCCTGCACCGCGGCGGCTCACCGAGGAGCTGTGGCAGAAGGCGATCATCCACCCGCGCGAGGACCGCCACGTCGGCGCGATCTTCAGCTCGACGTTGGGCGCGCTCGCCGCGGGCACCGCGCAGCCGGTCACGGCGTTCGGCCTTCAGCCCGAGGGCCGCACCGATCTCGATCGCGATCCACGCCCGGTCAGCCGGATCGTCAAGTACGTCGCCGGCGTGCTCGCGATCGATCCGGCGCCGATGGTGTGGCTGCAAGAGACCGGCGATGGCCTGCGCGTCGCGAACACGGTCGGCCTCGGCGCCGAACGCCAGAAGCTCGTGCCGTCGCTGCTCGTCGGGGCACCGCAGATCAGTAAGAGTGACGAGCGCGAGCTCGCGTTCGAGGTCGGCAAGCGGATGGCGTACCTGCGGCCCGAGCGGTTCGTCACGCTCGCGGTCGGCACGTTGCCCAAGCTCGAGGCCGCGTTCGCCGCCGCGGTGATGGCGGGTGGCGCCCGGTTGACCGGGCACGATGGCCAGCCGTACCTGCCCGACAACGAAGAGGCGAAGAAGCTCGCCGGGACCCTGCAGCGCTCGGTGCCGGGCCCGCTGCTCGAGCAGGTCGGCGAGCTCTCCGAGCGGCTGACCGGCCGGCTCGGCAACGGCCTGATCTCGACCTGGCGCGCGGCGACCGATCTCACCGCGAACCGGGTCGGCTTCATCGTCGCGAACGACCTCGAGACCGCCGCGAAGGGCATCGCGACCGAGGGCGCGAGCCTGTCGAGCATGTCGGTCAAGGAGCGCCTGCGCGACCTGCTCGCGTACGCGGTGAGCGAGCCGTACTTCGCGGTTCGCCGCCACCTCGGCCTCCACGTGCGCGGCGAGGTCAGCGCGTGAAGGCGCTGTGGCTCGGCGTCGTCGTCGTGCTCGCCATCGCGGCGTGCGGCGGCGACGATGGCATGCAGGTGTGTGGGGCCGATCACTGCGGCCTGCAAGGCCACACCGTCGTCAAGTGGACGTTCGATGCCTATCCGGAGTGGATGTTCCCGATGGACTCGTGCGTCGACTTCGGCGTGGTCAAGGTGCGCGTCGACGCGGTCGATGCGCTCGGCAAGACGGTGACGAAGACCGACGACTGCGGCGCTGCGCAGGTCACGTTCGACGGGCTCGCCGAGGGCCAGCCGTACACGATGGTCGTCGAGCCCGAGGACCTCGATCTCAACCCGCTCGTCGGTGCCCCCACGACCACGACCGTCAACGCCGGCGCGTATCAGGCAGATACGAGCGTCACGGCGAACGTGCCATGGACCTCGTGGATCGTCACCTTCACCGGCACGTTCCTGTTCCGGTTGTCCTGGGCCACGCAGGGCTGCGCCACGGCCGGCGTGGTCACGCAAAACCTCACGCTCTCGGTCAACGGCGCCGTGGTTGCAGCGGTCGCCGACAACGGCCAGCGGCTCGACGGCACCGATCCCGAGCCCTGCTACGACCTCATGGAGAACTTCCCGCAGTCCGCGACGGGCGTGCCGTTCGGTCCGGCCACGCTGCAGGTCGACGGCTTCGATGGCAGTGCGACGCCGGCGCTGATCTATACCAAGACGTTCGATACGTTCGTCGGCGCGGGCATCACGAATCCCACGCTGACGTTCGACGTTCCGGCCGCGAGTTAGCGCTACGATCCGCGGGTTGCGTCACGTCGCCCTGCTCTTGATCGCCGCGGCTTGCGGCTACCCGGCGCGCCCGGCCGGGCCGCCGGTGGCCGATCGCGTGTTCGGCCCACGCCTGCCGCCGCCGGCGCTGATCGATCCGGCCCAGCCGGGCGCGGCGTACCTGACGAGCATCGCGCTCCAGCTCGAGCCCGGCTGGGGCCAGTTCCTCGATGATTGCCGGATCCGGCTGCCGGGGATCCACCCGCTCAACCGGATGACGCTCGCCGCGACCGCGGCGATCACGATCGACAAGCAGGGCAGGGTGATCGACGTCGGGCTCGCCGTGCCCTCGGGCAACGCGGACTTCGATCGCGCGGTGCGCGACGCGATCGCGGACGCGACGGTGCTGCCGGTGCCGCCGGTCGAGGCGCTGTCGGACGACGACCGCGTGCACCTGCGCTGGCTGTTCGCGCGCGACCGCCGCCAGGCCGGGCCCGCGACCGCGGAGCTCGAGCATCGCGAGCTGCCGCTGGCGACGACGATCGCGAAGTTCGTCGCGTCGGGCGAGCTCGCGCGGGCCGCGCGACGCTGTGCGACGGCACCGGCGAGCGCCGAGCGCACCGCGGCGATCTCGAGCGTGATGGCGGCCGCGCTGCGCGAGGCGCTCGCCAGCCTCGACGGTTCGGTCCAGCGCGCGGCGGTCGAGGCGATCGGGGCCGCGCGGGTGACCGCGCTCGCGCCGGATGTGCGGTTGGTGCTCGCCGGCTCGAGTGACGCGGAGCTGCGCGCGACCGCGATCCTCGCGGCCGGCGAGCTCGGTGACCGCGCGGCCGGCGAGACGATCGCGCGCCAGCTCGCGGCCGACCTCGGCGAGCGCCGGCGGCTCGCGCTCGCCGAGACCACCGCACTGGTCCAGCTCGGCCGCACCGACGACGCGTCCGCGGCGATCGCGGCGCGGTTGCCGGCGAACGCGCGTGTCCCCAACCCGATCGTGCTCGAGGCCTCGGCGCCGGTGCCGCTCGGCGACCTCGTGGCGCGCGTGACCGGCTGGCTCGCGCACGGCGATGCCACGACCCGGCTCGCGGCCTGCGCGGCCCTCGCGGGCGAGACCGGCGCGATGGCGCTGCACGCGCTCGCCAGGGCACTCGACGACCCGGACGCGTCGGTGCGCGCGAGCTGCGCGGCGGCCGCGGCGGCGACGCCGGCGAAGGCGCTCGCCCCGCTCGCCGCGAAGCTGGTCGCCTTGCAACGCGATCGCGATGGTGCGGTCCGCGCGAACGCGCTGGTCGCGGTGGCGCTCGTCGATCCCGCCCATCTCGCGGCCGCCGCCGACGACTCGCGCGCCGAGGTCCGCGCGGCGTACTGGCGCGCGCTCGCGCTGCGCGGTGGCGCCGAGGGCGCCGAGGGCGTGGATGTCCATGTCGGCCTGCGCGACGTCGCGGCCGAGGTCCGGCTCGCCGCCGTACCGCTCGCGAGCGACGACGCGCTGCTGCGCCAGCTCGCCGCCGCCGATGATGCGCCGGAGGTCAGGACCGCCGCGCTGGTCGCGCTGGTGCGCCGTGCCGGCCGTGCGGGGCTGACCGGACCGCTGCTCGACGCGTTTGGCGCCGCTCGGCCCGCGAGCGCCGATCGGGTACGGATCGCACGCGCCTGGTTGCTGGCGCCGTGATTCCGCGCCAGGATCTCGCCATGCGAACCGCGCTCGTGCTCGCGTGCCTCGCCGGTGCGGCCTCCGCGGGCGGCCGCGTCGTGCGCGTGCCCGATCTGCGCTCGCACGAGGTGTTCGTCCCCGCGGGCCAGTTCGTGATGGGCATCTCGACGAGCGATGACGACGCCTCGACGCTCGAGCAAGAATGTATGAACGCGTTCGAGCAGAGCGATCACCGCGAGTTCCCGACCGTGGGGGGCACGGTGACCACGTTCTGCAGCCTGTACCGGCAGGAGCTCGAGGCGATGACCGACATCGTCACCGACGCCGATAACCACACCCACCCGCGCCAGGTCTATCTGTCCGCGTTCGCGATCGATCGCGACGAGGTCACGGTCGCGGACTATCGCCGCTGCGTCGCCGCGGGTGCGTGCGACCTCGATCCGCTGATCGCCGGCGACGAGCGCTACATCACGAGCGCGTGGCCGCTCGTCAACGTCACCTGGTACGAGGCCCAGACCTATTGCCGCTGGCGCGGCGGCGGGCTTCCCACCGAGGCCCAGTGGGAGCGCGCGGCGCGCGGCGATGATGGCCGGCGCTGGCCGTGGGGGAACCGTAGCCGCGACGGCGACTTCAATCACGGCAAACCGCGCGACGTCGCGATGCGCGAGGTCGATCGCGTGGCGTGGATCGGCGTGCCCATGCAGTTCATGGGCGATCCCGACGACACCGACGGCAGCGCGCTGATCGCGCCGCCGGGGAGCTTCCCGTGGGGAGAAGGCCCGTACGGCACGCGCGATCAAGCCGGCAACGTCGCCGAGTGGACCGCGGACACGTTCGGCGGCATCTCCTCGAACCTCGCCACCGACGACAAGACGATGGGCTACAACAACCTCGGTTCGATCAATCCGTTCCGCGACGGTCCGGCGAACGATCCGAAGGTCGTGCGCGGCGGCTCGTGGCGCCAGCCGGCGTTCCTCGGCCGCGCGAACGTGCGCGATCCGTTCAACGTGATGTACACGCCCGATGCGCGGTTCACGCACATCGGGTTTCGCTGCGCCTACGACTGAATCAGGGCGCGTCCATGAACACCTTGGCGTCCATGAACACCTTGGCGTCCATGAATTCCTTGGCATCCTCGAAGATCTTGCCGTCTGGCACGCTCGCGTCGATCGCGTTTTGGTTGCTGCCGCCGGAGGTGCACTTGCCGGTGGACTTGCTGCAAATCCCGGTCGAACAGTCGTTGTCGACCTGGCAGCGGTCGCCCGGGCCTTGCAAGCATGCGAAGAAGCTCGCGGCAATCGCGAGCACGATCAGAGATGAAAACAGCAACGGCTTCACGACGCGGACTCCTCGTCGAGTGGCGGCAGGTCGAGCCACTCGATCTTCGTGACCTCGTACTCGCGCTTGCCCTTCGGGCTCACCACGGTGACGGTGTCGTTGAGCTCTTTACCGATCATCGCGCGCGCGAGCGGAGCGCCGATCGAGATCCGACCCTTCTTGACGTCGGCCTCGTGCTCTCCCACGATCATGTAGGTCGAGGGCTCCCCTGACTCGGCATCTTCGATGGTCACGGTGGCCCCGAATTTGACTCGGCTACCCGACAATTTGGTTGGATCGATAACCTCGGCGAGTGCAGTTTTTGCTTCGAGCTCGCGGATCTTCGCCTCGATCAGGCCCTGCTCCTCTTTGGCGGCGCTGTAATCGGCGTTCTCCGACAGATCGCCGTGACCACGGGCGATCTCGATGGCACGGCTGTTCGCGATCCGATCGTGGTTCTTGAGCCGGTACAGATGTGCCTTCATGCTCGCGAACCCCGCGGGGGTCATGGGGAATTTCTCGGCCATGGCAGATCCAGCCCCGATTCGTACCCGCTCTCAGCAGCTGTTGCAACGTCCGCCGGCCATCGAGGTGCAGGCCGGGCCGTCCGTCTGATCCGGGGTGCAGTAATTGGTGCCCTGGTGCGGGCAGTGGATCGTCTGACACCCGCCGTTCGTGCAGGTCACATCGCAGGCGCAGGCGTTCGAGCAGGTCACCTCGCCGCAGGCGTCGGCTCCGTTGCACGAGATCACGCACTGCGCGTCATTGGCGCACGTGATGGCGCCGCAGCCACCGGCGCCGCAGGTCACCAGGCAACGATAGCCACCAGGACAGGTGAAGTCATCGCCCCCGGTGTCGGCGACGACACAGACGTGGGGCGTGCTGGTCGTGTCGCAGCTCACGCAATGATCGGGACACTGCGACTGCGCGACGCAATAGCCGTTCTCGCAGGTGCGGTTGGTCGAGCAATCGGCCGAGGTCGAGCACGCGAGCGCATCCGACTTGCGATCGACGAGACACGACATCGCCATCAGGACCGCGCCCGCGGCGAGCATCGCTCGGACGATCACCAGCGCCCTCCGAGCACGACCGCGGCGCCACCGCCGTGATCGACCGGGGCGACGGTCGCGTGCACCTCGCGATCTCGGAGCAAATAGTAGGTGCCGACCCCCGCGGCCGCGAGCCCTGCGACCACCAGCACGTTGCCCTCCCAGGCCTTCGTGCTCGCGCGATCTTCGAGGTCGCGAAGCGACGAGATCTGCGCACTGGTGTTGGCGGGCGAGGCATCGATCTGGCCCTGGAGTCCGCTCTCGCTCGCCCACAGCGCGAGGCCGATACAGAACACCAGGCCCCCGCCGGCCGCGAGGCCGAAGCCGAGCTTGCGGTCGCGGGTCGAGAACCACGTCTCGTGGGGCGCGAGCGACGCATCCGAAGTCGTGACGGCGCTGATCGAGCCCGAGCCCGAGCCCGAGCCCGATGCCGATGCCGATGCCGGCACCGACTCCGAGCCCGACGCGGTCTCCGCGACGGGCCGCGGGGTCGCGCCCGCGAACATCGGCCGCAGTGTCGCCTCGGCACTGGCCGCGCTCTGATGGGCGCCGATCGACACCGTCTGATCCTGGCGCGGCTGGTGGGTCTCGACCTTCGAGATCACCGCGGTCGTCTGGTCGCCGCCGCTGAACGCGCTGCCGAAGACGATCTCGTCGACGTCGAGCCCCGCGCGAACCTGCTCCACGCACGCCGGTGCGTGTGGATCACACCCGAGCGCCGAGGCGCTCTCGGCGAACGACGTGTCGGCGGTCACGACGTCGTCCCCTTCGCTCTTGACGAGCGCGACGACGATCGCCGTGAGCTGCTGGCGCAGCGCCGGATCGGCATCGCCGTCGATCGGCAAGACGACCACGCGGCGACCGCCCGCGCTCGCGAGGGTGCTCCACCCCATCGCCGCAGCGGCGACGATCGCGAGGCTGCGCCTCACTCGAGCTCTTTCTTGATCGTCGCCGCATCGCGGGCGTTGGGCGCGAGCGTCAGGTAACGTTTGAACGCCGCCTTCGCCATGTCGCGATCACCGAGCTTCTTGTAGATCTGACCGAGCAGCCGCCACGTGCTCGTGTGGCCGGGATTCTGGAGACGATTGACCTTCAAGAGCGCGAGCGCGGTCCTCGCGTCGCCTTTGACGTAGGCCTGGAACGCTCGTTGAAACTGCGCGTCGGCGTTGACGTGCGCGGGAGGCAGCGGGCGTGGATGTGGGCGATCGGCGACGGCCGCGGCGTCGACCGCGGCGGCGGCGTCGACCGCCGCATCGGGCGGGCTCGGCGGCGGCAGCGTGTCGACCGCGAGCTCCGCGTCGGCCGCCGGCGGTGGCTCGACGATCGCGGCCGCATCGGGGGAGGTCGGCGCTGACGGCACCACCGCGTGGTCGACACTGCACTTCGCGATCAAGGCGACCACGACGAGCAACACCGCGCCCGCGGCGATCGCATACGCGACGGTGCGCTTGCGCGGGTCCGTCGCGATGTCCTCGATCCAATCCATCACGGAGACGATCTTGCTCGACGGGCCGGCGCCGGTGACGTGCCGCTGCTCGGCTCGGGCTTCGGCGGTCCCGAGCTCGGGATCCTCGATCGGGGGTGCCGCGATTTCGGTCGGGCCGTCGAAGATCGACGGCGAAGTCTCGGTCGGCTTGTGCTGATCGCTGAACGCATCGGGCACGACGCTGCTCGGTTCGGGCGAGACGCGCGGAGCGACGTTCGGGATCGCAGGGCGCTGCGGCAGCGGCGTCGCGATCGAGAAGTCACCGCGGGTCATCGTCCGCGGCGAGCCGCTCGCGAGTAGCTGCTGTGGCGAGAACGCGGCGTCGACGGTCTCCGCGCTCGCCGAGCCCTTGCTCACGACCTCCTGGACGAGCTTCTGGCGCGCCTCGATGTGGTCCTTGAACGTGTCGTGCATGTACTTCGCGATGGGGTCGTTCTTCGCGCCATAGCCGCGCTTCAACAACACGTCCTCGATCGCGTCGGACATCGCCTTCGCCGTCGCCGGGCGCTTCGCGGGATCGCGATCGAGGGCGGACATCACGATCGGGTCGAGCTCGGGCGGGACGTCGGGGTTGATCTTCGTCGGAGGCTGGATCGCGAGCCCGAGCACCTGCTTCATGGTCTCGGCGTCGTTGCCGCCGCGGAACAGGCGCTTGAGCGTGAGCGCTTCCCACATCACGCAGCCGAGCGAGAAGATGTCGCTGCGGCGATCGCCCGGCGCGCCCTTGAGCTTCTCCGGCGCCATGTAGCTGAACTTGCCCTGCACCTTGGCCTTGGGCCCGGTCACGGTCTGGTTCGCCTTCGCGACGCCGAAATCGACGAGCTTGACCGTCCCGTTGTAGAGCACGACGATGTTGCCGAGCGAGATGTCGTGGTGCACGAGCTCGAGGCGCTCGCCCGCCATGCTGCGCAGCTCGTGCGCGGCATCGAGGCCCTCGGCGGTATCGGCGATCAACCGGCCGGTCGAGAGCGGATCGAGGCGCTTGCCCTCGCGGCCGGCGCGCAGCACCGACAGCAGCGGTTCGCCCTCGAGGTACTCCATCGCGATGAAGTACTTGCCGTCGGCCTCGCCGAGGTCATAGATGTCGACGACGTTCGGGTGCTTGACGAGCGCCGCGACGCGCGCCTCGTCGAGCAACATGTCGACGAACGCCTTCTGCGTCGCGAGCTCGCTGTGCACGAGCTTGACGACGACGAGCTTCTCGAAGCCGGCCGGTCCGCGTTGCAGCGCGAGCTGGACCTCCGCCATCCCACCTTGGCCGATCCGCGTGATCAGCTCGTACCGGCCTAACCTGGCCTGGGCTCCCACGAATTCATTGTATCCTAGACAACGTTCTAGAAGGCGTGCCCCGTCGGTATGACACTGACCGTTTCTGTCGCGGACCATCCGCTGCTCGAGCTCGACGCGTTCATCACGCGGTTCGCACGGCCGCTCGGCGAGCTCGTCACGCCGCCGTCCGTACTCGCGTTGCTCGAACCGCAAGCGACCGCACCGATTTGTTCGTCGGATACGGTCCGCGCCGAGGTCCGCGCGCTGCTTCGACAGGCTGGCTTCAAGCCCGCGGGCCGCAGCAAGCCCGCGTCCGAGTACCTCCACGCCGTGCAGCAGGAAGGAAATTTTCCGGCGATCAACGCGGCCGTCGATGTGTGCAACGTCGTCTCGCTCCATAGCGGACTGCCGATCAGCCTCGTCGATCTCGACGCGACGAACGGTGCCTTACGGATCGATCTGGCGCCACCCGGCACGAGCTATCCGTTCAATCCGTCGGGGCAATTGCTCGAGGCCGGCGGACTGTGCTGCTTGTTCGACACGGAGGGCCCGACCGGGACTCCGGTCAAGGACGCGCAACGGACCAAGACCCACGGCGGGACGCGTGTCACGCTGTCGATCATCTGGGGCACCCGGACGCTCAACGGCCGCACCCGGAAGACGGGGGCGTGGTACCGCGACCTCGTCGCCGCGGTTGCCGGCGCGACGATCGAGCCGGTCGAGCTGGTGCGCTGATCATCGCACCGCGGGCACCGCGGGCACCGCGGGCACCGCGGCTCGGCGGCACATCCCGGCAAGAAGGTGGTCGCGGAGTTGCAGCCGGGCCGCGTGCCGGGTATGTCGGAGGCCATGCGGCTGGTTGTGCTCGGCGGCCTCGTGATCGGCGCGCTGGCGTTCGCCCTGCTGTTCATGATCGATCGCGAGCTCGACGGGGCCCCGGTCGACCCGCCCGCCGCCCCCCCCGCCGGCCCTGCGATGTCCCGACCCACGGCTGGGTCGGCGCCGCCGGCCTCGGGCACGGCGCCGGTCCCCCGGCCCATCACCCACGCACCGCGCCGCGCGCCGATCATGGTCTACCGCGCGCCGTTGGCGATGGCGCCGTCTGCCCCGGAGCTCGCGCCGGGGCCACCGAAGAAGAAGACCACGCCGATCGACGAGCTGCGCTGGGCGCTGATGCGCGCGATCCGCACCACCGAGCCCGCCGTGATCGACTGCCTCGACCAGGCCAAGCAAGCTGGCGTCGACGTCGATGGCACCTCGATCTACGGCTTCTACGTCGCGCGCAAGGGCGACCAGATCGTGTTCGATGGCTCGTCGTTCGAGTCCGGCCAGTACCCCGCCTCGCTCGACCAGTGCCTCCAGGACGTGACCAACAACGTCGTCGTCGACTTCATGCCGGATGGCGCCAAGCGGGTCCAGGCGCTGCGCCGACTGGTCGTCGAGCACGGAGCCATCACGACCTACAAGCTCAAGTCGTTTCACGTGCGCCCGGCAAAGCCGGCCGCAGGTCAGTAGGCCTGCAACGGCTGGACGCGGAGGTCGCCGCGCTTCTCGACCGCGATCGCCTCGAGCGCGGCGCGGGCGGCACGCAGCGTCGTGTAGTACGCGATGCCGTTCATCAGCGCGGCGCGCCGCAGCGACTGCGAGTCCTGGATCGCCTGCGTACCCTCGGTCGTGTTGATCACGAAGTCGATCTCGTGGTTGTCCATCGCATCGACGCAGTGCGGGCGGCCCTCGAGCACCTTGTTGATGCCGCCGACCTCGAGGCCGGCGGCGCGCAAGACCGCGGCGGTGCCGTGGGTGGCGACCAGCGAGAACCCGAGGTGGACGAGGCGGTGCGCGATCTCGACCAGCGCGGGCTTGTCGAGCTCGCGCACCGACAGGAACGCGACGCCGCCGGTCGGCAGCTTCATGCCCGCGGCGAGCTGGCTCTTCGCGAACGCGCGCGCGAAGTCGGAGTCGATGCCCATGACCTCGCCGGTCGAGCGCATCTCGGGACCGAGGATCGTGTCGACGCCCTCGAACTTGACGAACGGGAACACGACCTCCTTGACCGAGACGTGGCGTGGCTCGACCTCGGCATGCATGCCGAGCTCGGCGAGCGTCTTGCCGATCATCACCTTGGCCGCGATCTTCGCGAGCGGTTTGCCGATCGCCTTGCTGACGAATGGGATCGTGCGCGACGCGCGGGGGTTGACCTCGAGGACGTAGACGTCGCCGGCGTGGACCGCGAACTGCACGTTCATCAAGCCGATCACACCGAGCTCGGTCGCGAGTGCACGCGCCTGGCGGCGGACCTCCTCGCGGAGGTCCATCGGCAACGAGTACGGCGGCAGCGAGCACGCCGAGTCGCCGGAGTGGATGCCGGCCTCTTCGATGTGCTCCATCACCCCGCCCACGACGACCGCGCCGGTCTTGTCGGCGACGACGTCGACGTCGAGCTCGACGGCCTCGCTGAGGAACTGATCGATCAACAGCGGGAAGCCGATCGTCGCGCTCTCGTCGTTCCCCGCGCCGGAGGCCTTGCCCGACGCCAGCAGGAACCGGCCGAAGTAATCCTCGAGCCCGCGGGCGTCGTAGACGCGCTCCATCGCGCGGCCGCCGAGCACGTAGCTCGGGCGCACCATCACCGGGAAGCCGATCTGGTTCGCGACCGCGCGGGCTTCGTCGAGCGTGCGGGCGATGCCCCAGCGCGGCGCGTGGAGGCCGAGCTTGGCCATGACCTCGCCGAACCGCTCGCGATCCTCGGCGCGGTCGATCGCGTCGGCCGAGGTCCCGAGGATCGGCACACCGGCGGCGGCGAGCGGCAGCGCGAGCTTGAGCGGGGTCTGGCCGCCGAACTGCACGATCACGCCCCACGGCTGCTCGACGTGGCAGATCTCGAGCACGTCCTCGAGCGTGACCGGCTCGAAGTACAACCGATCGGAGGTGTCGTAGTCGGTCGACACCGTCTCGGGGTTGCAATTGATCATGATCGACTCGATGCCCTCCTCGGCGAGCGCCATCGCCGCGTGGCAGCAGCAATAGTCGAACTCGATACCCTGGCCGATCCGGTTCGGACCGCCGCCGAGGATGATCACCTTCTTCGCGCGGGTCGGGCGCGCCTCGCACTCGTCCTCGTACGTGCTGTACATGTACGGCGTGTGCGATTCGTACTCGGCCGCGCAGGTGTCGACGCGCTTGTAGACCGGGCGGATCTGGTTCGCGTGGCGGGTCGCGCGGACCTCGGCTTCCTTGGTGCCGGTCAGCGCCGCGATCCGGCGATCGCTCATGCCGAGGCGCTTGAACCTGCGGAGGTCGAGCTCGGCGAGCGGGGTCGCCTCGACCTCGAGCTCGGCGAGCGCGATCGCGCGGATGTGGTGCAGGAACCACGGGTCGATCTTGGTCAGCTCGTGTGCGCGCTCGGCGGTGAGGCCGAGCTGGAACGCGCGCGCGACCTGATAGATCCGGTCCGGGGTCGCGATCGCCATCGCGCGCTCGAGCGCGACGAGGTCATCGCCGATCGTCATCACGAGGTCGAACCCGGCGCGGCCAGTCTCGAGCGAGCGGATCGCCTTGCCGAGTGCCTCGCTGAACGTCCGGCCGATCGCCATCGCCTCGCCGACCGACTTCATCTGCGGTCCGAGCACCGGCGACGCCGACGGGAACTTCTCGAACGCGAACCGCGGCCACTTGACGACCACGTAGTCGATCGTCGGCTCGAACGATGCCGGCGTGACCTCGGTGATGTCGTTGTGTAGCTCGTCGAGCGTGTAGCCGATCGCGAGCTTCGCCGCGATCTTCGCGATCGGAAACCCGGTGGCCTTCGACGCCAGGGCCGAGGACCGCGACACCCTGGGGTTCATCTCGATCACGAGCATGCGGCCGGTCTTCGGATCGACCGCGTACTGCACGTTCGAGCCGCCGGTGGTGACGCCGATCTCGCGCATGATCGCGATCGAGGCGTCACGCATGCGCTGGTACTCCTTGTCGGTCAGCGTCATCGCGGGCGCGACCGTGATCGAGTCGCCGGTGTGCACGCCCATCGGATCGAGGTTCTCGATCGAGCACACGATCACGCTGTTGTCGTTGGCGTCGCGCACGACCTCGAGCTCGAACTCCTTCCAGCCGAGCACGCTCTCCTCGACGAGGATCGAGTGCACCGGGGATTGATCGAGCCCGAACTGGACCATGCGGTCGAAGTCCGGCTTGTTGTACGCGATGCCGCCGCCCGAGCCGCCGAGCGTGAACGACGGCCGCAGGATCGCGGGGAACCCGATCTCGTCGATGATCTGGCGCGCCTGTTCGACCGATTGGACCAGCCGCGACTTCGGGCACGACAGCCCGATCCGGGCCATCGCCTGCTTGAACAGCTCGCGATCCTCGGCCATCTCGATCGACTTGACCGTCGCGCCCAGCAACTCGACGCCGTGCTTCTCGAACAGCCCGGCCTTGTGAGCAGCCATCGCGAGGTTGAGCCCGGTCTGGCCGCCGAGCGTCGGCAGGATCGCAGAGACCTTCTCGCGCGCGAGCACCTTGTCGAGCACCTCGACCGTGAGCGGCTCGATGTAGGTCGCGTCGGCGAGCTCCGGGTCGGTCATGATCGTGGCCGGGTTCGAGTTGATGAGCACGACGCGCAGGCCCTCCTCGCGGAGCGCCTTGCACGCCTGCGTGCCCGAATAGTCGAACTCGCACGCTTGACCGATCACGATCGGCCCGGACCCGATGATGAGGATGGACTCGAGGTCCTTCCGGCGTGGCATCGGGGAGACCTGATACCACAAACCCGGCGTTCAGCCGCTCAGATCGTGCGGGAGTCCGGCGTGCTTTCGCCGCGGGCTGATCTCGTCGAGCCGGGTCAGGACCTGTGCGTGGATCTGATCGACCTTCTCGTGCAGGTGCTGGATCTGGAGCTCGGCCTTGAGGTTGACCTCGTACTCGATATCGGCGCGGACCCGGTCGCGCGCCGTCTGGCGGTTCTGCGAGTACAACAGCAGGGTCGACAGGATGATCGCCTCGAGCGACACCACCATGGTCAACAGGCCGAACGGGAACGGATCGAAGTTCCCCCACCCGAACAGACCGACGTTCACGCCGATGTAGATCGCGAACAGCACGATGTGGATGATCAGGAACGTCAGGCTGCCCGAGAAGTTGGCGACCCAGTCGGCGCCACGCTGGACGATATTCTGACGCGCCTCCGCGACCTCATACGTGTTGCGGGTCGCGGTGTTGCGCAGCACGGCCGCGTTCGCGCGCAGCCGCTTGCCGGTCGCGGTCAACAGGTTGAGCGCGGCGGTCGGGTGCATCTTCAACAGCTCGTCGAGGTCGCCGCGATCGACGACGATCAGCTGGCCCGCGTGCGTGCACACCGCGCGGGCGGAGCGCGAGCCGCCGTCGAGCAGCGAGATCTCGCCGAAGAAGTCGCCGCGCTCGGCGAGCTCGAGGAATACGTTCTCGCCGGTCTTGATCTTGACCGACATCTCGACCGCGCCGGTCAGCACGATGCCCATCCAGTCGCCGGGATCGCCGTACTCGAACAGCGCCTCGCCCTCGGTCATGTCCTCGACGTCGACACGCTCGGCGAGGAGCGCGCGCTCCGTGGGATCGAGCTCCGCGAACATCGGCACCTCGCCGAGGATGTCGGCGGTGGTGCTCATGTCAGGTCGTGATCTCGCGCCCGGTGCTCCGAGCTCGCTCGGAGGCCATGGCTACTTCTTTTTCACGATATTGCCGTCGACGCGGTAGTTCTCGGCGAGTGGGCCGGTCAACGCGGCCGCGACCTGCGCCTTGCGGTCCCCGAGTTGCACCTTCGTGCGCTCGAGCACCTCGACGATCGTGCGCTTGATCCGACCCGATTCTTCTTCCGGACGGAGCAGCGCATCGATCAACGGTCCGGCGATCTTCGCGGTGTCCTTGGTGCCGAGCCCTTCGATCGCGGTGAACCGCGAGTTCTCGTCGAAGTCCGCGACGTACGGCACGACGCGCGAGATCACCTCGTCATCGGTCATGCCCTTGTGCTCGGTGAACCACTTCAGGAGATCGATGCGCTTGTCGGGCATGCGGACGTAGCCGGGTGGCTCGCTCGCGAGCAGCTCGTCGACGATCGCGAGCTGCTGATCGTGATCCGCGACCTTCTCGAGCACGCGCAGCGGGTACGCGAGCTGGTCGGCGCCCTTCATGTAGCGGACCAGCGAGGTCAAGACCAGCGCCCCCTTCTCGACCAGCACGTCGACGGCCCAGGTCTTCTCCTGTTCGTCCTCGACGCCCTTCATCGCGGTGACGCCGAAGCGCTTGCACAAGCCGTACAGCGCGGCGTCGCTGCCGTCCTCGCGCAGCCTCTCCAGGGCCCCCCAGCGGTCCGGTTGCTGGGACAGCTTGTTGGTGGCTTTGTCGATCATGCGCTGGAGAGCGCGGTCTTTGGAGAACAGGCCGAAAACCATTATCTACACTCCGAAATCGTTCGAAACCTACCGTTCCGCGTGCGTCACGGCAAGGTGACCTAGACCCGATCTCGTCGGGCGCGACTGTCGTACAGTAGGGTCGTGGAACCGCGGTCCTCGTTCGTGATGCTCGTCGCGCTCGTTGCTTCGTGTGCGAGCCATCGATCGCACACGACGACCGGAACCTTCGAGGACTGTTATTACGATTGTAAGCCCGGCCAGACCGCGAAGGCGGACCCGGGAGCGCGAGCGGCGACGGCGCCCCCCACAGTGGGTCCGATCCAGCCAGCTGGCAAGCTCACGCCCGCCGCCCAAAAGGCGCAGGTGTTCCGCGATGCCGCCGATCTGATCGACAAGGCCCAGGCCGCGCTCGACACCGGCAACAAGAACCTCGCCGACCAGTACTTCTCGAGCGCGGAGCTCCTCACCGGGCCCGAGGCCGTCGCGGCGATCGCCGGGACGTTCCACGAGGGCGCGCCGCCGCGCGTGACCGCCGCTCCCGAGCCGATCGACGTCCACGCCGCGCCGCAGCCCAAGACGGTCGGCAGCTCCGAGGAAGAAGACGCCGCCGCCAAGGTGCCGCCGCCGCGGGTCGTAGGCAGCCTGACCGGCACCGTCGAGATCGCCGGCAAGCCGCTGGTCGGGGCGTTCGGCCTCGTCACGCTCGAGCCCGTAACCGGCAAGTGGGCGGCGCGTACACCGAAGCGCCGGGTCATCGAACAGCGCGATCGAACGTTCCTCCCGCACGTGCTGGCGATCCCGGTCGGCTCCACCGTGACCTTCCCCAACTTCGATGGCGTGTTCCACAACGTGTTCTCCACGTCTCCGATCGCGCCGTTCGACCTCGGCATCTACAAGGCGGGCGAGGCGCGCGAGTACACGTTTCAGAGAGAAGGCATCATCCGGCTCGGCTGCAACCTGCACGCGAACATGAGCGCGTACATCGCGGTCGTGTCGGCGCCGGCGTACGTCATCACCGACGACGCCGGCAAGTTCGCGTTCGCGCACCTCGCGCCGGGCAAGTACCATCTCAAGGCGTGGAGCGAGCGCTCCAAGGCGCCGGTCGAGCAGGACATCACGATCAAGGCCGGTAACAACGCCGTCCACGTCGGCGTCGCGGGCGATGCGCCGACCGGCCCGGCTCCCGACAAATTCGGAGGCAAGCGTGGCTAAGCCCGCGCTGATCGCGGCGGGCATCGTGTTGCTCGCCGCGGGCGCGGGCGTCGCCGGCTACGGAGCGACCCGCAAGGCGATCGGCGGCAGGACGCCGGAGGCCTCGGCGATGATGACCTCGGCGATCGGCCAGCTCGACGGCGATATCCGCGCGGCGCAGTCCGACGTCACCGGGAACGCCGAGGCGCTGGTCGGCCTGCAACAAGTCCAGGCCGCGGTCGCGACCGACGTGGCGACGGTGCGCAACATGGTGGAGCGCGGTGAGCTCGCGTTCACGGTCAAGCCCGGCACGGTCGTCGAGATCGGCCAGGTGATGACCGGGCAGGGCGCGTCGCCGCTCTACACCCAGCCGGACAACGCGATGCGCTCGAGCCACGCGGGCAAGCCCGGTAGCTACGTCGAGCTGTTGGGCGACAAGGCCCTCGTCACCCAGGTCTCGAACGTCGTGCCGAAGGATCGGGCGAACGAGCTGACCGGCTACGTGATGGTGTCGCGGCCGCTCGATCTCGGCCCCGCGTTCGCGAAGCTCGAGCAAGCTCACATCGAGGGCACGTTCGCGCTCGACGGCAAGACCCGCCAGCTCGGCGCTGCGCCGGCCGCGGGCACGCGGACCGAGACGCTGCCGCTGCCCTCGGTGCCGGGGGCGAACATCACGGTCGCGGTGCCGCTCGCGACCGGCGGGCCGCGGCTGCCGCTGGTCGCCGGAGGCGGGGCCGCCGGAGGGCTCGGGCTGATCCTGCTGATCGTCGGTGTCGTGACCGGCAAGCGGCGCGACGCGCGCGCGAGCTCGGTGCCGGAGGCGTTGCCGCAGCCCAGTGTCGGCACCGCGCGGACCGAGATGTCGGCGGGCTCGACGGCGGTCGGCACGCCTTCGCCGATCGGCTCGACGATCGGCTCGGCGGTCGGGGCCGGCGGCGCTGGCGAGGCCTCGTTGTCGTCGGCGAACCTCGGGCCCGGCACGATGATCGGGCGCTGGGAGATCATCCACCGGCTCGGCTCCGGCGGGATGGCCGACGTCTACCTCGCGCGTGCGCGCGGCGAGGCCGGGTTCGAGAAGCAGGTCGCGGTCAAGGTCATGCACCCGCACCTCGCGCGCAACGACCGCGCGGTCGAGCACTTCCTCGACGAGGCGAGGCTATCGTCGCGGATCAGTCACCCGAACGTCGTGCAGATCCTGGACCTCGGCAAGATCGGCAACGACTACGTCATCGTCATGGAGTACGTCGACGGCCTCGACCTCGAGAAGCTGCTCGCGTCCGCGCGCGTGGCCCAGCGCCAGGTCCCGATCGAGATCGGGCTCGGCATGTTGTGCCGGATCTGCGACGGCCTCGACGCCGCGCACACGTCGACGACCGTCGACGGCGCGCCGACGAACCTCGTCCATCGCGACGTCAAGTGCGCGAACGTGCTCGTGTCCAAGCAGGGCGGCGTGAAGGTCGTCGACTTCGGGATCGCGAAGGCCGCGTCGCAGGCGCACCTGACCGCCGCCGGCGAGACCAAGGGCACGCCGTCGATGATGGCGCCCGAGCAACGCGTCGGGGACCAGGTCGACGTCCGCGCCGACGTCTACTCGGTCGGCGCGGTCGCGTTCGAGATCCTGACCGGGCAGGGCGTCAACCTCGACCTCGCGGCGCTCGCATACCTCGGCGTCGAGAACTGGCCGCACCTGCCGATGCCCTCGACGCTGCGGCCGCAGTTGCCGCGCGAGCTCGACGCGTTGCTCATGCAGTGCATGTCGTACGAGCGTGACAAGCGCCCGGCCGATTGCGCGGTGCTCGGGGCGCAGTTCGAGGCGGTGATGAAGCAGCACGGCCTGACCGCGAGCGACAAGGATATCGCGCGCTGGGTCGCAGCGGAGGCCACGGCGATCGTGCCGAGCCCGCGCGAGGCTTCGGCGCCTCACGCGGCGCGATAGTCGCCGACCTCGGCGCTCACGGCGGCTCGATGTTTCCGCGTACGCGATTTTCTCTCCCGCCGGTCCGCACCCGCGGTATGAGGC
>JBDTEH010000306.1:0-37939 GCA_039922635.1 Kofleriaceae bacterium | reverse complement strand
CGAGGAGCTCAAGGTGTTTCGCGTGACCGGCCTGCGCAACGTGCTCACGCCGCAGCCCGGCGAGTGGACCGGGCCGACCAACGCGTAGTACACGGCTCTAGAGGGTGGAACATGCTTCGTCGTGTCTTGGTAGCCGCTGTGTTCGTGGTTCCGATCGCGCGTGCGCACGCGCAGGCTCCGACGCCAAAGCCCGACGACGAGGGTGCGACCGTCACCGACGATGACGACGACACCGACGCCGACGCCAAGCCCGACGCGGACGCCAAGACGGGCGCGGACGAGAAGGCGAACGCCGAGCACCCAGGCGACGACCGCGACGACGACCGCGACGACGACCGCGACGACGACCGCGACGACGACCACGATTCGCGCGAGGGCGAGGACGGCGAGCCACCCCGCGCGATCCACGACGTCGAGCCGCCGAGCGACGCCGATACCGGCGCCGACACCGACGCCGACGCCGGCACCGACGACGGTGAAGCTCCCCGCGAGCGTCGCCACCATGGCCACACCGACCCGGGGCTCGGCCTCGAATGGGCCTCGCCGCGCGCCCGGCTCGGGCTCGGGCTCGCCGTGCAGCCGCTGGCCCGCTACGGCCACAACAGCATCCCCTCCCCCGACACGATGGATCTCACGGTCCAGCGCGCACGGGTCGCGTTCGATGCCGAGCTCACGCAGGGAACCGGATTTCGGCTCGAGCTCCAGGCCAAGGACCTGAAGATCGGGATCGCGGATCTGTATGGCCGGTGGGCGCTCGACGAGCACCTCGAGATCCAGGCCGGCTTTCTCCACGCGCCGGGCGGACTCGAGCGCGACACCAATCCGTTCGACCTGCCGTTCCTCGAGCGCAGCTCGCTCGCGAGCATGACGCGCGATCGCGAGATCGGGATCAAGCTCGTCGGCCACCAAGACACCCAGTTCTGGACCGTCTCGATCACGCGCGACGCGCCGGTCGGCCTCGGCGGCGACGACCCGGAGTTCGCGATCAACTACCCGCACGGCGTCGATCCGAGCGCGGTCGAGCGCTCGGCGGTGACGTGGAACCAGGCCGCGCGGGTCGGCACGGCGCCGAGCGACGAGTTCGCGGCCGGGTTCGACTGGACGCTGCGCATCCGCAACAGCCAGCCGGACTACGGCGACCCCGCGTACGATCCGAACGGCTCGGTGTTCCTCGACCCACGCCCGTATCGCGGCACGAGCGTGCGGCTCGGCGCCGATGCGGCCGTGTCCGAGCGTCACTTCCGCGTGTTGATGGAGGCCGCGTTCCGTCGCGACGGCCAGCAACTGTCGTACGACGGCGTCTCGGGCATCGAGAGCCGGCTGCCCGGCCACGAGTGGTGGAGCGGTGGCTACCTCACGATCGGCTGGTCGCCGCTCGGTGGCTACGGTGCCGCCGTCGACGGTGCGCCACTGCAATGGGGCTGGGAGGTGCTCGGGCGGTTCGAGGTCATGAAGGTCAAGCCCGTCGATGCGTTCAGCGCGACGCTGTTCGCCGAAACCATCGGCTGGAGCTGGGTCGCGAGCCGCCAGATTCGCGTCCAGCTCGACGCCACGCTCGAGTCGTTCGGCGACTTCGATCAGACGATGCTGATGGACAACGCCGAGGCGACGCGGTTCTACGCCGAGATCTGGGCAACCTGGCGGCTGTGACGATCGCGCGCAGCCGAGCTCAGTCGGCGACCTAGCCAGGATCGCGGACTGTGCGCCACCGCTCGAGCACAACATGGTCCTCGGCGAGCTCGCACACCGCCTCGAGCGTGCGCTCGATGTAGCGGCGATCGAGGTGGTTGCCGTGCCGACGCACGATGCCGCGCGCGTCGAGCATGTCCTGATCGCGCCCGGCGACCAGCTTCAGCACGAGCAGATCCTCCGGCGACGGGAACCGCGCCGCGCGGCGAAACAGCTTGATCGTGCGCGCACGAGCAAGCGCCTGGTCCTCGATGAACAGACTGCGGACGACGAGGTCGAGGTGAAATCGGCCGCGGACCAGCTGGGCCGAGCCGCCAGCGGCGACGGCTTCGACCTCCGCCTCGACATCGGCCGTGAAGCCGTGTCGGGTCGCGTAGAGGACCAGATCGCGCACGCCGCGGAGATCGACGTAGATGAGCGCGTCGAGGTCAGCCGTGAACCGCGGCTCGCCGACGGCGGTGACGGCAACACCACCGATGAGGACGTACTTCGTGCGCCGCGCCTTGAAGAGATCGAGGCACGCGCGGCAGAAGTCATCGAACGATTCGGCGCGTCGCATCGATCCCGAGAGCCAGAGCCAGCGAGGGCGGTCGCGGACGCCGGCGCGAGACCGCGATCCGTGCGAGGTCCGAGGTCCACAACGCCTCGCCGATACCGAGCGAGCGCTCCGCCGACATCCGGCGGAGGTCGATCGATCGGTTCGCACGCACGTGTGCGAGTCGGGCCATGGCGGTCAGGATACCAGGTCCGCGGCCGGCAGCGACTCGCAGACGTACGACGAAGGCGACCCGACGGGTCTACGCGCCGGCGTTATCGCACTTGCCACTGTTGCACGTGCCGCCGTGGCAGTCCGAATTCGAGCTGCAATGGCCGCACGTGTCACTCGAGCACGTCCCGACGCTGCAGTCCGAGTTCGAGCTGCAGTGCCCGCACCTGCCACTCGAGCACGTGCCGTTGCCCTTGCAGTCCGAGTTCGAGCTGCAGCCACCGCACTTGCCGCTGTCGCAGGTGCCGGTCGCGCAGTCCGAGTTCGAGCTGCAATGGTTACACATGCCACTCGAGCAGGTCCCGTGACCCTTGCAGTCCGAGTTCGAGCTGCAGTGCCCGCAGCTCCCGCTCGAGCAGGTCCCGTAGCCGCAGTCCGAGTTCGAGCTGCACATCGCCTCGGCCGGCGAGCCGAACACCACCGCGGGATCGATCTGCGCCACGAGCTTCGCATTCGACGCTTCGTAGGCCGGCACCGGTACCGACGTCGTCGAGGTCTGGTGATCGCTAGCGCCACAGGCGACGCACAGGCAGGCGGACAAAGCGGCAAGCACGAGGTTGTTCATGCCCTCGGTGGTATCACACCCCGGCCCCGGCCCCGGCACGCGGATTGCTCGTACATGGCGGTAACCAGGAGGCAACGTATGAAGCTCGGAACTCTGCTCGGAATCGCGGCCCTCGGTGGCTTCGCCTATGCCCACAAGAAGCGGGGCGGACAGCTCAATCTGGACTCCATCAAACAGACCGCTCGGTCCCTGATGGGCGACGTCCAGGAGCGCGCGCGCTCGGTGTTCAACCAGGGCACCAACAGCGCGAAGATGTACGAGGGCGATGGCGCCGAGCTGCGGCACTAGCGCTCGCCGTGCGGCCGAAACGCGAAACGCGCCGGGAACCGCTCCCGGCGCGTGAACGCGACCGCGGCGACTAGCCCCGACTAGCCCGCGATCGTCAGGCCCATCTGGGCGCGAACGCTGAAGAACTCCTCGCTGATCGAGTACAGCACGAGCTCTTTGATCTTGTCCTTGACCTGCGGACCACCGACGGTGACCGGCTCGGCCGAGACCATCCGGGCGGCGACCTCGAGATCACCGCACACCACGAACCCGGCGCGATGCGAGACCGCATCGACCGCGTGGCCCCACTTCGCCAGATTGATCTCGGGCGAGGCCTGGATGAAGCGCTGGACGACGGCGCCGAGCTGCTCGAGGGCGTGCGGCGGCATCCGCTTCTGCATCTCGGGCAGGTACTGCTGCACGAGCTGCACGGTATCCGGTGGCACCGGGAAGCGCGGCTGCAGCATCACGATCGCGGCGAGCACGACCACCTTGAGCTCGGTGTTCGTCGGCAGCAGCATCTTCAAGTAGTACTCGGGCCGCATGAAGGTCAGGCGGCGAGCCGACAGGAAGGCAACTTCACGCTCGTTCTTGCCCTGGAGCAAGTGCGGACGCACCACGAACGAGGGACACAGCTCGCTCTTCTCGATCGCGTTCGCGAGCTGGATATCCGCGGCCTTGTTGTCCTCGACGAGGTACACCTCGGGCAGCGGCACGTTCAGCACCTGCGCGACGTAATAGAACAACTTCGAGAACATCAACGGGTCGCCCTGGAGCTGGCGCTTGTCCTTGCGCTTGATGCCGAAGTCCTTGTGCGGGAACGCCTTCATCGCGGCGACGCCCTGCCAGCACGCGGCGAAGATCGCCGAGATGTAGCGGTTCTCGTCGGGATGCACGAGCTTGGCCCAGGTCTCGTTGCTCATCATGTTCTTGGCTTTGACCAAGCCACGCGGCTTGTACTGCTCGTAGAACTGGAGCTCGTCCGGGTCTGCCTTCTTGAGGAAGGCGAGCGTGTTACAGACGCACCAGGTCTTATCGTACTGGTGGCTGTCCATGTAGATCTTGCGCAGCGCCTTGTACGAGTCGTACTTGAACGGCTCGTTGCGGAGCATGCGCATGTGCTGCTCGACCGCCTTGTCGGTGTAGTCCGGCCCGGCGACGAGGTACAGCTCGGCCAAGATCTCCGCGCGGTCGGTACCATCCGGCCGTAGCTCGTTCTTGGGATCCATCTGCTGCGCGACCTCGTAGGCCTGGGTCGCGGACTGGTAGTGCTTGAGCCGCGAGCGATAGATCTCGCCGAGCCCATCGAACAGCCCGACGCGCAGCTTGTGGAACGTCGGGTTCTGACCGATCGGCGTGTTGGGCGCCGGCAGGCGCTTGACCATGTCGCGATATGCGCGCTCCTGGGCCTTCCAGTCGCGCTTGGTCGTCAGCACCTTGTCGATCGCCTCGAACGACTTCAACGCGCGCGGGATCGCCGAGTCGCTCAGCTTCTCCGGGCTGGCGAAGAAGCTATCGAGCGCGCGGTTGTAGTAGTCGACGGCCTCGTCGAGCGACTTCAGCTCGTCGCGGCACAGCGTCGCGGCCGCGTGGTAGTAGGCGCCCTTGCGCGGGCCGTCGCTCTCGAGCGCGACGAACCGCTCGATCGTCTCGACCGCCTTCTTCCACTGCTTGGTCTCCGAGTAGAGCTCGAGCAGCTTCTGCAACAGCTGGTGATCTTCGGGCGCGACCTCGAGGGCTTCGACGTACGCCGCCGTCGCCTTCTGCGGGTTCTGGAGCTTCTCGTGGTAGATGCCGCCGATCTGATCGAGCAACACCACCTTGTCCTTGTCGGCCGCGGTCTGCATCAGGCCGCGCTTGGCGTGGACCACCGCCTCCCAGTCACCCTGTTGGGTCTGGAGATCGACGACCGCCTCCAACGTCTCGCGATGCGTCGGATCGATCTCCAACGCCTTCTCGAACATGTTGAGCGCCTTCTTGCGCTCGCCGAGAGCCTGGCGAACCATGCCGAGGCGGTTGTAGATGCGGACGACATCGCCCTCGTCCTGACCATCGCGGTGCTGGACCAGGATGGTCTGGTAGATCTTGCCGGACTGCTCCCAGTCCTGCATCTTGAACAGCAGGTCGGCGCGACCGATCAGCGTCGGTAGATAGCCCGGCTCGGTGTCCTGCGCTTGCTTGTAGTAGCCGAGCGCCTTGTTGAAGTCGCCGAGCTCGTCCGCGGTCCTCGCCGCACGGTAGAAGATCTCGTTGAGCTCTTTCGGATCGATCCGCAGCCCCACGACCTTACGGGCGAGCATGTCGATGACCGGCGAGATCTCGGCCCACTGCTTGTCCTGGAAGTACAGATCGGCGAGCGGACGCCCCGCTTCGACGTGCTCGGGATCGAGCGCGATCACCGCGGCGTACAGCTGCTTCGCCTGGTCGTCCTGGCGAATCTTGTACATGTAGATGTTCGCGGCTTCGAACAGCAGGCGGACCTTGTCGATCGCGACCGGCGTGTAGCTCTCCGCGCGCACCATCATCTGCGCGGCCTTCAACCAGTCACCACGATCGGAGTACTGCTTGGTCAACGCCTCCATCGTCGGCACGTGGCCGTTGTCGAGCGCGAGCCCGCGCAGCAGGTTGCTCTCCGCACCCTCGGCGTCGTTCGACTGGTTGTACTGGATGCGCCCCATCCGCGAGTACAGATCGACCTGTTTGCGGGTGTCCTCGCTGAGGGTCACGAGGTGCGACATGATGTCGACCGCGCGATCCCACTCGCCGATCTTCTCGTAGAGACGGCCGAGCGCGTCGAGCGCGCGCGGCTCGTTGGCGTCGATGCCCAGGACGTCGTTGTACGCCTCGATCGCGCGATCGACCTCGTTGAGCTGGGTCTCGTAGACCTGGCCCATCGCGACGAACAGCTCGACGCGGGTCGCGACATCCGAGGTCGCCGAGATGTGGTTGCGATACGTCTCGACGAGCGCTTCGTACTTGCCGGCCTGCTGGTACAGGCGGGCGAGCTCGCGATAGGCGCTGTAGTTGCGGCTCTCGATCGCGACGATCTTCTCGAGTGCCTCGGCCGCGCGGTCGAGCTTGCCGAACCGCTCCTCCCAGGCCGCGGCCATGCGCTCGTACAGCGAAACCCGCTCCTGGTCCGACGGCGTCGCATCGAGCTGTGCCTCGAGCACGTCGAGGTACTTCTCGGTCTGCTCGGTCTTCTCGTAGAGCTGCTCGAGGGCGCGCAGCGCGGTCAGGTTGGACGGATCGAGGTCGAGGACCTTCTGATACGCCGTGATCGACTGGCCGGCGTCGAACAGCCGGAGATCCCAGATCGAACCGATCTCGAGCCGGAACCGGATGATGTCCTGGTCGTCGGTCGAGAGCTCCGCGCGCTTGGACATCACCTCGATCAACGGCTCCCACTGCTCGGTGCGGCGGTACAGCCGCTCGAGCGCGACGAGCGCCGTGCCCGAGGCGTGGTCATGGACCAGCGCTTGCTGATAGGCGTGGATCGCACCGCCGACGTCTTGCATCTGACGCTCGAGTAGCTCGGCCAGGCTGATGTACAGCTCGGTCTTCTTCGCGGGCGCGGGCTCGACGGCGGCGTGACGCTGCAGCGTCTCGATCAGCTCGCTCCAGCTGCCGCGCTTGCGCTGCAGATCCGCGATGCCTGCGAGCGCGCCGGTGTGCGCGGGATCGATGCGCAGCGCTTGCTGCACGGAGTGGATCGCGTACTCGAGGTGGCTGAGGTGCTCCGAGTACCAGCGCCCGATCTTGACCCACAGGTCCGCGGCCGCGCCGCGATCCTCGCGTTCGAGCTCGTTGACGCGGTTGGTGTACTCGTCGAGCAGCTCCTGCCAGCGATTCGTCGCCGTCGCCAGGCGCTCGAGCTCGTTCGCGGTCTGGTCGTGCGAGTAGTCGCGTTTGAACGCGGCCTGGAGCACGTAGAACGCGGACTCCTGATCACCGATCTCGGTCTCGTAGATCTTCGCGACCTGGTTGAGCAGCTGGATCTGGGCCTCGACGTCGGCCACGATCTCGCTGCGCTCGAGCATGATCTCGACCAGCTCGGTCCACTTGTACTGCTGGCGATAGATCGCCTCGAGCCGCTCGCTCGCGACCTGGTTGCCGCTGTCGCTCGAACGCACGCGCTCGTAGATCTGCGCCGCGCGGGTGAGGTCTTCGACCTTCTCTTCCCACGTCGACGCGGCCTGGAGCAGCGTCTCGCGGCGCTGCTGCTCGTCGTCGAGGACGAGCGCGCGCTTCTCGAGCACGTCGATCGACTCCTCCCACCGGCCTTCGCGGACGAACAGGTTCTCGAGAGCCCCCAGGGCACGGAAGTCCGACGGATCGATCGCGATCACGCGGCGCCACGCATCGACCGCCTCGTCGACGCGGCCGAGCACTTCACCCTCGAGCTGTCCGAGCTGTGCGTACAGCTCGATCGTCTCGTTCTCGTCGACATCTCCCGAGATGCCACCGACGTCGATGATCCGGCGGATCGTCTGGCTGAGCTCGTCCCACGCCTGGGTGGAGCGATACAGCCGGGCGAGCGAGCGCAGGGTCTCGAGGTCGTTACCGTCGATCCGGTCGGCGGCGAGCCACGCATCGAGCGCGTTGCGCTCGCGGCCGAGCTTGCCTTCCCAGATCTTGCCGAGCCGCTTGTAGAGCACGATCTGCTCTTGATCGCCGGGCGCGACCGCGATCTGACGCTCGACGATCTCGACCAGCTCTTCCCACTTCTCGCGCCGGGTCGTGAGGTCCGCGAGCGCCGCGAGCGCCTGCGGCTCCTCGCCGCGGATGTCGAGCACGCGGGACAGCAACTCGATCGCCTTGTCCTCTTCGTTGAGCGCGTCGGAGCTGATCCGCGCCATCCGCGCGTAGATGTCCGCCATCTCGGTATCGGTATCGGCGGTATCGATCAGCTTCTCGTAGGTCTCGAACAGCTTCTTCCAGTCCTCGCGGCGGAAGTGGATGTTCTCGATCGCCTCGAGCGCACGGCGGTTGCGCGACTCGTGGTCGAGCACCGCCGAGTAGCTCTTGAGCGCTTGCTCGAGGTCGCCCAGCGCGTCCGCGAAGATCGCGCCGCGCCGGAAGTACAGCTCGAGCTGCTCGTCGGGATCCTGGGTCACCTCGATGCGACGGCGCAGGATCTCCGCGAGATCCTCGTACATCCCGGCGTTGAGGTACAGCCGGTCGAGCGCGGCGAGCGCGTCGACGTCCTTCGGATCGAGCTCGAGCGCCTTGAGGTGGGTCGCGACGGCATTCGCCGGATCGTGGAGCTCGAACTCGTAGACCCGCGCGAGCCGGAGCAGCGTGACCTTCTTGACGTCCTTGTCACCCGGCTGGGTGCGCTCGAGCGCCGCGGAGTACGCGGCGACCATGTCGTTCCACGCCCCGGTCTCCCCGGCGAGCCGCTCGCTCTCTTCGAGCGCGCGATCCCAGCGCGGATCCTCGACCAGCGAGGCCGCCCACCAATCGAGCGCCTTGTTCTGATCGTACAGCCGCTGCTCCGCGAGCTCGGCGAGCCGCTGGTACATGCTCTGGCGGTCCGCGCCGGTCAGCTTCTGGAGCTGGACCTCGTGGATCGCGTGGAGCTTGCCGAACTCGCTCGCCGCGTCGTACAGCGGCTCGAGCACGTTGCCGATCTCGATCTGGAGATGCCCCGCGTGGAACATGGTCTCGAGCGCGGTCATCGCCGACTCGTGGGTCGGATGGTTGGTCAGGATCTCGCGGTAGGTCTCGACTGCGGCCTTGCGATCGCCGAGCTGGCTCTCGAGGATCTGCCCGAGCCGGAACTGGAGGTTCGCGATCTCGGTGTCGTTGTCGGCGAGCTGGATCTCCCGGCGCAGCACGTCGGTGAGCTCGGGGTACGTGCCGGTGGAGGAGTACAGCCGATCGAGCGCGAGCACGGCCGGCTTGTTGTCGAACTCGACCTCGAGCAGCTTCTTGTACGTCGCGATCGCCTTGCCCACGTCGGCGAGCTCCTGCTCGTAGACGCGCGCGAGTCGCGAGTACAGATCGACCTGGCGCGGGACGTCGAGCGACTTCGCGGCCTCGGCGCCGTAGAGCTGCGCGAGCGGCTCCCACGTCCCGGTGATCTCGGCGAGCCGCTCGATGTGACCGAGCGTGAGCGCGTTGCCGGAGTCGTCGCGCAGCGCGCGCGCAAACGCGTCGAACGCCGCGTGCGAGTTGCCGATCATCTGCTCGTGCAACGTCGCGATCCGGTGCAACAGCTCGACCCGCGCGAGCGGATCTTCGTTGTGGGTGACCATCACCTCGAGCACGTCGACGAGCTTGGCGAACTCGCCGGAGGTCTCGTAGATCGGCTCGAGCACGCGGGCCGCCATCACCGGCTCGACCTTGCCGTGGACGAGGCCGTCGAGCGCGTGCAGCGTCTCGGCGTGTGACGGATCGAGATCGAGCGCTTCGCGATAGCTCTCGATCGCGCGGGCCATATCACCGAGCCGGAGCTGCCACAGGTTGCCGATGCGGTACTTGAGGCCGACGGTCTCACCGGTGTTGTCGGCGAGCTCGACCTGGCGCTCGAGGTTCGCGAGCAGGTCGTACCAGCGCTCGGCCTGGCCGTAGAGCCGATCGAGCGACTGGATCGCCGGGAGCTCGTCGGCATCGAGATCGAGGATGCCTTGATAGGTCTCGATCGCCTTCGCGACATCGCCGAGCTCGCGGTCGTAGACCTGCGCGAGCACGTACAGCATCCGCTTCTTGTCGTCCGGATCCTCGGCGAGGTCCGCCTTCTTCGCGTAGACGTCCTTGAGCGGCTCCCACCGCGCGAGCCGCACGTACATGCGCTCGAGGGCATCCATCGCGACCAGATCGACGTCGTCGATCGACAGCACCTGGCGGAACGTCGCGATCGCGGCGTCCGCGTTGCCGAGCACCTCCTCTTCGATCTGAGCGGCGCGATACAGCAGCTGCTTGCGATCGTCGAGGTTCGGCAGCAGCTCGCTCTTGCGCTTCAGGATGTCGACGAGCTTGGGCCAATCGCCCGTGCGCTCGTGGATCGTCTGGATCGCGGTCGCGGCTTCCACCGTCGCGGGCGACGCCTTCAGCACGCGCTCGTAGGTCTCGACCGCACCCTTGTCGTCGTGGAGCTCGTGCTCCTGGATCTGCGCGCGGCGGAACAGCAACGCGACCTTGAGGTCATCCTCGCCCGCGGAGGTCGCCACCTCATCGTAGAGCGCGGCGACGTCGGGCCACTTGTCGAGGCCACGGGCCAGGCGATCGATCTGCGCGTGCGTGGTCTCGTTGCGCGGATCCTCGCGCAGCGCGCGAGAGAACGTGCTGAACGCGGCGTCCGCGTCGTCGCCACCGATCTCGTGGAGCTCGGAGATCTGGTGGAGGAGCTCGATCTTGCGGGCGGGATCGAAGGCGTGCTTCGCCATGATCTCGTAGATCCCGATCTGCTTGCTCCACTCGCCTCGGGCCTTGTAGATCGGCTCGAGGATGTTCGCGATCGTGAGCTCGTGCTCGCCGTGTTGTGCCGTGATCAAGCGCTCGAGCGCCTGCACCGCATCGCGGTTCTCGGCCTCGTGGTCGAGGACCTGGCGATAGGTCTCGACGGCCGCGGCGGTCTCGTTGAGGTGGGCCTCGCGCAGCTGCGCGAGCCGCACCAGCAGCGCGACCTGTTCGTAGGGCTGCTCGACGAGCGTCAGCTGGCGGCTGATGTTGTCGCCGAGGTCGCGCCACGCCTGGCGCTGGACGTACAGCCGGTCCAGCGCGCGCAGCGCCTTCAAGTCGTCCGGCGCCTGGCCGAGGATCTCGGTGTAGATCGCGATCGCCTCGTCGGGCGCGTTCAACATCTCCTCGTGGATCGAGGCGGTGCGATACAGGAAGTCGAGCCGCTCGTCGGGCTCGTTCGCGATGTCGATCCGCCGGCGATAGATCTCGAGCAGCTCGCCGTACTTCTCGTCGCGGGTGAAGATCGACTCGAGCGCCGCGAGCGCGTTCAGGTCGTCGCTCTCGAGCGAGAGGGCCCGCTTGAAGAACTCGATCGCCCGCGGGCTGTCGTTGAGCCGCTCTTCATAGTTGCGCGCGACCTTGGTCGCGAGCTCGTGCGCGAGCTTGCTGTCGAGCCCGCCGGCATCCGAAGCCGCGAGCGCCTGCTCGAACAGCTTGACCAGCCGGGTCCATCCCTCCTCGATCAGCGGAGCGAGAGCCTCGAGCTGCTCCTTGGCGACCTCGGTCGACGGATCTTCCCTGAACGCCCGCGCGTACGCGTCGAACGCGCGCTCGGCGTCGAGGATCTTCGTGCGCTGGAGCTCGCCGATGCGGAGCAGCAGCGAGGTCCGGCGCAGCGAGTCTTTCTCGGCCGCGAGCTGGATCTCGTGGATGCCGACGAGCGGCACCCACTCCTGGAGCTGCTCGTAGACCGGCTCGAGGATGCTGGCC
Organism: Kofleriaceae bacterium; assembly: GCA_039922635.1. Lineage (GTDB taxonomy): Bacteria > Myxococcota_A > Polyangia > Haliangiales > Haliangiaceae > JABFXX01. The sequence goes on along the minus strand of JBDTEH010000306.1, from coordinate 26,255 downwards.
ACGACGAGCTTCTGGCGATCGTCACCGCGCAGGTGGATCTCGAGCGCTTCGCGCGCCTTCGGATGCCCGACGTCGATGTCGAGGATGTCGCGGTACGCGTCGATCGCGCCCGGGACGTCATCGAGGTGCTGTTCCTTGAGCTGCCCGAGCCGGTACTTGAGCTCGACGTGGACCGGCTTGTCGTCTTCCGGACCGATGATCGTGATCTGGCGACCGAGGACGTCCGCCAGCTCCTTCCACATGCCGTTGCGCAGGTAGATCCGATCGAGCGAGCGCAGCGCGCCGGGTTGATCCCCGGCCGCATCGAGGATCGCGGAATAGGCGGCGACCGCCTTCTTGTCGTCCTTGACCTCGTCCTCGTAGAGTTGACCGATCTTCTCCTGGATCGCGGTCCGCTCGTCGCCATCGCTCGAGAGGTCGAGCTTGCGCTCGTAGATCTTGAGCAGGTCCTCGAACCGGCCCTTCCCGAGGTACAGCCGCTCGAGGGCATCGAGCGCCTGTTCGTTGCGCTCGTCGAGCACGAGGATCTGGCGGTTCATGTCGAGCGCGCGATCGACGTCGCCCTGCTCGCTCTCGATCACGCTCGCCATCACGGTCATCAACCGCAGCGCATCGAGCTTGTCGCCGAACTTCGGAAGCGCGGCCGCGTACGCGTCGACGAGCGTGTTCCAGCCCTGCGTCTCCTTCGCGAGCCGCTCGACCTCGCCGTGGATCGCGTCGGAGCCATGGTCCTCCGCGAGCGCCTTGATCCACCAGCCGAACGCCGCGCCCTTGTCGCGCAGGCGCTCTTCGTTGTACTGCGCGAGCCGCATCATGCGCTCCTGGCGCGTGATCTGGTCGTCGGCGGGAGTCGCACGGAGCTGGATCTCGAGCACGCGGACGAGCGCCTTCGGATCGCGACCCGCTTCGTAGAGCGGGATCAGCGCCTCGGCTGCCTCGAGGTTGTGCTCGTCGAGCTGCAACACCTTCTCGAACGCGCGCATCGCGCGATCGGCCTTGCCGAGCTCGTCGCGATAGAGCACGGCGATCTTCATCGCGAGCGCGAGCCGCTGCGACTCCGCACCGGACTCGACCTCGCGCTCGAGCACGCGGATGTACTCGTCGATCTTGCCGCGCGTACGGTAGAACTCTTCGAGATCGGTCCAGCGGTTCTCGGTGACGTACAGCTTCTTGAGCGCGTCTTGCGCCCGGCGGTTGTTGTCGTCGATCGCGAGCAGCTTCTGCCACGCGTCGATCGCCTTCGCGCTGTTCTCGACCTTCTCGGTGTAGAGCAGGCCCAGGCGCTGGAGCGCATCCCCACGCGACTTCGCATCGGGCGCCGCATCGGCCTGGCGCTGGCAAATGTCGGCCAGCTTGTCCCATTCCTTGTTGCGCTCGTAGAGCTTGTAGAGCTCGGCCAGGGCTTCTTCGTGGGAAGGCTCGTACTGGACGACCTTCTCCCACCAATAGGTGCAGATGTCCGGCTTCTTGACCTTGGTCTGCGCCATCCGCGCGACCTCGATCACCTTGGCGGCGCGCTCGCCCTCGGGCGTGCGCTCGACCTCGGCCTCCTTGAGCCTGATCAGCTTCTACCAGTCACGGCGCTTCTCGTAGACCGCGAGCAGGTGATCGATCGCCTCGGCGTTGTTCGGATCGAGCTCGAGGACCTTCTCGAACGCCTTGATCGCCTCGGCCTGGTTCGAGAACCGCTCGAGGTAGAGGTTCGCGACCTGGAGGTAAATCACGACCTTCTGGTTGTTGCCCCCTGCCCCTGGCGAGGCGGGCGCGCGCTCCGCCTTCTCCTGCAGCACCTTGACGAGATCGGGCCAGCGCTTCTTACCCTCGTAGAGCGCGACGAGCCGGTCGAACGCCGCGCCACCGGTGTCCGGATGGTTCGGATCGTGGTGGATCGCCTGGTTGAGCGCCGCGATCACCTGGTTGTCGTTGTTGAGCTTGCTGTACGTATCGGCGAGCTCGAGGAACACGGCGGCCTTGTCGGGATCCGACGGTGAAGCCTTCGCTTCTTCGTCCTTGAGCGCATCGGCGAGCTGGGCCCACGACTGTGCCTGACGGAGCACGCGCGCGAGCTCGCGGCGCGGAGCCTTCTCCGCGGGGAACTTCGCGACGACATCTTTCCAGCCGAGCACACCCTTGTCGGTGCCACCTTCGGCGTGCTTCGCCTTGTCCATCGCTGCGCCGAGATCGGCGGGGACTTCTTTGTCGGCCGCTGCTTTGGCGGCCGCGGCTTTGGCGGCTGCTGCTTGGTCGGCCGCTGCTTGGTCGGCTGCTGCTTTGCCGGCTGCTGCTTTGCCAGCTGCAGCGTGGTCCGCCGCTACTTGGTCGGCTGCTGCTTTGCCAGCTGCAGCGTGGTCCGCCGCTGCTTGGTCGGCTGCTGCTTGGTCGGCTGCTGCTTGGTCGGCCGCTGCTTGGTCGGCCGCTGCACGCGCGCCAGCCTTTTCGGCAGTGGCTTGCTCGGCCGCGGCCTGCGCCTTGGCCGCCGCTTCAGCTTCCGCCTTGGCCGCCGCTTCTTCGGCCTTGCGCTCTTTCTTCGACTTCTTGCCGGACGGAGCTTGGGCCTCGACGTTGGGTGTAGAGGCCTCCGGCGCCTCGGCCGCCGCCTCTGCCTCAGCCTCGGGCGGCTTGACGGCCGCGATCTCCGACATCGAGCCCGCTGCGAGCGGGACCTCGTCGAGCGGCCCCGCGATCGACGCGAAGTCCTGCACGCTCGGATTGTCCTTCTCGATCGACGCGGCGATCGAGAAGTAGCGCTTCGCGCGAGCGACGTCATCGAGCTTGTCGAACGCGATGTGACCCGCCTGGATCGCCACGAACAGCTTGTCTTCGCCGTTGGTGGCCTTCGCGATCACGGCATCCGCGAGATCGAGCAGCTGTTGCCACTCGCCGCGATCGCCTTGGACCTGGCGCAGCAGCGAGAACGCCGCGACCACCGAGCGCATCGGAGCTTCGCCGTTGCTGGTGTTCGCGCGCAACGCGGCGCCGAAGAACTTCGCGCCACGATCTTTGTCCTTGAAGCGCTGCACCCACTCGAGCGCGAACATGCGGAGCGACTCGACCTTCATGCCGTGGTCGCTCGCGCGCTCGGCGCGGCGGAGCTGGTGGGTCTCGAGCTCGTCCCACCGGTTGCCGGTCTGCAACACGGTCTCAAAGATGAAGTTCGCGGACGGCTCGTCGATATCGATCTCGAAGATCCGCTTGAGCAGCTCCTCGAGGCGCGGATCATCCGCGCTCTCGATCCGCAGGACGCGGGCGGCGCGCAGCAACATGCGCACGGCCTGAGCGCCTTCGACGCGCTCCGCCTCGTCGGACAGGCGATCGACCTCGTCGGTCCAGAACTCCTGGTCGTACGTGACGGCCGCGAGCGCGTCCTTGACGCGAACCGAATCTGGTTGAGCACCGAGCGCGCGCTGAAGGATCGGCAGCGCCTTGTCCTTCTGCCCGGAATCGAGCAGCGCTTCGCCGACGATCGCCGGCAGGTTCACTGCGGCGTGCGGCGAGCGCAGCTCCATCTCGCCGAGCTTGGCGACCATCTCGTAGCGCCCGATCTCGCCGTAGACCTCGCGCGCTCGCGAGAGCGCTTTGAGATTATCCGGGTGGAGCTTCCACGCGCGTTGATAAAGGCCGAGGGCCCGCTCGCGTTCGGGAATCACGTCCTCGACGAGGGCGGCGAGCTCGAAGAGGCGCTCGGATTGCTCGGGCTTGGTGCCCGAGCCTTCCAGCTCCTTCTCTAGCTCGTCGATGGTTTGCGTCCAATCTCTCGATCGACGTAGGCGTTCCCGAAGTAGCGTACGCGTATCCATCTGCGGTCTATCCTCCCGCATTTCCGAAAGAAACTCTTCCCACACTCCGACGACATTTTTTATCACGACGACGTAAGCGCGTGTGGGGCTGGTAGCGCCGAAAAATCACGAGCTTTGTCGGACCAGGTCCCGAAACGACGAAAGACCGCGTCGGCGGCCTTCCTAGAGACGATGTAGGTGCGAGCTACGCCGGCTACTTCCGCTTGGCGCCCTTCTTCACGAGATCTGCCGGCGACTCCTTCTGGGTCGGCGGCGCCGCCGGTGCGCTATCGGCGGCCGACTTCGCGGCGATATCCATCAGCATCTTCGAGGCCTCCTGCTTGGCGAACTCGAGCGAAGCCCCGCCCGACTTCGAGAAGTCCTCGAGGTCGCGCTTGGCGTGGATATAGTCGCCCTTACGGAAGTACGCCTGGCCGCGCTGGAACTTGGCCTTGTGGTTGTCCTTCTTCGATTCGATCGACTTGTCGAACGCCTCGATCGCCTTGTCGTCCATGCGCTTGTCGTCGTAGCCCATGCCGAGCACGAACCAGATGTCCGAGACCTCGTTCGAGCCCGGTACGTTGACGACGCCTTGCGAGGTCACCTTGATCGCCTCGTCGGTGTAGTCCCACTTGCGATAGAGCTCACCGAGCGCGACGTACGGACCGGACTCGCGCGGATCCGACTTGATCGCGGCCGAGAACTCGGTGGCCGCTTCCTTGGGCTTGCCGACTTCACGATCGACCTTGCCGAGGTAGTAGTGCGCGCGCCACAGGTCGCCGTTGAGCTTCAACGCTTCCTCGAGGTGCTGCATCGGCTTCTCGAAGTTCACCGTCGAGAGATCGGGTTGGACCTCCTCAGGCTTCTTGTTCTCTTTCTTGGCCTGATCCTGGATCGCTTGCTGGACGGCCTTCTCGTAGAGCGAGATGCCGTACCACATCTGGTACATCGGATCTTTGTCGGAGATCTGGACCGCATGGCCGAAGGCATCGGCGGCCTTCGCCCACTCGCGCTTTCCGGCCTGCGCGGCGCCCTCGCCGTACCAGGCGAGGTGCTGCTCGGGATACCGCAGCGTCGACTTCTCGAACTCGGCGATCGCGGTGTCGTACTGCTTTTGTCCGTACGCCTTGTTGCCGGCGGCGAGCGAGGCCTTCGAATCATTCAAGCTTTGGTTCGGGCAGCCGCCAAGAAACAAAGGCACGACGAGCAATGCACCCCAGAGCTTCATGGCGTGAAACGTAGACTGGTTCATGTGGCACCTCAAGCGTTCGTCCGAGATTGATCCAAACAGAAACGGCCCCTCGTGAGGGGCCGTCGTCGCAGCGTTGGTCAGCCGATCACTGGCCGGCGGGGCGGAACGTGAACGGATAGTTGACCTGCACGCCGCCGCCGCCTTTCGGCTTCGGGAACTCGATGCCGTGGATGACATCGGCGACGCAGCTCGCCACCGCGGGATCGACACCCGAGCCGTTCGAGGCGGTCACGTTGCCGTTCGGCGAGATGAAGAACTGGGTCGAGACCGTACCGGACAGGCCCGGCTTCGCGAGCAGCTGCTTCTCGTAGCAGTACGTGATCTTCTGGATGTTGCGCTTGATGTAGCGCCGGATGATCGCCTTATCGAGATCGCCCTGGGAGTTCGGCTGACCGATCGACACCGTCGGGACTGCCGAGGTCCGGCCGCGCATGCCACCGCGACCACCGCCGACGCCGTAGCCCGTGCCGGTGCCCGAGCCGTGACCGATCGTGCCGTAGCGGCCGGTACCGATCGTGCCCCAGCCCGTGCCACCGCCGCCGGGACCGAAGCCCGAGCGACCAAAGCCGAAGCCGCCGTTCATCTCGCCGGCCTCGTTGCCGAGCAGGCCGCCGTAGATGTTGGTGTCGTCGAAGCCGCTGGAGATGTCACCGGTGCCGGTCAGCGAGGCGAACGCGCCACCTTGAACGAGAGCGACGTTACCGAGGATACCGGCGGTCCGCGCCTGCTCGATCGCCTGCTGGCGCGCGAGCTGCGGGTCCTCCTGGTTCTTCTGCATCTTGTACTGGCCCTCGGCGCGATTCGAGTCCTTCTTGCCCATCTTGCCTTCGTCGAGCGCCATGGCCGTGCCGGTACCACCGGACTCGTCCTTGCCGTCGTCGGGCTGATCCTCGGGCGGCGGCGGCGGCGGATCATCCTGCGACGCGCTGTTGGCGCGGGTCGAGGTGTCCTCGAGCGAGGCGAGGTCGATGTTCGCGCTCGAGTCATCGATGGGGATCTGGAACAGCAGCAGCATGATGATCGCGAAGGCGCCCGCGGTGCCGCCGAGCGACATCAGGAACGGGGTCTCCCACTGCACCAGCGGCGCGGCGTGGCGGCGCGGCCGCGGCACCGACGACACGAGGAACGTGGTCTTGCCCGTGCGCACGCGGATCTTCGCGTTCGGGGGGATCGGCGAGATCGTCGTTCGCCCCTGCTGCGCGAGCTCGGCGAGCGAGGTCGACTGACCGCCGACGATCATCTCGCCTTCCATGCCATGCGCGAAGTTGAACGCGAAGTCGTCACCGTGCGGCTCGACGAGCGCGAAGTCCGCCGACGGCGCCCCCTCGACGGGGAACTCGACGCCCGGCGCGGTGCCGATGTGGACCCACGGGGTCTCCTTCTCCTTGCGCATGCGCGCGACCGCCGACGTCATCGTGACGACCGCGCACAGCAGGCCGCCGAACGCGATGAAGTCGAAGCCCGACGACAGCATCCGCGGGCGGACCGAGTAGCCCGGCTTCTTCAGGACCTGGGTCTCGTAGTCGTAGCGGCCCTTGTTGTAGGCCGCATTGTCGACCGCGGTGTAGAACGCGAACACGAACGCGATCAGCGACACGGCGCCGATCGCGAACAGCGCCCAGGTCGTGCTCGTGATCTTGCCGCCCTTGGGATCGATGCAGTGCTTCACACCGACGACCGAGTCGCCGAGCATCACGGCGACTTCGACCGCGCGCGCGCCACCGAAGTCGTCGGCCTCGCCTGCCATCGCCTGCTGGAACCCGGCGACCGGCGAGGTCGCGGTGCCGTACAGCGCGGGGCCCGCGTTGGCGTGGCCCGGCGGCGGGCGGAGCGGGGGCGGCGCCATCGTCGCCGCGAACGCGGCGGGGGCAGCGAACGCGGCGGGGGCGGCGGGGGCCTGCGGGCGTGGCGGCGGCGCGAACACCGGCGGAGGTGCCATGGGCTGCGGCGCCGAGGGAGCCGAGTACGGCGACGACGCCACGATGTCGTGCACGGCGGCGGGCTGCACGCGCGTCGGCTCGTCCGCGGCTTCATCGCCCGGCACGCCGATCGCGAGCTCGATCTTGGTCTCACCGACGACGATCGTGTCGCCCGACTGGAGCTTGGCCTTGTTGACCTTCTGGCCGTTGACGAACGTTCCCTTGGTCGACCCGAGGTCGATGATGCTCACGTCACCGGGGCCGTTGACCTCGATGATCGCGTGCATCCGCGACACGGTCTCGTCATCGAGCTTCAGGTGGGCCGAAGGCACCTTGCCGAGCTTGATGACCGAGAGGCTGAGCTTCTCCTCGCGGACAAACTGGTCGCCTTTGAAGATGCGGAACGTGAGGGGTACTTTTGCGCCGGCCATGGGGTCTCCAGTTGGAGCTACTGCGGAAACAAGGCCGACGACGTCAGACAGCGGCGAACGCCGCTCCTGACTACAAGTCCTCGGCCGACTTGATGATCTCGGGAATGAAGTCCTTGCGGATCGTGATCAGAGACGAGTGCTTCGCGAAGTCACGAGCGTCCACCGTCGAGCCCTCCGGCTTGACGAGGTCACCTTCGATGGTGTCGCCCGAGAAGTCGTAGGTCTTGACCTTGGCGCTGCCCGCGGCCGGCTTCTTGTCGTCGGCAAGCGCGAGGCCCGTGAGCATGGCGAGCGAGAGGAGAGTGAACGCGAGCTTCCGCATGGTCGATCCTTCGGTACGAAGGGTCGTGGTGCAGAGTCCCGTCTTCACGAGCCCTCCGACACCACGACCTGGTTGCTGGTTCCCAAGAACTGAGGTGATTCTTTACAAAAAGTTCGACGATCGCCAGACCCAAGACCGGACACAAGAATCGAGGCCGAGTTGCAGGCTCGGCCTCGTTTAGTTTCGGTTACTTACCGGCCGGCTTGGCGGCTGCCGGGGCCGCCGCGGCCGTACCGGCGGGAGCCGCCGCACCTGCCGGAGCTGCAGCCGGGGGCGGGGTCGGGGGGGCGACCGGCATCTTCGGCGCGTTCTGGAGGCTCGTGATCGCGCTGTCGAGCTGCTTCACGACCTTGTCGCAGTCGGCGATGTTGTTCTTCGCTTCCTGCTTGTCGGCGGGATCGCCGTCCTTGTCGAGCGCCTGCGTGAAGAAGTCCTTGGCCTTGCGATACATGTCCTGCGACTGGCGCAGCGCCTTGATCGGGTCCGGGTCGTTGACCTTGTTCGCGCGGAACGCCTTGTAGAGCACGCCGAGGTTGAAGTACGCGTCGTCGCGGCGCGGATCGATCTGCTTCGCGAGGTTGTACGCTTTCTCGGCGCCGTCGAAGTCGTTGAGGCCGCGTAGCGCGATGCCCAGGCCGATCGTCGCGTCGTAGCTCTTGGGCGCCACTTCGAGCGCCTTGGTGAACATCTCCTTCGCCGCGTCGTACTTGCGGAAGTTCAGCGTGAGCTGACCGGCGTTGATCCGCGCCTCCGCAAACTTCGGATCGGCTTCGACCGCGGCCGAGAACGACTGGAGCGCTTCGTTCAACGCGCCGCGGTGCATGTAGTACAGCCCGTACGCGTTGAGGAGAGGCGGGAACTTCTCGTTGCGCTTCTTGCCCTCGTCGAGCAGCAGCTTCGCGAGCAGCAGCCGGTTCTTGTTGGTCTGCCAGCCCTCCATGTAGAGCAGGCCGTAGGCGGTGTAGGCCTCGACGTTATCCGACTCGACGCCGAGCGCCTGCGACAGGTTGAGGCGGGCATCTTCCTCCGAAGACTTCCACCGGGCATCCTTGGGGCTGGTGTGGCGCAGCTGCTCGAGCTGCATCGACGCCATGTTGATCCGGGCGGCGACGAGCTTGCCGTTCGCCTTGATCGCCGAGTCCCAGTACTGCTTCGCGCTATCGGCCTTGCCCTGCTTCCAGAAGATGGTGCCGAGGTTCGACAGCGCCATCGCCTGCTTGGTCGGGTCGCCCTTCATGGTGGTCGCCTGCTGATACGCCTTGGTGGCGTCGTCGAGCAGGTTGCAGCGCTGGTAGCTGAGGCCGACCATGAACTGCGCGGCGATCAGCTCCGAGTGCTCGTGCGCGACCTGCTGGAACTTCTCCGCCGACTGCCGGCACGACGACTCGTTCCACTTGCCGTTCTTGTCGTTCTCCATGAAGAACGCGATGGCGCCCTGGTAGTCGTTGCGCGCGTCCTTCGAGATCTCGGCCTTCGGCGCGACCTTCTGCGGTCCGGTCTGGTCGAGCTGGTTCGCCGTCCCACCGAGGTGCGGCGGAGGCGGTGGGCCGCCGTTGCCGCTGGTCTTCTGGCTCCCGCCACAGGCAGCGGCGAGCATGATCGTGAGGATCGTGAGGTTGTTCATGACTAGTCCACCTTCGTCGGGGGCTCGACCGCGATGACCGGAGCGACCTGATCGGAGTCGCCGCGGAGCTCGGAGGCCGTGGGGAATTCTTCGGGCTTGATCTGGCCGAGCTCGCGCTCGCACAACTTCGACCAGTCGCTGAACCAGCCGAGCTCGGTCGACTTCGACAGGCACGCGCTGAACGCCTCGAGCGACTTCTGCGCGAGCGGCTCGGCCGCGGTGGTCAGGGCGTCGCAGTACGCGTCGACCTTGTCCTGCGCGAGGTCGTAGCCCTCGATCATCTGGGTCGCGCGGACCTCCTTCGGGATCTCGGCCGTGAACAGCTGATCCGAGAAGTCCTGCGAGATCTGCCCGATCCGGGCTGCCGCGGCGATCGAGTTCGCCGCGTCCTTGATCTCGAGCACCTTGGCGTACTTCGTCGCGGCCGCGACCGACGCCTTGGTCTTGCCCTGGAGCCAGTCGTTGAACCGCTTCTGCGCCTTCGCCGCGACCGCCTTGTGCTCCGGCAGACCGTCGCCGAAGTTGAGGTTCGCCGGGAAGTGGATGTCGAGGTACTTCTCGAACTCGACGTCCGCCTCGGCGAACTTCGCGAGGCCGTAGTAGTAGCGCGCGCCGCCCTCGTCGCCGCCGACCTTGCCGGACTTGCGCTCGAAGTCTTTCTCGGCGGCCGAGAACGCGGACATCGCCTCGCGCAGCTTGCGATCGTCGCGCTTGACGACGGTCAGCTTGATGTGGGTATCCGGGCCGCACTGCATCGGCGCGACGTAGACCTCTTTCTTCTTCTTCGAGGTCGAGCGCTTGGCCTCCTTCGCGATGGCACGTTCGCGCGTGATCTTCACGCACGAGCCGTCGATCTGCTTCACGGGGCACGACTGCTCGAACAGGATCCGGCCGATCTTGACGTTCGCGATGATCGACTTGTCGGGGCTGACGCTGCCGAACTCGCGCAGGTACTCGCGGAGGTGCTTGACGACCGCGTCCTTGTCCGCGGGGGTCGTGCCCTTCTCGTAGATCGAGGTCAGCGAGAAGCTCGCGTTCGCGGCGTCTGCTTTGTTCTTCGGGCCGAACGTCTTGATGAAGTACTTGGTGTCGTCGATCGCCTTCTGGTCGTCGCCGAGGCCCTTGCGGTAGAGCACCGCGTCGTTCATCGCGTCGTGCGCGTCCTTCTCGCCGGCGTACTTCTTCGCGTACTCCTCGAGCTTGTCCGACGCGCGATCGTAGAACGCGATGTCGCCGTACGCCTTGCCGAGGCGGGCGACCGCCTTGGCCGTGATCTTCGAGTTCGGGTAGTACTTCTGCAGCGTGTTGAACATCCCGATCGCGGCGCCGATCGACTTACCTTCCTCGAAGCACACGCCGGCGTTGTAGAGGACCTCGTCGTTCTTGGGATCTTCCGGGTTGCGGTTGTAGATGTCCTGGAACGCGAGGCCGCAGCGGATGTAGTCCTGGTAGTCCTTGGTCTCCTTCGCCTTGGTCTCGTAGGCGACCGCCTTGTCGCGCAGCGACTTGGCCTTGATCTGCTGGAGCCGCTCTTTCAGATCATCCTTGCCCTCGAGGAACGCCTTGTCGTTGTCGAGCTTGTCGGCGAGCGCGACGAGGTCGTCGTAGCGGCCGAGCCGGCGGTAGCTATCGAGCAGCAGGTTCGCGGAGTACTCCGCGGTCTCGTGCTGGCGGTGGTGGTCGAGGATGTCGAGGAAGATCGGGAACGCCTCGTCGTAGTGGCCATAGCGGCGATAGATGTTCGCCTTCATGAACTTCATGCCGACGAGCTCGTCGTCCTTCGGATCCTTGATGTAGTTGATGTAGATGTCGAACGCGGCGAGCATCTTCTGCTCGCGCGGTGGGATGTCCTGCTTCGCGATCGCCTTGTCCGCGTTCTTGGGGTCCTCGTCGACGACCTGCTGCTTGACCCGCGGGTCGACGTTGAGCGCGTTCTTCCAGCCGAGCACGGCGGCGTACGCCGATTCCTTCATCAGCTTCGCATCGACCTTGTGAGTCTTGACGACGTCGGTGAACGCGACGGCCGCGTTCTCCCACATCTCGGTCTGGAGGCGCGCGTTCTTCTCGTTCTCCGCGCGGCTCCACAGCAGCTCGGCGTAGAAGTACTGGGTCTGGGCGTAGTCCTCGGCGTCGGGGAACACCTCGAGGTAGACCTTGTAGAGCTTCTCGGCGTAGCCGAGCGTCTCGGGGTTCTTGGTCTTCGCGGACTCCGAGTGATACGCGCGGGCGAGCTCGCCCGACATCGCGGCGGCGTTGTCGTGGCACTCCTGCGCCTCGGCGGCCGGCAGCACCTTGGTCTTCTTCAACGCGCCGTACAGCCGGACCAGATTTTCGATCTCCTGGACCTTGTCGGCGTTGTTCGCGCCGACCATCGACAGCGACGCGTGCGCGACGTTGTACTGCCACAGGCAGACGTTCTTGTTCTTCGGATCGCGCTTCATCAGATCGCGATACGTGTAGATCGCCTTGTCGCTCTTGCCCTGGTCCAGGTAGAGGTCGGCGAGGATCTGCAGCATCTGCATCGCGAAGCTCGCGTCGACCCGCTTGAACGCGTTGTACGCCTGCTCGGCCTTGCCGATCTCGGCGTACGCGCGGACGAAGTCCTTCTTCGAGGCGCGGTTGAGGACCTCTTGCTTCTTGTCGTTCTTGGTCGCGTTCGCGACCTGGAAGAACGTCTCGAGCGCCTCCTGGAAGCGCTGGAGGTTGAGATGGATCCAGCCCATCTTGTACATCGCGTACCAGTACGCGGTCGACTTCGGGAACTTGAGGACCATCTTGTAGCGGGCCTCGGCGTCCGCGAGCTGACCTTGCTCGAAGTAGTAATCGGCGAACGCGAGGTGCGCCTCGGGCACGTACTTCGAGTTCGGGTAGTTCTTGAGCAGCTTGTCGTAGACCGCCCGCGCCTCCTTCATGTACTTGCCGCCCTGCAGCGTGTACCCGTAGTAGAACAGCGCCATGTCCATCTTCGGGTAGTTGCGGAAGGCGTCGTTATCGGTGAGGCCCTTGTAGGTCTTCACGGCCTTGAGCAGGTACTGCTTCGCGATCGCCGCGGCCTTGTTCGACTGGGCCTGGGCCTGCGCCTTGGCCTGTGGGGTCCGGGCCTTGTCGACCGCGATCGCCATCTCGGCGGCCTTGAGCCGGTACAGCCGCTGCTGCTTCGCGTAGAGCTCGCCGAGCCGGAAGTAGTAGTCCGACTTCTCCTCGACCTCGCTATCGGGGGTCTGATCGATCAGCTGAGCGAGGATCTGCTCCTGCTCGGTGCGGATGTTCGAGACCAAGCCTTCGATCGAGAGCACCGCATCGGCGGTGAGCTCGGGCTTGAACTCGGACTTGTCCTGCGGCTTGGCCTGGATCGGCTTGACCTTGTCGGACAGGTGGACGTCGACCTTGAGGCCGGCATTGCGGTCCTTGCCGTACTTCTCGTCGGCCCAGCTACTGGGCACGCAGAGCACACTGATCAAGACCGTCAGGATCGGTAGCTTATGGGACATAGCGGTTCCTTTTTCCCCGGCGGGACTACAACACAGCAGCGACAGGAGGGCGAGCGTGGAGGTGATCACAATGACCCACCGATCTGCGAACGCGAAAAGCCCGAGCCCTCGCGCGAGCGAGAGTCAGGTTCGGGTGCGTTGGAAGATCAGCCGTGGTCATCGCAGGGTGGGCGAGGCGATGGGGCCGACGGGTCTTTAACGAGTCACTGGATAATGCACTACTGCTTCGGACAGCGCGACCGAATTCTGAACCGGTAGTAACCCAGCTCGTCCTTCCAGTACTCGCCGTTGAAGTTCCACTGGAAGTGCTCGTCGTCGATGATGATCGGCTCTTCCTTGTGGCTCGAGGACACGCGCGTCCCGATCGCGTCGGCCGACATCTTGTCGGCCTTCGCGTTCAAGATCTCGTACTTGATCTTCACGCCGTCGCGGGACAGCGCGCCCAGGCTGCGTGCGAGCCGATCGACGCGATCGCGGGCCACCTTGCCGGCATCGCCCGCGGCGACCGATTGCTGGACCGTGAGCTCCTGGAGCACCTCGGCGGCGACCTGGGTGGTCTGCCACGCCTTGTCGGACTTCTGCAGCATGTCGAGCTCGTGGTTGAGCTCGTCGACCCAGGCGAACGTCTTCAACAGGGTCTTGTCGTTGAGCACGCTCATCACGAGCCGCTGGGTCTGCGAATCGAGGCCGGCCTTGTTCGCCTTGACCTTCTTGACGTACTCGTAGAACTCGGCGTTGTCGTCGTACTTCGCGACGATGTCCTTGAGGTTCTTCTTGAGCGGGTTGTACTTGTCGTCGAAGTCCTGGATCGCCTCTTCGGCCTGATCGTAGAGACAGTACTTGTAGTAGATGACCGCGCGGAGCAGCACGGCCTCGGGGTAGTACTGGTTCTCGAAGTACGGCGCGTTGAGCGTGTGGATGTTGCCGAGCGCCTTCGAGTTGAGGCCCTTCATGAAGTACGCCCACGACGCCTCGAACAGCGACTCCGCCCAGTCGGCCGATTCCTGCGGCAGCTTCTCGTAGTACTTGATCGACGTGTCGAACTGCTGGGTCGAGTAGAAGATGCGCGCCATCTGGAGCTGCGCGAGCTCGCGGTAGTTGTCGATATCGACCGCGGAGTACTGCGGCGGCCGCTCCTCGCCGATCACGAGGATGTCCTTGAACGCATCGACGGCCGGCTTGCCCTGATACTCGCGGACGAAGGTGACGCCCTCGAAGAACTTCGCCTTGATGTAGAACGGGCTGTTGCGATCGACCTGCTCGAACAGCGCGGTCGCCTTATCGAAGTCGCCGTGCTTGTAGAAGTGGCGGCCGAGCAAGAACAGCAGCTCGTCCTTGACCGACGCGAGCGACGGGTCATTCAACGCCGACGGATCGTACGTGCCGATCTTCTCGAGGATGCCCGAGGTCTCCGGCAGCACCCGCGACAGCGCCGCGAGCCACTTGAGCGTGGCCCCGTGATAGGTGTGGTTGTCGCCGGCCTGGACGATCTTGTCGAAGTAGGCCATCGACCCGGCGTAGAACCCCATCTGATAGAGGGTCTTCGCCATGAAGAACTCGGCGCGCTGCTTGTTCTTCGCGTCGTCGCCACTCTCGCCGTCGAGCACTTTCTTGAGCTCGATCGAGGCCGAGAAGTAGTCCTTCTTGTCGTAGAGCTTGATCGCGCGCTCGAGCGTCTTCGACGGTGGCGTCGAGGCGGCGCTCTCGGGCTCGAACTCCATGTCGCCGCCCTTGGCAGGCGCCTTCTTGGGATCGGCGTGAGCCGATGCCGAGGCAAACATAACAGCCAGTACGGCCAGGGACGCGTAACGAAGCAGGTGCATCAGCTCCTCCAAAGGTCCCGCCGCAGGGGTGCGGTGGGGCGGCGAAATCATCGACGTGCCGATGGCATGTGTCAAGCCGAGGGGACACCGCGAAGTGCCAGTGGTTGCGGTTCAGGTGCGCAACGGATCGCGCAGAGGGGGGCACCAATGCGTATGACCCCAGCCGTTCGCTTGACTCGGGTAACAGGCTCTTTATTATCGGCGCCGATGATTTCGCCCCGGTATTTCCTCGTCCTGGGATTTGCGGTCGCCACGACACTCGGGGCCTGCACGAGCAATCCCGTCGGGCGGATCTGCGATCTCGGCTCCGAGACCCCCGCGCCTTCGGAGGTCGTCGTGGCGTCGCCGTCGCTCGACTGCGTATCGCGCACGTGTCTCCGCGAGCCGCTCGGTCGCGAGCTGCCGCCGGGATCGGTCTATCCGTCGGGCAACAGCGGTCTGTGCACCGCCGAGTGCACGGCCGACAGCGACTGCGATCGAGTCCCCGAGTCGCCGTGCACGCTCGGCTTCACGTGCGGCGTCGCCGTGACCGTCGGGCCGTTCTGCTGCAAGAAGTTTTGCATCTGCAAGGACTACGTCGTCATCCCGGACACCGGCGTGCTCGCCGAGCCGCTGGCGTGCGACTCGGCGAACGCCTCGAACGCGTGCTGCAACCTGAGCGGCCGCACCGGCAACTCGCAGTATCCGCTCTGCAAGGGGTAAAGCGCCCCAGCGCGCCACCACAGGCCGCCTCGTGCGGCCTGTTTTCGTTTCGGGATACCCGCGGCGTAACCGGCGCGAACCGGCGCTGGATCTACGGTGGACGGATGGACTGGCGGGTGAAGGGTGTGATCCAGAAGGTGTTGGGCGGCGTTCGGGGCGGCGACAAGCTCCACTTCCTGTTGCAGCGACGCGCCGGCGCGCTGCGCCACTTCGAGCGCGAGTGCGACATCAAGGTCGACGACTGGCGCCTGATGATGGGCCACCTGCGCGCGTCGAACCTGCAGGTCATGGGAGCGAGCTTCTTCGAGATCGGCACGGGTTGGTATCCGGCGTTTCCACTCCTGCTCTACCTCGCCGGCGCCGCGCGCATCGACACCGTCGATCTCACCGCACACCTCCGCGGCGAGCTCGTGGTCGCCTGCGTCGAGCGCCTGGGCGAGCACCTACCGTTGATCGACCGGCTCGCCGGCAGCGATCCCACGATGCTCGTCACCCGCCACACCGAGCTGTTGCACGCGCTGTATCGCGGCGACTCCCTCGCGGAGGCGACGCACGGCGTGATCGCGTACCGCGCGCCGTGCGACGCCTCGGCGACCGGGCTGCCGGATGCGATGTTCGACTGCGTGTTCTCGAACAGCGTGCTCGAGCACATCCCGCGCGACGGGATCGCCGCCTGCTTCATCGAGGCGCGCCGGATTTTGAAGCCGGAAGGCATCGTGTTCCACTCGGTCAACTGCGGCGATCACTACGCCTACGCCGACCGCACGATCGACCAGCTTCACTACTTGAAGTACTCCGAGGCCGCGTGGGGGCACTGGAACAACCGGTTCCTGTACCAGAACCGACTGCGCGCGATGGACTTCACCCGGCTCGCCGCTGCGGCCGGCTTCGAGCTCGAGATCGATACGTCGCGCCCGCACCCCGATCGTCTGCGCCAGCTCGACGCGATCGACGTCGATCCGATGTTCGCGCACTACAGCCGCGAACAGCTCGCGATCACCAGCGTCGACTTCGTCGCGCGCCAGCCCGTGCGCGCCAGGATCGCAGTGCCGCACAGCCTCGCGCCGCCCCCACCACCGAATGGCTAGAGCCGCCAGGCGTCGCGGATCAACGTGACGTGCGCGCCGGTGATGCCGAGGACATCGAACCGCGCGAGCTCGAACTCCGGCTTGCGCCACGCCAGGTAGACCTGGGCCATGCGCGACACCCGCGCGCGCTTGACGTGGTCCACGGTCTCGATCGCGTCGCCGAACAGATCCGTCGTCCGGCTGCGTACCTCGACGAAGCACAGGACTGCACCGTCTCGCGCGATGATGTCGAGCTCGCCGAGCTTGGTCTTGAAGTTACGCTCGACGATGCGATAGCCGCGGCCGTGCAGGTAGCTCGCCGCGACGTCCTCGTTGGCCGCGCCGGTCGCGATCGTCGTGGGCGTGGCGCCGGTTGTGGTGCGCTGCATGGTTCGTCGTACCCGATCGGTCTGACGACCGTAACGTCCGATTTTCGGACGGCAGTGACGCGACAAGCGCGCGTAGTATGATCGGGGGATGGCTGCGCCTCGCACCCAACTCGCGACCGCCGCGGAGCTTCGCGACGACGACCGCTGCGAAGTCATTCACGGCGTGATCGTGCACAAGGCGAGCCCATCGGGTGCGCACAGTGCGTCCCAGGCCGCGTTCGCCAGCGCGCTCGTCCGCCGGTTCCAACGAACCCCCGGCGGCCGTTGGCCCGGCGGCTGGTGGTTCGGCACCGAAGTCGAGATCGAGTACGAGACTCACGAGGTCTACGTGCACGACCTCGCGGGATGGCGTCGTGATCGCGTACCGGAGCGGCCGAGCGGCAAGCCGCTGCGGACCCAGCCGGACTGGGCATGCGAGCTGACCTCACCGTCGAACGCCAAGCGCGATGTCGTCGACAAGTTCAACGTCTTGCATCGCAGCGCGATACCGCACTACTGGATCGTTGATCCGATCGAGCAGACGCTGATCGTGCATCGCTGGCAGCCCGAGGGCTACCTCGTCGTGCTCACCGCGGCGGCCGGCGACACGGTGCGCGCCGAACCGTTCGATGCCGTGGAGATCGTCGTCGCGACGCTGTTCGGCGCCGACGACGAGGAGTAACTACTTTTTCGGCTTGCGCGGCTTCTTCGCGACGGGCGCGGCGGCCGGCGCGGCCTCACCCTCGGCGGGCGCGGCGTCAGCTTCGGCAGGCGCGGCGGCTGCGACCGCGTCGCGATGGTCGTTCTGGCCCTCGCGCTCCTTGATGCGCGCGGCCTTACCGGACAGATCGCGCAGGTAGTAGAGGCGCGACTGGTGGACCTTGCCGCGAGAGATCACTTCGATCTTGTCGATGTTCGGCGAGTGGTCGGGGAAGATCCTCTCGACGCCGACGCCGTACGAGATCTTGCGGACCGTGAACGTCGAGCGCGATCCCTTCGAGACGCGACGAATGCACACGCCCTCGAACGCCTGGAGGCGCGTCTTCTCGCCTTCACGAATCTTCGCCCAGACCTTGATGGAGTCGCCGGGACGGAATTCGGGCAGGGTCGCCGTACGACGTTGGCTCTTTTCGATCGAGTCGAGAATCCGCTGGGCACTCATGGCGACTTCCATTGGGCATGGCCCTTAACAGGCCGATTAGACGAGGGGTTCTACGGGAGAACCTTGGGGTTCGTCAAGGTACTCGACCGAAGAGTCGGTCGAGCAGGACCGCGCCGGCGGAACGAACCGAGAGATGGTTCCACTCCGAGGCGCCCTCGATCGGCGTAAGGATGCGAGATACAGACGGAATTAACGCATCAGCCAGGCCCCAGCCACTCCCGAGCAAGATCACCATGGGCGCGGGATCGAGGGCGTATTCGGCGACCAGCTCGGCCGGCGTGCGGCGCGGGGCGGACGGGAACGAGGCGGCCTTCGCGGAGGTCGCGACCACGATCGGCGCGTGGCCGGAGTCGGCCTCGAGCGCCGCGATCACGGTCTCGATCGTGTCGGCGGTGCGGACGAGCTCGAGCGCGCGGGCGCGATGCTCGCCTTGATCGTTACCCATCCACAGCCGGGCGATGTGCTCGGCCTTGTCGCGCTGCGAGGTCACCGGCGTGATCAGATGCAGCGCGGCGAGGCCGTAGGTCATCGTCGAGCGCGCGAGATCGTGGATGTCGAAGTTGGTGAGCGCGGTCGTGATCACGGTGCCGGTCCGATCGACGACCGGATGATGGACCAGCGCGAGGTGGGTGCGCGCGGCGAGCGGCGGGAACGCCTTGGCCTCGGCCTTCGACGCGCGGTAGCGCTTCCACAGCTCGGGCCGCCGGGTCGCGGTGCGCTGCATCGCCTGGAGCCGGCGCCACGCGGCGATCGCGGCGTGGTTGCCGCCGGCGAGCACGGCGGGGACCCCGTGGCCGGCGAGCTCGAGGGGGCGCGTGTAGTGCGGGTACTCGAGCAGCCCGGCGGAGAACGATTCGTCGTCGGCGGAGGTCGGCTCGCCGAGCACGCCCGGCACGAGCCGCGCGACCGCATCGATGACCACGAGCGCGCCGAGCTCGCCCCCGGAGAGCACGTAGTCACCGAGCGAGATCTCCTCGTCGATCGCGAGCTCGATCACGCGCTGATCGACGCCCTCGTAACGGCCGCACACGAGCACCAGGTGGTCGTACGACGCGAGCTGTTGGACGCGCGCCTGGGTGAGCGGCGTACCCGACGGCGACAGCAGGATCCGATGGACCTGCCCTGCCCGGCCGGGCTGCTCCCCGACGGCGACCGCGATCGCCGCGAGCAGCGGCTCGGGCTTCATCACCATGCCGGGACCACCGCCGTAGGGCGTGTCGTCCACGGTGCGGTGCTTGTCGCTGGTGAAGTCGCGCGGGTTGACGCAGTCGACCTCGATCGTCCCGGCTTGCTTCGCACGGCCGACGACGCCCGCGGTCAGCGCCGGCTCGATCAGCTCGGGCAGGAGCGTGACGACGGTGAACTTCATCGCGACGGGCTGCGCTTGCTCTCGGGCAAGCCATCGGGCGGATCGATGTGGATCACGCGTTCGTCGAGATCGATCTGGGTGACGAACTCGTCGACGAGCGGGAGCAAGCGCTCGATGTCCCCGTCGTAGATCACGAGGAGATCCTGGAGCTCTCCGGCATCGACGTGCGCGACGATGCCCCAGTCCGAGCCGTCCGGCCGCCGGACCTTGCAGCCGACGAGGTCGCCGAGCAGCACGTCGTCGGCGTCGAGCTCGAGCTGATCGCGCTCGACCTCGACGGGCTTGCCCTGCAGCGCCTCGGCGTCGTTGCGCGTGGCCACGCCCTCGAGCGCGACCAACCAGCCGCGGTGGGTGCCCCGCGCCTTGAGGATGTTCTTCACGACGCCGGCGACGAAGATCGTGGCGACCTCGCCGATCGTCGTGGAATCGGGATCGTGCGTGAAGATCACGACCTCGCCTTTGATCCCGTGCGCCCTCGCGATGCCACCGATCTCGATGCGTGGGGAGCTCATGACGTTGGAGCCGGCGACGCCGAACTTGTGAAACTGTAGTACGTCCCCATTTTCGGCGCGTGTAAATTCAGGGACTTCGACGGCCGAACTTGTGAAACTGTAGTACGTCCCCTATTCGAGGATCTCGACGAGGGTGCGCTTGCGCGATTGCGGCGCGACGGCCTGGACGACGGTGCGCAGGGCGCGTGCGGTCTTGCCACCGCGGCCGATCACCTTGCCGAGATCGGACTCGGCGACCTCGAGCTCGTAGACGTTGGCGGCGCGCTCCTCGACGAGCTCGACGTGGACTTCGTCGGGCTTGTCGACGAGGTTCACCGCGAGGTAGCGGATGAGCTCGGCGAGATCCGGATCCTGGGCCACGACTACGCGGCCTTCGCGGCCGTGCGAGCCGTGCGGTGCACGATCGCCTTGAGCGTTCCGGACGGCTGGGCGCCGACCTTGAGCCACTTCTGATACTTCTCGTTGTCGAGCTTGAGCACCTTCGTGACGGGATGATAGGTGCCCAGGAGCTCGATGAACTTGCCGTCGCGCGCCTTCCGCTTGTCGGCGGCGACGATGCGGTAGAACGGCGACTTCTTCTTGCCCTGACGTGACATGCGGAGCGCTACGGCCATGAGATCGTTCCTCGAGCTGGGAGCTACGGTTTTCGGAAGCGGCAATATCTACCGAGACATGCACGTACTGTCAACGTGCTATATGCGCTGGATGTTTCGGCGCTTGGCTAGCCCCGGCATCTGGGTGGCTCTGATCCTCGCAGCGGCGTGCTGCCACCGCGATGACGTGAGGCCGGCGGCACACGACACCAGCGTCCCAACCAGGCCCAGCTTCACGATCTTCGCCCTCGCCGAGGTCCGTGGCCAGATCGGACCGTGCGGCTGCACGTCGGATCCGCTGGGCGATATCTCGCGGACGACCGAGCTGGTCGCCCAGGCCCGGAAGGCCGGACCGGTGGTCGTGGTCGACGCGGGATCCCTGCTGTATTCGCAGAACCCGGTCCCCGCACACCTGGTCGCGCAGGAGGACCTCAAGGCCGATCTACTCGCGACCATCTATACGAAGCAGCTCGAGGCGACCGCGGTCGGCCTGGGCCCCGCCGATACTGCGATGGGACCGGCCAAGGAGCGGTTCCCGCGGGTCGAGTCGAACGTGACCGCCGGCTATGCGACCAAGCCACCCCAGATCGCGGTGGTCGGCGGCCAGCGGATCGGCGTGTTCGGCGTGATCGCCGAGGATGCGTTCAAGGTCCAGATCAGCGATCCGATCGCGGCCGGCAAGCAAGCCGTCCAGTTGCTGCGTGGCCAGGGCGCACAGCTCGTGATCGCGCTGGTCCAGGCCTCGACCAAGAAAGACGCGATCGCGCTCGCGAAGGCGATCGGCGGCATCGACTTCGCGATCGCCGGGCTCGGCCAGAACGCGCCGGAGCCCGACGCGATCGATATCGAGCCGACCAAGCTCGACTACGGGCCGGCCGGGACCGGCTGGCTGGTGATCCCCGGCGACCGCGGTCAGATCGTCAGCCGGATCGACGTGTACACGCGAGCCGGGACCGCCACGGCCACGCCATCGCTCACCAACGCGATCGGACCTGCCGCGGCGAAGGCGACGATCGCGCGGCTCGACCAGGACCTGGCGTCGCGCGACGCCGAGCTCGCGCGGTTCGCCGCCGATCCGACCGCCGATCACGGCTTCGTCGCCGCCAAGCGGCAGGAGCGCGCCGAGCTCGCGGCGCAGCGCGCGAACCTCGAGCGCCAGCCGCTGGCCGCGCCCGCGACCGGCAGCTTCTTCACGCTCGACCAGGTCAAGATCGCCAAGGCCCTCGCGTGCTCGATCACGGCGCAGGACGAGGTCACGGCGTTCTATGCCGCCGCCGGCGCAGCGAACGTCAAGGCGGCCGCGGGCAAGGCGCCGGAGCCGGCCGCCAAGGGCAAGGCGAGCTACGTCGGCAGCGCCTCGTGCGGTGATTGCCACGACGACGCGGCCAAGTTCTGGGCGAAGACCGTGCACGCCCAGGCGTGGAAGACGCTCGTCGATCGCGGCCAGCAGTTCGACTACGACTGCATCGGCTGCCACGTCACCGGCTGGCAGCAACCGGGCGGCTCGAACCTCGCGTTCAACGAGCCGCTACGCGACGTCCAGTGCGAGACCTGCCACGGGCCGGCCTCGATCCACGTCGCCAAGAGCGGCGAGGAGAAGCCGCTCGCGATCGTACGAGATCCCCCCGAGAACCTGTGCGCGACCCAGTGCCATACGCACGAGCACTCCGACACGTTCCAGCACGACGCCTACCTGCGTGACATCGTCGGACCCGGCCACGGCGAGAAGCGCCGCGCGAAGCTCGGGGACGGACCCACCGGCCAGAGCCTGCGCAAGGCCGCCCTCGACAAAGCCGGTAAGTCGCTCGGCGCGAACTGCACGCGGTGACCCGGCTCGTCGTGTTCGGCTGGGCCCTCGCCGTCGTCGTGCTCGCCGGCGCGTGCGGGGGCGGCGCTCGTCACACGCATGTGGAACAGCCCGCGGCGCACACGATCTATCGCGGCTATGCCACGTTCTACTCGGACCCGCAGATGACGGCCTCGGGCGAACGCTTCGACAAGCACGCGTTGACCGCGGCGCATCGAACGCTCAAGCTCGGCACGCGGGTGCGGGTGACGAACCAGGACAACGGGCGCAGCGTGGTGGTGCGGATCAACGACCGCGGTCCGTTCGGCAACAGGAAGCGGATCATCGACCTGTCGGAGGCCGCGGCGAGGCAACTCGACATGATCGAGGCCGGAGTCGTCCCGGTGACGGTCGAGGTGTTGCCGTGACGATCGTCGAGCTCTCCCACGTCGCGAAGCGGTTCGGCACGATCCAGGCGCTGCGCGATGTCGATGCGACGATCACCGGCAACATCATCGGCCTGCTCGGGCCCAACGGCGCCGGCAAATCGACGCTGCTCAAGTGCCTGCTCGGCCTGATCCCGTTCGAGGGCACGGCGACCGTGCTGGGGCTCTCCGCTGCGACCGAGGGCCCGACGATCCGCGATCGGGTCGGCTACATGCCCGAGCAAGAGGCCCTGCTCGGCGAGATGAGCGCGGTCGAGCTGTGCACGTACGCGGGCGAGCTCAGCGGCCTGCCGCGCACCGAGGCGATGCAGCGCGCGCACGCGGCGCTGTACTACGCCGGGCTCGAGGACAAGCGCTACCAGCCGATCGAGGGCTACTCGACCGGCATGAAGCAGCGCGTGAAGCTCGCCCAGGCGCTCGTCCACGATCCCGAGCTGCTGTTCCTCGACGAGCCGACCAACGGCCTCGACCCGCGCTCGCGCGACGAGATGCTCGACCTGATCGTCGATCTGCCGCAGCGCCGCGGCTGCGCGATCATCCTCTCGACCCACCTGTTACCGGACGTCGAGCGGGTGTGCGACCACGCGGTGATCATGCACCAGGCGACGATCAAGTTCGTCGGCACGATCGACGAGCTGCGCGGCGCGCGGGGCGACGACACCGCGCTCACCGTCGTGGTCAAGGCCGGCGCGGACCAGCTCGCCGCCGCGCTCGCCGAGGCCGGCGCGACGTGCACGGTGGCGTCGCCGGTCCAGCTCGCGGTCGACCTGCCCGCCCACGCGACGACCGAGCTCGTGTTCCGCCGCGCGCGGGAGGCAGGGATCCAGATCCGCGGGATCGAGGTGCGGAGAGAGAGCGTCGAGGCCGCGTTCTTGCGGGTCGTCGGTGAGGACCAGGACGTCGCGGCGTGAGCCGAGCGTGACGCGAGCATGAGCGAATCCACGATCCACGATCTCGGCTACAAGCGCTACGTCGGCACCCGGAGGCCGTCGTCGACCCGCTGGCGCGTGATCGCGCGTCACCAGATCGCCGCCGGCTGGCAGACGTTCTGGCGCTACAAGGCGTGGCTCGGCAGCGCGGTGATCGTGACCGTGATCGCCGCGGTGTTCATCTTCCTCGCGACCGACAAGCGCTGGCACCTCGGCCATGGCATCCAGCTGACCTTCGCGAACATGGCGCTGCCGTTCGCGCTCGACTGGTACGGCCGGCTCGCGTTCGTCATCACGCTGCGGCTCGGCGCCACCGTGATCGCGAGCGACCTGCAGAGCGGTGCGTTCACGTTCTACTTCGCGCGCTCGACCCGGCCGCTCGACTATCTGCTCGGCAAGCTCACCGGGCTCGCCGCGTTGCTCGGCGTGATCCTGATCGGCGCGCCGCTCGCGGTCGCGCTGATGCGGATCGGCCTGGCCGGTGCGGGCTCGACCGACCAGCTCGTCCCCCAGCTATGGCTGGTCCCGAAGGTCCTGGCGATCGGCGGCCTCGCGACGCTCGCGTACACCACCGTGCCGCTCGCGTTCTCCGCGCTCGTCGAGAACCGCCGCTACGCGCTCGGCGTGTGGGCCGCGTGGTACCTGATCGCCGGTCCGGTCGCGTACGGCCTCGGCCGGCTCACGCACCTGCCGCTCGCCGCGATCGACATCGCCGCCGCGGTCAAGTCGATCACGCTGCACCTGCTCGATGCCCCGGTCACGCCGTGGGGCCAGAGCGTCTACGACCTGCCCTCGGTGACCGCGAGCCTGGTCTCGCTCGGCGCGCAGATCGCGCTCGCGATCGCGTTCGTGCTGTGGCGGCTCGATGCGGCGCAGCGCTCCGGTGTCGGAGGTGCGACGTGACCGGCGCTGCCGTCACCCCCGCCCCGATCGCCGCGACCGCGTGCAGCAAGTGGTACGGCCACGTGCTCGGCATCTCCGACATCACGTGGACGCTCGGCGGTGGCATCGTCGGCCTGCTCGGCCCCAACGGCGCCGGCAAGTCGACGCTGATCAAGCTGATCGCCGGGCTCGTTCGACCGTCGCGCGGCACGCTCGCGGTGTTCGGCGCGAACCCGTTCGAGGACGTCGCCGTGCGCCGGCGGATCGGCTACGCGCCCGAGCACGAGAACACGTACGACGAGCTCACCGCCCGAGAGCTCGTCACCGCGCTCGCCGAGCTCGCCGGCGTCCCGCGCGCACGCGCCGGCAAGGCCGCCGAGGACGCGCTCGCCGAGATGGGCATGCACAAGGCGATGGACCGCCGGGTCAAGGGGTTCTCGAAGGGCATGCGCCAGCGCGTCAAGCTCGCGACCGCGATCGCGCACCGCCCCGAGCTGCTGCTGCTCGACGAGCCGCTGACCGGCGTCGATCCGATCGCCCGCGCCGACATCGTGGACCGGATCAAGAAGCTCGGCGAGGCCGGCACCACGATCGTCGTGTCGAGCCACGTGCTCTACGAGATCGAGGCGCTGACCTCGGAGATCGTCGTGATCTACCGCGGCCAGGTGCTCGCCGAGGGCAACGTCTACGCGATCCGCCAGCTGATCGACAAGCAGCCCCACCGGATCCGGATCGAGTGCGACCGCCCGCACGCGATCGGCAGCGCGCTCGCGAGCGCCGAGCACATCGCGCGGATCGCGTTCGAGCGCAACGCGGTGTTGCTCGAGACCCGCGACCCCGATCGCTGCTACGCCGAGGTCGCCGAGGCGGTGCTCGCCTCCGGGGTCGCGGTCCGCCAGCTGACCTCGCCCGACAACAACCTCGGCGCGGTGTTCGACTACCTCACGCGAGCCGGAGGTGGCGCGTGACCGAGCCCCGGCTATCGAGCACCACCGCGATGCTCGCGCTCGCCCGGCTCACGCTCAAGCGGGTCACCCGCGGCAAGCTGATCTGGATCAGCCTCGCGATCGCGATGTTGCCGATGCTGTTCGCCGCGACGCTCGCGCTCGGCCATCACGGCAACGTGCTCGAGCCCGCGTTCAGCATGGAGCTGTTCGTCGTCGCGATCCTGCCACCGTTGTTCTGCGCGCCCGCGATCGCCGAGGAGCTCGAGGACCGCACCGCCAGCTACCTGTGGTCACGCCCGATCGCGCGCTGGGTCCTGCTCGCCGGCAAGCTGCTCGCGCTCGCCCCGTTCGCGATGCTGTGCGTGGTCGCGAGCTGGCTGCTCACCGGCTACGTCGGCCTCGGCCACGCGCCGCCCGCCGCCACCCTCGTCGCCGTCGCCGCCGGGACGCTCGGCGTCGGCATCACCGCCGCCGGCATCGCCTCGCTCGCGCCCAAGCGCGGCATGGCGCTCGCGATCATCTACATCCTGCTCGTCGACCTCCCGGTCGGCCAGATCCCCGCGTCGCTGGCCTGGCTCAGCGTGACGCACGCCGCCACCGTGCTCGCCGGGTTCGAGACCGCCCCGAGGTACGAGGGCGCCATCGCGATGTCCCTGCTTTGCACAACTTGGTTGGCCGTGTCGTTCTGGCGCCTCAGTCGGATCGAGGCCTAGTCAGCGGTTTTGTCAGCGGCCAAGAGCCGAGTTTGGTAGCGTGCGGCCATGAAGTGGACCGTCCTTGTCCTGGCCTTGCTGGTCGCATGCGGGCCGAGCTCGCGTAACGATGACGATAATTTCGGTGGTGACGGCGGTGGC
>JBDTEH010000305.1:0-9704 GCA_039922635.1 Kofleriaceae bacterium | reverse complement strand
TGGCACTCGAGCGGATCGTCCGGCGGCGCGAGGGCGCATGGAGTCGGAGGCGCTGGGACGTGGCCGAGGTGGTCGAGGATGGCGTGACAGCCGTCGCCGTCGGGTAGGACGGCGCGGATGCGCATCGCGCCGCCGCAGGCGTCGCACACGAAAATATCGATGGCGAAGACGCGCTTCATCAGCGCGGCCCAGTCCAACCGTCGGCGGATCGGAGCGGCATCACTCCCACCATCGCGCGCAATCTGGACAGGCACGACGGCGGACCGCCATCGATGGTGGGACGCAAGAACGCCGTGATATCGGGTGAGGTGTCGTCGTGGCGGGGGCACCAACACGGCGAGCCGGCGGATGAATTCAGACGGTGCGAACACGAGCTCGCGGCGACCGTCGCGTAGCGGCCGCTCGAGTGCGTCGCAGATCGGCTCGTGAGTCAGTTCGCGGAGCCGACGCCTGCGTCGGTGAAGTCGTGCGGGCGCAGCCGTTCGCACGCGATCCACTGGGCCAGGTTCGTGCGCTCCATCCCGGTGGGCTCCGGGCAGTTCTCGTCGAGCGAGCCGCCGGGCTGGCTCGGACAGCGGCCGTTGGTGCCGCCGCCGGGCATGAAGTTGTTCTGCGCCTTGGGACCCCAACCGGTCTGTTCGTCGATGTGGTCGGGGACCTCGAGCACGCCGAGCAGCGTGTCGAAGTCGTGATAGATCGGCGCGCCGTTGCGCTTGGAGTTCGGCAGATCGCTCGCGTGGCAGTTCGTGCAGTACTTGAACATGAAGTCGTGGCCGAAGTTCTCCCACGTGAGCGTGGTGGTGCCGGTCAGCGGATCTGGATCCGCGCACGTGGTCCCGGTCGGCGTCGGCCCCGCGCCGCTGCACGCGGCGAGCACGAACAAGATTGAGATCCGATCCATCGCGACTCCTTAGAAGTGTAGGGCGGTCTCGACCAGACCGCGAATGCTGAACGGATCGCCGACCAGCCCGGCCTGGAGCTCGACGGCCGTGTCGACGCGCTTGCTGCCCCAGCCCACCCGCGCCGCGCCGATCACGCGCTGGTGTCCGGTCAGCCCGACCGGGATTCCTCCGCCCGCGCGCACGCTGCTCGATACGCCGCGGCCGAGCGCAACGTTACAGCCGACCCCCCACGCGATCTCCGACATGTTCATCGGGTCGACGAGCGGCCACACGCCGTGGTCGTGCCCCGCTTCCATCTGGGCGATCGCCCGCGAGAAGCCCGCGCTGGCATCGAAGGTGACGCGACCCTTCGTCCACGCCCCGAACAGCGACGGCATCACCATGGTGTGTCCCATGCCGAGGCCGATGACCTCGTCGCCGGTCGGCGCCGACACCATCATCATCACGCCGGCCGAGAGGTGGTCGTGCATGTAGAGCATCGCCTCGGCGTGGAGCATCAGGTCGCCGAGGCCGCGCTGATCGAGCCCGTTCAACATGATGCGATACAGCCCGAGGCTCGCTCCGACGCCATAGCGATCGTGACGCCAGCCGATCGCCGGCAGCACGCCCTCGTAGTCACCAGCATACGTCAAGGTCGTGTACGACGCTGCGACCAGGTTCACGCTCGCGTCGATCGTCGTCGGCTGATCGGCGGTCTCGGTCATCGCCATGCCTTGATGATCGGCCTCCGCGGGAGCTGCGAACAGCCCCACAACGGCGACGATGGCGATCCGACCGAGCATGGACATCGTACGAGCTACATGCCTCGCTGAGTGATGTAGTCGGTGCACCCGGTGGTGATGTCGGTCGCCGCCGCTGCGCTGCCCAGGCTCGTGCCGACGTAGGCCTCGCAGCTCGTGGCGGTGTCGCCGCAGACCACGTTCATGGCCTGGTCACCGATCGGGTGCGACAGGCAGCAGATCGTGACCGCCTTCGGGGCGGTGAACATCTCGGTCGTGTGGTGCTCGTTCCAGCACGCCTGGTACGTGGCAAACGAGTCGTGGTCCACGCCACCATCGTCGCCGTTATCACCGCAGGCAGGAGAGAGGGAGAGCACGAGGGCAGCGAGCAGCGTGAGGCGAGTGAATTGAGCGAGCATCGAGAAATCCTTGCAAAGAAAATGAATGACCAAGCCGAACGCGCACGCGCTAGGCGTTCGCGTCCGAAACGAGACGGGACGGGCTGTGGACGAGGCCGGCCGCTACGACGGCGCGTCGGGCCGGCGAGACGCCGGCGCGGCGTGCGGAGCGGGGATCGGCGTCACGGCGATCGCGACGATGCGGGTCGTGACCGGTGCAGCGGCGAACGCCGGCGGGGAGAACACCGGAAGCTGTGGGGCCACGACGTCGTGCGAGACGTTGTGGCAGTGCTTGAGCTGCGGCGACTGTGCCGGATCGCTCGGGCGCGGGCAGTGGCACTGCGCCGGATCGGGGCAACAGCAGCGCTCGCTGATCGTCGTGACCGTGCGCAGCTGCGAGACCGGCACCGCGAGCGCGACGACGATCGCCACCAGGACGGTGGCGGCGGCGGTCGCGAGCGGGCGGATTCTCACGTTCTCATTTGGGCATCCTCCGAGCCGGCTGTCAACGCGGAGGGTTGACCAGGCATGGCGGAGCCCGCCGCGACCACCGCAGCGAAGCGGACTGCGCGATTTTACCGCACCCAACTCGGGGCGATCACGGCGCTTCGAGCACGAGCCCACGGCGCACGAGCGAGCGGCGCAGGGATCGCAGTCGCACGTGATCGATCGTGACGATCACCGCGGTGACCACGCCGCCGAGCGCGAGCCCGAGGAACGCGACCTGGGTCCAGTGCAGGACGGCGAGCACCACCGTCCCCCATGCGATGAAGTCACGGCGGATCACGTACGGCGCGTAGGTCGCGAGCCACTGCAGCCATGCCGGCAGCTCGCGCTTGGTCGGGATCGCGCGGGGCGCGGCGGGCACGAGCCGGACCTTCGTCGCGTCGCGGCCTGGCGCGACCTCGAAGCTGCCGACATAGTCCTGGCTGTTCGCCGAGCCGATCGCGACGATCAACGCGTAGTAGATGCAGTAGATCGTCACCAGCATCCCGGCGGTCGCGATCACGGTCATGACGAGCCACGGATCGAACGAGAGATCGCCGAAGTACTTCGGTCCGAACGCGAGCCGACAGTGCCAGCCGAGCGCGATCGTGTAGCCGACCGACGATAGCTCGTCGACGATCGTATCGACCCACGCGCCGAACCGCGACGACAACAACTTCACGCGCGCGACCTCGCCGTCGCAGCAGTCGACGTACGACGCGAGCAGGATGATCACGGTGCCGAGCAGCGCCATGCCGTGCGACGCGTACGCGGTGAACCAGCAGCCGATCGCGACCAGCACCGCGACCGCGTACGAGATCTGATTCGGCGTGATCGGCGTCCACACCAGCATGCGGGTCAGCGGGAACGACACCGGCCGATACAGGTAGCGCGTGATCGCGTTGTCCTGCGGCTTGACGAGGATCTGATAGAGCAGGCGATGCGCGGCGCGCCGCTCGGCCGGCGTCGCGATCGGCGCGCGTGCGATGTTTCCGTGCGGGATCTTCGTCGCGCCGGTGGGCATCGCGAGCGCGGCGCCGCTCGCGAGAGTCGCCACCAGGGCGGTCGCCGCCGGTCCCGAGGCGAGCAACGCGCCCGCGAAGCTCCCGGGCGTCAGATCCTGAACAGCCGGAGCCTCGGGGACGACGGCCGCGAGCACGCCGTCGTGTGGCAGCGCTTCGCTAAGCGGAGCCACCAGCCCCGTATGCACGAGCTGGTCCGCGCGGATCACCAGCAGCGGCCGATCGTTGGTGTACCAAGCAGTCGTGCCGGCCAGCTCGGAGTCGTGTTCCACGATCCGCACCCGGGTCGCCCCGACACGCCTGGCGACCCGCACCGCACGGTCCTTCGCCGTGAGGCCGGCGATGCGAACACGCGCCAGCGGATCTACAGCGAGGACGATCGCGTCGAGCTCCCGCAACGCGCCATGTTATCTACAGAACGATCCGCGCGAACGCTAGTGACAGGATTTCATCGCCGTCCAGGCGGTGGAGCGCATGGACTGGTGAAACCCTGACACCCCCGGGGACCCGCCGGTGACCGGAACGTCGCAACTATGCGGCATCAGCGTGTCCTTCGGGAGCCAGGGCCGATCGCACATGGCTTGCATGAGCGCCGCCCACTCCATGAAGGCTGTCATCCTCGCTGCTGGGTGTGCGACTCGACTTCGTCCTCACTCCGACGATACGCCGAAAACGCTGCTCCCCGTCGGTGGCGTCCCCATCCTGCGGCGTACGATTACCAGCCTGTTACGGTGCGGATTCGATCAGTTCGTGATCGGCACGGGCTACCTCGAATATATGGTCCGCGAGTCGGTCTCGGCGTGGTTCCCACAGCTCGATGTCACGTTCGTGACCAACCCCGACTTCCGCACCACGAACAACGCGTTCTCGCTGCTGATGACGCGCGCGCATGTCGAACACGATGGCTTCATCCTGCTCGACGGCGATGTCGTGTTCGACAGCGGCGTGATCGAGGAGCTGGTCGACCGTGGTCCCGACTGTCTCGCGGTGCGTTCGGTCGGCGGCATCGGCCTCGAAGAGGTCAAGGTCACCGCCGACAGCTACGACCGCGTGCTCGCGATCGGCAAGCACGTGCCGGTGCGCTCGGCGATGGGCGAATCGGTCGGCATCGAGCTGTTCTCGGCCGCGTCGAGCAAGCGCCTGTTCGCCGCGCTGCACGACCGGGTCACCGTCCAGGGCCTGGTCAACGAGTACTACGAGGCCGCGTTCCAGCAGATCATCGACGAGGGCAGTACGATGTACGGGGTCGATATCGGCTCGATGTACGCGACCGAGATCGATACGATCGAGGATCTGCTCGCCGCGAACGAGCGCCTCGCGCAGCGCCCGACGTTCGACGTCCGCGTCGACGCCGTCCGCCTCGCTGTGTGAGCTGAATCACCGGCTAACTGGCTGAAACCGCTTGATGCGTCGGGTCATCGGCGGTGTTTTCGCATCTGATCTGATCCCCATTGTTTTCGTGGACGTCACTCGGGCACCATGCCCCTGATGAGGTCGATCTTGTTCGCGCTGGTGGCGCTCGGTGCGTGTGCCGAGGCTGGGAAGACCGGGTTTCAGGGCCGGCCCGATGGCAGCATCACGCTGGTCGACTCGGACATGCATCAGCCGCCGCCGCCCGACGCATTCGTCAGTCACATCGACGCGCCGCCGAACATGATGACCAAGACGCTCGATCAAAACTCGAGTGACACGATCACGCTCAACACCGCGATCGCGTGTACGCATCAATCGGATGGCACGACCACGGCCAACAGCTACTATCGCGTGTTCGATCCGGCGACCCAGACTGACTTCCATGTCACGAGCGTGGGGTTCCAGGTCGAGAATTCTCAGGGTGCCGCCGGCAACGGCCAGATCGTCACCGTGAAGGTCGGTACGTACAACGGCAACGTCGGTGCGTCGTCGCTCGTGCTCGCGAACATGGTCGTCGTGGCGACCAACGCGAGCGTGCAACTCCCCGAGCAGGCCGAAGTCGGCGCGAACATCAACGCACCGATCGCTGCGACCATCCCAGCGGGCCAGAAGATGTACGTCGAGATCGATTCTCCGGATAACGGTGCCAAGGTGTTCATGGGCGTCAACACCGCGGCGGAGGCGGCGCCCGGTTACATCATGGCGCCGGGAACGACCAACGGTTGCAACGTCAACGTACCGACGAGCTATGCGACGACCGCAGGCACGCAGATGAGCTTGTTGATCACGACGACCGGGACATACTGATCCCGACGCGCGGGTAGCTCTCGGCGCGATCCGCTGCGATCGCCGCGAGCTTGGCTTCGACCTCGCGCTCGTCGATCCGCGCGTGGTTCTGCGCCGCGATCCGATCGGTTAGCGGTGGCCTGACCGCATCCACGCCGCCGGCCTTGACCAGCAGTGCGATCTGCTCGCTGCGCTCGACGGTGAGCGGCGGGCCGCGCAGTTGATCGAGCAGCGCGAGCGGCACGCACTGCAGCATCGGATCGGGTGAGCGGCGCAGGAACGGCACGAGCCGCGCGGGCGACAGGCCGTCGTACTCGGCCTCGGGATGAAACTCCGCGATGCCGAGCGTGCCGGTGCGCTTCGCGACCGCGTCGCGCACGCGGTGCAGCTCGTGGCGCGTGATCGCGAGCTCGGGGGCGACCACCATCGCGATCCGGATGTCCGGATCGGCAAACGCGCGGATCGCGGCCTCGGCCCAGGCCTCGACCGAGGGCGTGCCCCACAGGAACTCGACCGCGAGCTCGCCACCGGTGCGCGAGGTCTTGGCCCACGGACACAGATCGTAGGTCTCGACGATCTCGACGAGATAGCGGTCGAGCAGCCTGCGAGCTTCGGCGACGCGTGGGTCCACGCAACCATTCTAGGCCCGGCGTGTCATGTTCAGGAACGTGAAGCTCGCAGGAATCACGGTGGTGGTGACGATGCTGACGGCACCGTCGTTCGCCGATCCGGATCCGGCGCGCTGCACCCGGGGCCTCGGCTACGCGAAGGCCGGTGATCTGCCGCGCGCGGCGCTGTACCTCGACGGCTGCTCGGGCACGGACGCCGAGCGCGCGGCGGGGCAGGTGATGGCCAAGCTGCGCGCGAGCGAGCTGTCGGCGCTCACGATCTCGAGCGACCCGGCGGGCGTGGCCGTCGAGACCGACGCGATGCCGGGCGAGGCGCTGACCACGCCGGTGACGATCTGGGTCAAGGCCGGCACGTACGAGCTGCACGGCCCTGGCCAGCACCTCCGGACCACGCTCGCGGCGCGCTCGCGCGGGATGGTGATCTTGACCGTGCCGAAGTTGCCGGCCGGACCGCGCACCGGCGTCGTCAACATGGCCGACGAGCCGACCGACCCGCCGGTCTCGGGGCCGCCACCGGCCCAGAAGCATCCGAGCCTGCTGCCGTGCAGGTACGACGGCTGCGATACCCACAGCGGCGAGGTGCTCGTCGATCCGCTCGCGCGGCGCGCCGAACGGGTCGAGCTCGATCCGCCCGCGCTCCGCGTCGGCGTGCGGGCCGGCCTCGCGAGCAGCGAGCGGATCTCGCCGGCGTTCGCGGTCGCGGCGCAATGGCACCTGATCGCGGTCCGCGCCGATGGCAGCGAGCGCGAGCGTGATGGCGCGTCGTATACCGGGCTCGGCCTCGCGGTCGGCCTCGCCCATCCGGTGTGGTCGCCGGACGCGGGCTGGGTCTCGCTCGGGGTCGCGCTGCGCGGCGAGCTGCGCCCGAATGCACCGGCAGGGCCGATGACGATCTCGCACGGTGCGCTCGGCGCGACCGCGGACCTCGAGCTCGCGCTGCGCCGGCTGCCGGTCACGCTCGGGGCGCGCTACGATCAGGGCTTCGCCGGCGAGCACGCGGTGGTCGTCGAGCTCGGCTTCGACGAGCGGTGGTTTCGCTGAGCTACTCGATGCGCTTCATGATGTGGAAGCCGTAGTCCGATTGGACCACGCCGACCTCCCCGACCTTGAGGCGGAGGCCGAGCTGCTTGAACTCGATCACGAGTTGCGCGTCGGGGGCGACCGCGTACGCGCGCGCCGAGCCGGCGCTGCCCGGGTCTTCGGACCACTGCTTCATCAGCGCGTCGAAGTCGGCGCCCCCCTTGAGCTGGGTCATCAAGGCGCGGACCTGAGCCTCGGCGTCCTTCTTGGTGCGCTTCTGCGCGCGCGGGTCGTGCGGCTGGTCGCCGCCTTCGTTCCAGCCGATCAGGATGTGCTTGACCATCGCGGAGTTCGAGATCGGCTCGCGCGCGAGGATGTCGGTCGAGATCACGTCGGAGGTCTGCGGCTTCGGATCGTTCGCGGCGGTCATCGAGTTGTTCATCGACGGGCCGCCCTTCGCGCCGGAGCACGAGGCAAACAGCACCACTACGAGGAAGGCGCGCAGCATGGGCGGGACGCTATCAGGTCTCGGGAACCGTGTCGTGGAACTTGGTGGCGTCGAGCAGCATGTCGCCGTTGCCGACGATCGTGAGCGTATCGGCGAACCGGTGGCCGAACAGGAGGTCCTTGTCGGAGTACTGGTGCATCGCGTGGACGGTCTGCAGCGTGACGTCATCGAAGCCCATGATCGCGATCTCGATCTCGACCTCGGCCTTCGCGGCGCCGGCGGCGTCGAGTTGATAGAGCGGGCTGGTCTCGTCGATCACGTGCATCACCGACCAGCCGCGGCGCAGGCCACCGATCCGATCACGGACCAACTCGAGATCGTGGAGCTTGTAAAACGGTCTGCTGGGATCGGTCGCGGTCACGATCGTGGCGACGACGTGGATGCGTGCCTCGACGATCACGTTCGAGCGCTCGTTGCCGCAGCGGAACATCAGGGTCGGTTTGCCCTCGTGCTGGCAGATCACGCAGTGCTTCGTGAACGCGATCCGCGCCGTCGGACGTGCGAACTTCGCGAACACCAGGCCGGTGATCAACGCGACGCACATGATGCCGGCGATCGATTCGACGATCACGACGACGCTCGCGGCATGCGAGACCGGGTGCATCACGCCGTAGCCGATCGTCCCGAGGGTCTCGACGCTGAACATCAGCGCGTCGAAGAACGACGTCGCGGCGACGCCATCGACGCCGCCGACGATAAAATACAGCAGCGCGAACATGACGTTGACGAGGAAGAAGCCGAGCGCGATCAGCGCGAGCGAGGCGAGCCAGCGGATCCGGAGGAACGAGTGGTACGCGTCGCGCAGGCGGGTGCGCTGGGCCCCGTGGACCCAGATCGTGTAGCCGGCTTGTTGCGGGCTGGCGATGGCGCGCGGTGGGACTCCCTCGGGGCGATCGGGCACGCCTATCGGTAGCAGATCTTGCTAGGGTGCGCGCCATGGCCGAGCCCGAGGACATCACGATGGAGCAGCTCGTTACCCTGCTGCCACCGCGGATCTGGTACCTGACCTCGAACGGGACCGATATGTGGTGCCGGCGGCCCTACGGGTTCTTGTTCTCGACCGGGCCGAGCGCCGAGGAGTTCGCGAAGCAGATGGGGACCGGTGAGGAGCTGTTCGCGGTCGGGCTCGACCTCGGCAACCTGATCTCGCCCGAGCTCCTCGACGGCTTTCGCGCGACCGCGGTGACCCGGCTGTTCATCGATCCCGCCGTCGACCCGGCGAGCGGCGACGTGTTCGGCAAGATCCTGCGCCTCGCGCCGCTGACCTGACGCGCACGAGATCGCCGGGTGTGTCACTCTCGGCCTCGGGATGGGCTGGGCTTGTACCCTTCACGTCGTCGACGACACCTCGCTCGCGAGGTTTGCCGCGCGGTTTCTGCGCGGGCTGCATCGCACGGCGGCCTTCGATCGCGAGTTCGACGGCGATGCCCTGATCGCGAACGTCAAGCAGCTGATCGCCGAGGACGCCGATGTCGGGGCGCGCGCGCTCGGCGAGCTCGCGCTGCTGTACGTCGCGACCGAGACGCCACATGTGAAGTCCCGCGAGGTCGCGCTGTCGCTGTGGGATCCGGTGGTGCTCGGCGCCGAGCTGCCGGCGCAGCTGTTGACCAGCGTCGAGACTCGGCTCCCCGACATCATCGCGGCCTATCCCACGCTCGCCGGCATGATCCCGGTGCGGTTCGACGGCAACGTGTGCGTCGGGCCGTACGTGCCGGCGCGTCACGTACCGGCGCTGCTCGCGCACGTCGAGGCCGTGCTCGGTGCGCGCGGCGATGCGATCCTGTATCGCCCGCTGCTCGACATCCTGCGGGTCGCGGCGGC
>JBDTEH010000304.1:0-5108 GCA_039922635.1 Kofleriaceae bacterium | reverse complement strand
GTGCGCGGTCACCTCGGCGTCGGGCAGCGGGGCCAACTACGCGGTGACCGGCGGGACGCTGAACCTCGTGGAGTGATCGCGCGATCGGCGGGCGGTCGCGTACACTGGCGCCCGCACGATGATCGATCTTCTCGACGAGGTGATCGTGACGCCGCGCCGAGCGTTTCCACGCTTGCCCGATCTGCAGGTGATCGAGCGCCCCGGGTGGCTGCAGATCGTCACC
The DNA here is from genome assembly GCA_039922635.1 of Kofleriaceae bacterium. GTDB lineage: Bacteria > Myxococcota_A > Polyangia > Haliangiales > Haliangiaceae > JABFXX01. The sequence goes on along the minus strand of JBDTEH010000304.1, from coordinate 4,885 downwards.
CCCTCGAGCAAGACCGGCGGGCTGAACGAAGTCCTCTACTCGTTGCTCGACGAACCGGGCGCGGACGCCGCGATCGACGCGGCGGTCGCGACGTATCGCGAGCTCGGCGTGAAGTTCCGCTGGAACGCCGGTCCAGGCAGTGGTCCCGCCGACCTGGGCGTACGCCTCGAGCGCCGCGGCCTCGTCCCGAGCTGGGGACGCGGGATGGCACGATCGACGGACACCGCGGGCTACTTCGGCGACGGGGGCGACCGGGGCGACCGGGGCGACGGGGGCGACGGCGACGCGTACGCTGACGTCGTCGAGGTCGACGCCCGCACGGTCGACGACTACACCCACGTGATGGCGACCGGATGGCACGCCGATAGCGCGGTGCTGCGCGCCCAACACCGCCACGTGCTCGCGGAAGGTCGGCAGTGTCTGTTCGTGACGTACCGGGACGGCGCGCCCGCGGCGGCGGCGAGCTACGTCCCGTTCGCGCGATCGGCATTCTTGATGGGCGGGGTCGTGCTCGCGAGCTACCGCGGACGCGGCCTCTACCGCGCCCTCGTGCGAGCCCGGCTGGCCCACGCCCGCGCACGCGGCCTCACGCTGGCGACCACGCACGCCCGCGAGGCCACGTCCGCGCCGATCCTCGAACGCCTCGGCTTCGAGACGGTCTGCCGATTTCCGGTGTACTTCGAGCCCTAACCCGTCAGCCTCGCGAGCCTCCACCGGAGCGTGGGCACCGAGATTTCGTGCGGTGCTGTCACGGTGAGCGCTCGCGCGATGCCGAACGAGCGAGCCGGACGACGAACGCTCGACGTTCACCGTCACGTCGAGCCGAGGTCTCCGGCACGGAGGTCGCAAATGAACCGAGCGGCGACAGCGCCCACATTCCCTCTTGCCCCACCGAGCAGGCCGCATACATGTCTCAAGCTCCGCGATCGACGCCTCCTGGATCCCTTCCGTCGATCCCGCGCTGCAAGCGCTGCCCTCCGAGATCGCAGGTCACCGCGTGAAGGCACCACGCATCGCCCTCGATCTGAGCGCGCTGTGGCGCACCCGCGCGCCATCGCTCGTTCGCCTCGAACGCGAGGCGGACCACTTGATTCGCGAGGGGCGGATCCAGCGCAGCCTCGCGTTCGTCGCGGGGACCTCCGGGCTGCTCGGTGGGCTCGAGGTCGCGTACGAGCACTATCGAGGCAGCTACGGCCAACGGATCATGTACACGCCGGTGATCCTCAGCGCGGTGCTCGCCGGGGCCGCGCTGGTCGGCGTCGAAGATCGCCGCGTCGCGCGCACGCTGATGCCCGCCGCGTCGCTCCTGATGCTGGCCGACGCCGTGATCGGCTTCGGGTATCACGTGCGAGGGATCGCGCGAAAGCCAGGCGGCTGGCGGCTACCGGTGACCAACGTGGTGATGGGACCTCCGGTGTTCGCGCCGCTCTTGCTCGGCATCGGCGGCTACCTCGGGTTCGTCGCATCGTTCATGCGCCGCGAGGACGATCCACCGAGCGCGCGACCGCGCGGCGGCTGGCAAGCGCTCGCCCTCGCGAGCCAGCTTCGCGAGGGCCGCTACCAGCAGCACATGGCCGCGGCGACCGCGTTGTCGTCCGCGCTGTGCGGCATCGAGGCGCTGTACTCGCACTACAAGAACAACTTTCGGTTCAAGGCGCAGTGGACACCCGTGATCGTCGCGCCGGTGCTGACCGCGGTCGCGGTCGGCGCGGTGTTCAGCCCGCGGATCGCGCGCACCGCACTCCCCGCGGTCTCCGCGATCGCGCTGGTCGACGGTGCGGTCGGCTTCTACTACCACGCGCGCGGGGTCGTGCGGCGCGCGGGCGGCGTGCGCCGGCTCGGCTACAACGTGATGTACGGTCCGCCGATCCTGGCGCCATTGTTGTTCGCGGCGACCGGCTTCCTCGGCCTGCTCGCGAGCCTGTTGCGCAGGGAGCGCGCGTGAGCTCGCGACCCGCGGGACCACCCGATGGGCGGCCGGTCGACCCGCGAGGGCGACCGATCGAACCGCGTGCGCAGCCCGGCTACTACCCGGGGTTCTCGACCCTGGCGCAGCAAGCGTTCTGGGACGACGCCACGCGCAGGACCGTGCTCGCGCGCGTCGAGGAGGTCCCGCCGATTCGATTCTTCTCGGCAGCCGAAGCCACGCTGCTCGCGGCCATCGCCGATCGGCTGGTCCCACAAGATGATCGCGACGCGGATCACCGGATCCCGATCGTGCCGTTCATCGACGAGCGACTCTTCCTCGGCCGGACCGACGGCTACCGGTACGAGGGCATGCCGCCGGATGGCGATGCGCACCGGCTCGGTCTCGAGGGCATCGCGGCGATCGCACACGCGCGGTTCGGCAGGTCGTTCCTCGAGCTGACGGCCAACGAGCAGGAGGCCGTGCTCCAGACCATCCACGACGGCCAACCGCCCGCGGGCGAGCAGGTGTGGCAGCAGATGGATGTGAACCGCTACTGGAGGCTCGTTCTCGACGACGTCTGCCACGTGTACTACGCGCATCCCTGGGCCTGGGACGAGATCGGTTTCGGTGGGCCGGCCTATCCACGCGGGTACATGCGACTCGAGCGCGGCGAGCCCGAGCCCTGGGAGGTCCACGAGCAACGCTACGCCTGGCATGCGCCACCCGGCAGCACGTCGGGCACCGACAAAGCCGCGGGTGGCGACACCTACGGTTCGCCAGGCCAGGGGGGTACGCATTGATGAAGAAGCCGCTGCTCGGCACGTTCGGCCCGCCGCCCGAGGGCGAGCACTGGCTCGGGCCGATCCAGCGCCTCGAGGGCACGATGAACCGCTTCGCACCGGGCGAAGCGGTCGACTACTGCATCGTCGGCGTCGGTTCGGCCGGCGGAGTCCTGCTCCAGCGCCTCGCGCGCGCGGGACTTCGCGTGGTCGGCCTCGAAGCGGGCCCGTTCTGGGATACCGAGCGTGATTGGGTCAGCGACGAGGCCGGCTCCCATCGGTTGTACTGGACCGATCTCCGGATCACGGGCGGCGATCATCCGCTCGCGTTCGGCGCCAACAACAGCGGACATGGCGTCGGCGGCGGCTCGGTGCACTGGGCCTCGTTCGCGCCCCGGCTCCATCCCTCCGACTTCCGGATCCACTCCGAGGATGGCGTCGGCGTCGACTGGCCGATCAGCTACGCCGACCTCAAGCCATACTACGAGCTGCTCGAGCTCGAGATGCCCGTCGCCGGCCCGGCTCGGTTTCCGTGGGGCGATCCACACGGCTACGCGTTTGGCCCGCACCCGCCGAGCGAAGTCGGCGACACGTTGATGCGGGGCTGCACGAAGCTGGGGATCCGGGTCAGCGCGGGGGGCCCGGTCGCGATCCTCTCCGGCTCGCGCGGCGATCGCCCGCACTGTATCTATCGCGGCTTCTGTACCCAGGGCTGCAAGGTGGGCGCGAAGCAATCGACGCTGGTCTCGCACGTGCCCGATGCGCTCGCGCACGGTGCCGAGCTCCGCTCGGGCTGCATGGTCACGCGCATCGCGATCGATCGCGAGAAGCGGGTCACCGGCGTGACCTATCTCGACGCGCACGGCCACGAGCAGTTTCAACGCGCGCGCGCGGTGATCGTGTGTGGCTATGCGATCGAGACCCCGCGCCTGCTGCTCAACTCGGCGTGCCCGGGCTTCGAGACCGGGCTCGCGAACTCGAGCGGCACGGTCGGCCGCTATCTGATGGCGCAGGCCGGGAACGTGGTCGCCGGCCGGTTCGACGATCTCGTGCGGATGTACAAGGCGCCTCCCGCACACGCGATGACCGAGGAGTTCTACGAGACCGATCCCGCACGTGGCTTCGCGCGCGGCTTCGCGATCCAGACCGTCGGCCCGCTGCCGATCAGCTTCGCGAAGCAGATGGCCGCGGCGAAGGGGGCGTGGGGATGGGGACTGCGCCGCGTGATGATGGACTACAACCACTGGGCCGCGATCGCGTTACTCGGCGAGCTTCTCCCGCACGCCGACAATCGCGTGGAGCTCGCCGCCGTCAAGGATCAGTTCGGGCAGCCGGTCGCGAAGGTGACGTTCGGGCTCAAGGACAACGACCAGAAGCTCGTCGAGTTCGGCAAGAACAAGGTGCTCGAGGTGATGCGGGCGGCCGGCGCGACCGAGGTGGCCCAGGAAGCGCGGTTCGCACACCTGGTCGGCGCCGCACGGATGGGCCACGACCCCCGCACCTCGGTCGTCGACAAGTTCGGCCGTTCGCACGACATCGACAATCTGTTCGTGTGCGATGGCAGCGTGATGCCGACGCAGGGCTCCGCGAACCCCGGGCTGACCATCCAGGCGCTCGCCGCGCGGACCGCGGACTTCTTGATCGCCCAGAGCGCGGACATCTTCCGGCCCGGCGCGCGCCGCTCGCTCGAGGCTCCCGGAGTCCGCACCGATCTCAGCCCGCCCGACACGTTCGGTCACGGCGTGCCGAGAGCGTGACGCCCGCGCAGTCGACCTGAAAGCACGCGAGCCCCACCGCGCACGCGCCGGGCCCGATCACCGGCGATCCACCGCCGCGTGAAGATGTGGCCGGGGGCTGATCAGTAGTCGCCGCCACCGGTCGCGCGCGCGAACAGGATGTTGTTCTCGAGGTAGATGTGCTGGCGCAGATCGGCCTCGAGCGTCGCGAGCCGCTCGTAGAGCGCGGTCCACGTGGGCGTGGCATCCGCTGGCGCGGCGAGATCGCGGGTCAGCTCGCGGATCTTCTCGAGCCCCTCGGCGTGGTCGTCGTGTTCGCGCTCCATCATGCGCATCGGCATGTCGATCGAGCCGCCGCGCGCACCCGTGCGCAGCGTCGGGAACAGCATGCGCTCTTCCTTCATCATGTGGCTATCGAGCGAGGCGAACAGCTCGGCGAGGAGATCCGAGAGCCCGCGAGG
>JBDTEH010000303.1:0-4792 GCA_039922635.1 Kofleriaceae bacterium | reverse complement strand
GGGCGATCGCGACGGCCTCGACAATCGTCTAGCGTCACGGCGTGACGGCTGTACGCGCACTCCTGGTGCGTAACCGCGAGTTTCGGCGCCTGTTCGTGGCCAGCGTGGTGTCACTCGCGGGCGATTGGTTCTCGTTTGTCGCCGTCGCGAGCCTCGTCACCGAGCTGACGGGGCACCCTGGAGCAGCGGCATATATCTACGCCGCGACCGTCTTGCCGGTGTTCCTCGCATCGCCGATCGCGGGGATGGTCGCCGATCGGTTCGATCGACGCCGCACGCTCGTGATCGCGGACCTCGCGCGCGTTCCGGTCGCACTCTCGCTCGGGCTCGCCGCGTACTGGCACAGCACCGGGTTCGCGGTCGCCGCGGTGATCGTGCTCGCGATCGGCGCGAGCTTCTCGGATCCGATCGCGAGCGCGGCGACCCCGAACCTGGTCGCGCCCGAGGACCTCGCGACGGCGCAGGCGCTGATGGGCGCCGTGTGGGGCTCGATGTTGATGGTCGGGGCCGGGCTCGGCGGCCTCGTCGCGGAGGTGTTCGGTCGCCAGACCGCGTTCACGATCGACGCGTTGTCGTTCGTCGTCTCGGCGTGGTTGATCGCCGGGATCCGCACCCCGATGCAACGCGGTGAGGTCGCGACCACCGGCTCGATCCGCGAGGCGATCGCGTTCATCCGGGCGACGCCGGTCGTGTTGCGCCTGGTGTTCGCGAAGGTCGGTGTCAGCGTCGCGAACGGGATCGTCGGGCTGCTCCCGGCCTTCGCGGCCCGCCGGTTCGCGCAGAGCCCGATCGCGACGGGCCTGTTGTTCGCCGCGCGCGGCCTGGGCGCGATGCTCGGACCGATCCTCACGCGCGCCGCGATCGGCGCGACCCCGACCACCCGCGCGCTCGTGATCGTGTGCGGGCTCTCGACGCTGAGCTACGCGGTCGCCTACGCGACGTTCACGCTGGTCTACGCGTTCGCGATCGCGCTCGTGCTCGTCGTGATCGCGCACCTCGGCGGCGGCGCGCAGTGGTCGCTCTCGACCTACGGCCTGCAACGCGAGACCCCCGATCACTTCCGCGGTCGGGTCATGGCGCTCGACTACGGGCTCGCGACGCTGTCGATCGGCGCGTCCGCGATCGTCGCGGGCCTCGTCGCAGATCGGATCGGCGAAGCGCGCACGACCCTGTGGTTGTGCGCCGCCGGCATCGTCTACGGCGTGGGCTGGCTGGCGTGGGCGCTCACCACACCCGGCATTGCTGCGCCGGCGGTCTGACCATCGCCGAGCCGGGCTTGCACGAGAACGCGCGCGCGAACTCGGGCATGTTCGACAGCGGCCCGATCACGCGAAACTTGGCGATCGGGTGCGGATCGCCCTGCACCATCAAGCGCTGCTGCTCGATCCGGATCGCGTCGCTACGGAACTGGCCCCACGCGATGAAGAACTGCTGATCGGGCGTGAAGCCATCGATGTTCGCGGCCGGGCGCGCCTCGAGCGCCTTGTGGAACGCGCGATACGCGAGGTTCGCGCCACCGGAGTCGCCGATCGATTCGCCGAGCACGAGCTTGCCGTTGTGGTGCACCTTCGGCTCGATGAAGTAGCCGTCGAACTGGTCGACCACGCACTTGCCGCGGGCGGTGAACGCGTCGAGGTCGGCCTTGGTCCACCAGTTCTCGAGCCGGCCCTGCGCGTCGAACTGCGCACCCTGATCGTCGAAGCCGTGGCTGATCTCGTGGCCGATCACGACGCCGATCGCGCCGTAGTTGATCGCGTCGACGGCGTCGAGCCGAAACGCCGGCGGCTGCAGGATCCCGGCCGGGAACACGATCTCGTTGAGCGCCGGATTGTAGTACGCGTCGGAGGTCGGCGGTGTCATCCCCCAGCGCCCGCGATCGAGCGGCTTGCCGATCTGCTCGCGATCGTCGTCGACGTTCCACGTCCGCGCGGCAACCAGGTCGGCGAACAGCGCATCGCGCTTGATCGGGATCGCCGAGTAGTCCTTCCACTTGTCGGGGTAGCCGATCTTCGGATTGAAGGTCGCGAGCTTCTGGAGCGCCTTCTGCTTGGTCTGGGGCGTCATCCACTCGAGATGATCGATCGTGTCCTTCATCGCGGCGAGCAGGTTGTGGACCAGCTCGGTCATCCGCGCCTTCGCGGCGGGCGGGAAGTACTTCTCGACGTACTTCTGACCGAGCGCCTCGCCGAGCAGGTGATCGGTCTGTTCGACGCAGCGCTTCCAGCGCGGCTTCTGCTCCTGCGCGCCGGCGAGGAACTTGTCAAAGAGCTCGTAGGTCGCGTCGACGAACGGCTTCGACAGCCCGTCGGTCATCGACGAGATGTATTGCCACTCGAGGTACGTGCGCCACGTCGCGATCGGCGCGTGCGCGAGCTCGTGCTCGACCTCCTTCATGAACGCTGGTTGATCGACGTTGACCGGCGCCGATGCAGGCACGCCGAAGGCCTTGAGGTATGCGGTCCAGTCGAGGCTCGGCGTCAGCTGCTGGAGCTCGGCGACGGTCAGCTTGTGGTCGCTGGCCTTCGGATCGCGCAGCGCGACGTTATCGAGGGAGGCCTTCGCGAGCCGGGTCTCGAACGCGAGCACGGTCCTGGCGTGGGCCTGCGCGGAGCTCGCGTCGTCGCCGACGAGCTGGAACAACTCGGCGGCGTACACGAGGTACCGCGCGCGCGCATCGACGAAGCGCTGCTCGGTCTTCACGTAGTAGTCGCGATCGGGCAGCCCGAGCCCCGAGGCGCCGATGTCGGCGATCACGTCGGTCGGGTCGTGAAGGTCGGATTGCGCGCCGACCGCGAACGGCACGGGGATGCTCTGGTGATGGAGCTTCGCGATCATGGCGACGACGCCGGCCTTGTCCTTGATCGCCGCGATCTCGGCGCGGATCGGCGCGAGCGGCTTCGCGCCGGCGGCGTCCACGGCGGTCTCGTCCATGCACGCCCCGTAGAAGTCGCCGATCAGCTGCTCGACGGAGCCGGGCTTCCAGTCGCGCTTCGCGGACACCTGGTCGAGGATGTCCTTCAAGCGCTGCTTCGAATCCTCGCCGGCCTTCCACCGCCGCGACCACCGGGTCATCGACGCGGGGATCGGGTTCGCCTTGCGCCACGTGCCGTTCGAGAACTCGTAGAAGTCGTCACACGGATCGGCCGAACGATCGATGTCCTCGCTGTAGACCCCGGCCAGGGTTGGCCCGCGGACCGCGGGCGGTGGTGCCGGCGATGACGGCGATGACGGCGCCACCACCGGCTCGATCGTGGAGTGCGACGAGCCGCACGCGGCGGCACAGCAAGCGAACAGGACGAGGGAGCGGACCATCGAGCGCATCCTAGGCCGAGGCGGCGCCACGCAGAAGCGACAGCTGCGACCGCCGGCACGCCCCCCGGTATGCTCAGGAGGTTCGCCCGTCGAGCAACCAGGTCTGCATCACGCCCTTGCCCTTGACCTCGATCGTGCCGCGCGGGGTCATGCGGTACTTGCCATCGAGCAGGCCGTGCGCGGTCGCCGTCACCTGGATCGCGCCGGGCACGCCGTGCGACTCCATCCGGCTCGCGACGTTGACGGTATCGCCCCACACGTCGTAGATGAACTTGCGCTTGCCGATCACGCCGGCGACGACCGGCCCGGTGTGGAGCCCGATGCGGACGTCGATCGGCTCGCCGACGTGGACGCGCATCGCGCGGACCGCGTCGAGCATCGCGAGCGCCATCTCGGCGACCGCCTCGACGTGATCCGGCCGCGGCTCGGGCAGGCCGCCGACGATCATGTAGCAATCGCCGATCGTCTTGATCTTCTCGAGCCCGAGCCGGCCCGCGAGGTCATCGAACCTACAGAACAGCTCGTTGAGGACCTCGACCACGCGCTCCGGCGAGAGCCGCGCCGACATCGTCGTGAACCCCACGATGTCGGCGAACAGCACGGTCACCGACGCGAAGCCGTCCGCGATCGTGCCCGAGGTCGCCTTGAGCCGGCCGGCGATCGTGGCGGGCAGCACGTTGAGCAACAACTCCTCGGAGCGGGCGTGCGCGTGGGCCAGCGCCTCCTCGGCGAGCTGGGTCGCGCGCCGCGCGTAGTTCGCGCACGCCGCGATCGTGAAGAACAGACCGCCGAGCAGGATCGGCCGCAGCCACGCGAGCCGCCCCGCCGCGATCACGGGGCCGAGCTGGGGCAGATCGGGCCCGAGCACGAGCACCAGGACCAGATCGATGCCGGCGAGCGCCGACAGCGCGAACATCGTGCGGTTGTGTCGGGGCGGAAACAGCAGGAACGGCAGGATCGCGTGCAGCATGAAGAACAGCTGGACGTCGAACCCGGTGCCTTCGACGAGCACCTGCGAGACCACCGCGAGGTGCGAGCTCAGCAGCAGCCACGTGGTCGCGGCGATGTGATGCTTGCGATGGTTGAGCCACAGCGTCGGCAGGTACAACGCGGCGTAGACCGCCTGGAGCGCGACGTAGATCCACGATCCAGAGATCGACAGGATCGGCGCGAACGCGAGCGTGAACCCGACGCCGAGCAACGCCATGATGTTCGTGAGCACGACATAGCGCGCCTCGGATTGCGCCATCGCCGGCTCGCGCCCGATCCGGATCCAGCGGCCGAACAACCGGTCGATCCTCGCGGGCACCACGACGTCCATCGCGACCACGATAGCACCGTGGCGCGGCCGATCGCCGGCCGTGGCCGGACCGCTCGAGCCCTTCGGTCGAGCCCTTCGGTCGAGCCCTTCGGTCGAGCCCTTCGGTCGAGCCCTTCGGTCGAGCCCTTCGGTCGAGCCCTTCGGTCGAGCCCTTCGGTC
>JBDTEH010000302.1:0-4447 GCA_039922635.1 Kofleriaceae bacterium | reverse complement strand
GCCGCCGCGCTCCGACAATCGTCCGCCGCCGCCGCGCGGGGCGCCGCCGCCGCGCGCCGCACCGCCGCCGCGGCGCCCACCGCCGGTCGTCACGCGCTGGTCCGCGGATGGCCCGCGTGAGGTCACGTCGGCGCGCGGTGGCCGGCGTCGGCCCAAGCGGCATCGCTAGCAGCCAGCATCACGCGCTCGCTGGCGGGGTACTTGGCAGCTTGGCATCGCGCGCTCGGCCGGCGACAATCGCGCGACGTTGCGCTGGTTGATGGTAGCGGCACTCCTGACCGCATGTGGTCGGCGCGACTTCGACCCGCGACCCGACGGACAGGATCTGCAAGCGGTCGTCCAGCTCGCGGTCGGGGGCAAGACCGCTTGCGCACGGCTCGCCTCGGGCGATCTGTGGTGCTGGGGCGCCAATGGCAACCTGCTCCTGGGCGCCGATCTGACGGTCGCGAGCTCGCCGGTCCCCGTGCGCGTACGGACGCCGGCGCCGACGATCGATCTCGAGCTCGACGATGGCGCGGGTGGCGCACGACTGGCGGGCGGCGGCGCGATCGGCTGGGGCGCGAATCACTATGGTCAGCTCGGCATCGGCGACACGACGAGCGCTCCGGTGCCGGTCGTCGTGCCCGGCGCCGACGACGCGATCGCGCTCTCGATCTCGAGTCGGGACCTCTGCCTCGTGCGCGCCGATCGAACGGTCGCGTGCTCGGGGGAGAGTTCGGAAGGCATGCTCGGCGACGGCTCGACCACGGATCGTCTGACCCTCGGCCCGGTCCCCGGGCTCGCGAACGTGATGGCGCTGACCTCGGGCACGAGCCACGTGTGCGCGCTCGATGGCAGCGGCGCGGCGACCTGCTGGGGTCGCAACGTCTCGGGCCAGCTCGGTGATGGCACGTTCACGCTGCGCACCACGCCGGTGCCCGGTCCGGTGGGTCCCTATACCGCGATCGCGGCCGGCGACGAGTTCACGTGCGCGTTGCGCGTGGATCGCGGCGTCGATTGCTGGGGCAGCAACCTCGATCTCCAGCTCGGTGATCCCGCCGGAGGCACGCGCGCCAGCGCCGCCAAGGTCCCGGGGATCGCGGACGCGACCGCGATCACGGCGGGCTCCCAACACGCTTGTGCGCTCCTCGCCGATCGCTCGGTGTGGTGCTGGGGCGATGACGAGCGCGCGCAACTCGGCGATGCGCTCGGCGACACGAGCGCGACACCACGCCGGGTCGATCTCGACGACGTCGTCGAGGTCAACTCGCGCACCGACATCGCGACGTGCGCACGCACGGCCGACGGTGCCGTCTGGTGCTGGGGCGACAACCTCGATGGCACCATCGGCAACGGTCAGGTCGGCGGGCTCGTGACCGCGCCCTCTCGCGTGCTCGGTCTGCCCTAAGCGGGAGGCGCGACGCTCTCGAGCGCGCGGAGCAAGTCGAAGGAGGTCAGGATGCCCTGCAGGTGGCCATCGTTTCCCACGAGCACCCGATGGATGCCCTCCGCGCGCATGCGCCGCGCGACCTGCGAGACCGGCGTGTCGGGCGAAACCCAGACCACGTCGAACGTCGCCATCTCGATCGCGGAGTACGCGCGGAGCTGTTCGGTCATCCCCTGCGCGCTAGGCACGGGGTGAGGATCGAGGTCGTCATCGTGGACTTGATCGGAGACGCGCAGCAGGTCACTGGCGGTCACCATACCGAGGACCTTACCGGCGGCGTCGACGATCGGAGCGCCACTGATCTGGCCCACCACGAACAGGTGTTGGACCTCGAGGAACGAGGCGCCCGCCGTGATCGTGAGCAGCTTCGTCGTCATCAGGTCGCTCGCGCGCGCGCTCATGCGGTCATCGCCTTGCACCAGTCGTGCCCGCGTACTCGTGCGTGGTCCCTCGTGCCCGACCATCCGGTCAAGCGAGTTGTCCCGAAACCTGCATGGCTAGCTCGATATGACGAGCTCCACCCGCCGCGACAAGCTCCCTGTTTCGATCCGCTCCGCCACCAAGCTCGGAGCCGGGTTCGAACAGCGGATCCGCAACACGGTCGATCGCCACTTCGGCGCGACGAGATTCGTCGAGCGTGCGACGGTCCGGTTCGAGGACCTCAACGGCCCCAAGGGCGGGATCGATAGCATGTGCCGGATCAAGCTGGTCCTCACCGGTCGGCCATCGGTGCAGATCGACAAGACCGCGAGCTCCTTCGATGTCGCGTTCGCACGTGCGTTCCGTTCGATCTGCACCGCGATCGGACGCGCTCGGGACAAGTACCGGCTGCACGGTGGCCGGCGCGTCGCCGCGAAGCCGCGCCTCGCGAGCCGTGCCGAGCGGGCGCCGGATAGCGGCGAGCTGATCGGGCGCCGGACCGGCCGCGGCCCCGACGCCAAGGCGCGCGCGGCCGCGCGGCCGGGGAAGACCGATCGCACGTTCTACGTCGATACCGCGGAGCCGGAGCGCAGCTCGACAGATCGCCGCGCGGGCGGAGATACGACCGTGCGCCGCAACTCGCGGGTGCGTCATCCGCGCGCGACGGTCACGCTCGAGGATTCGCGGACCCGGCCGTCGCGCAAGTCGACCCGGCGTTCGGCCAACCGCAGCCAGCCCAGCCAGACCAAGGGGCGCGCGGTCGCCGCGGCGCTCACCAGCCCGTCCGTTCGTACGGCGCGGCAGGTCTGATCGGGTGAGTCGATCCGCGCGGCGACCGCCTCCACCCGTCGCGCGTGTGGAGCGCGGGCGCCCAGCGTGGCGGCACCGCACGCTCTCCGCGAAGGTCGACTACCAGCTCCAACCGACCATCGCGACATGCGCTCGCGGTCCGACCGCGAGCTCGCGGGTCAGCGTGTCGTCGTACTCGTCGACGTGCAGGTTGCCGACGACGATCACGCCGATCCTCGTCGTACCGTAGAGGCCGAGCGCACTCCACCGCAGCAGCGTACGCGTGTGCGCGTCGTCGACCGCGAACGATGCGATCGCGCCCGCGGCCGGCAGCAGCCCGCCGAGGATCCAGTCGATCACGATCGCGCTCGGACGCAGGCCGCCATACACCCGGGTGTCGAGCTCGTAGGACCCGAAGATCGGCACCAGCGCGCCCGCGGTCAGCGCCCACCGGTTGGCGGGCACCGCGTGGGCACGATCGTGGGCGACCAGCTCGGCGACATGCGCGTGAATCGCGGCGTTGTTGAGGACATCCGCGCCACAGCCCGCCAACGCCGCCGCGACCGAAACAGCGCGCCACATCCGTACGTCGTACCATGCTCGCGATGAGCACGAAGCTCCCCGACGTCGAGACCGATGCCACCGTGGCGGCGACCCCTGGCACGGTCCCGACCGTCGCATCCGCGCACGACGACACGCCGAGCCAACCGAGCCTCACCAGCTACGAGCTCGGCGGCGTGATCGGTCGCGGCGGCATGGGTGAGGTGGTCATGGCGCGTGATCCGCGGATCGGCCGCGAGATCGCGTTCAAGCGCATACGGACCGCCGGCAACCCCGAGCTGCGGTCGCGGTTCTTGCGCGAGGCTCGCATCCAGGCGCGGCTCGAGCACCCGGCGATCGTCCCGGTCCACGAGATCGGCGAGGCCGCGGATGGGAGTCCGTACTTCACGATGAAGCGCGTCGTCGGGACGACGCTGCTCGAGCTGATCCCACGCGACGGCGAGCTGCAGCGCCTGCTCCGCGCGCTCGTCGACGTGTGCCTTGCCGTCGAGTTCGCGCACGCGCGCGGCGTCGTCCACCGTGACCTCAAGCCGGCGAATATCATCCTGGGTGAGTTCGGCGAGGTCTATCTGCTGGACTGGGGTGTCGCGCGCGTGATCGCGGAGCACGAGCCCACCTCGACGTCCGACATCGATTCGATCAGCGGCATGACCAGCGCCGGCGCGATGCTCGGCACCCCGGGCTACATGGCGCCCGAACAGGTCGCCGATGCGTCGTCGGCTGGCACCGCGGCGGATGTCTACGCGCTCGGCTCGATCCTGTTCGAGCTCCTCGCGCGCGAGCCGCTCCACGCGCGAGGACTCGCCGCGCTCGCCTCGACGGTCGCCGGCCTCGATGGCTCGCCGTTAAGCCGTCGGCCCAGCGCCGAGATTCCGCCCGAGCTCGATACGCTGTGCGTCGAGGCGCTCGCGCTCGAGCCAGAGCGCCGCCCGACCGCGCGTGCGTTCGCCGATCGGTTGCAGCGCTACCTCGACGGCGATCGTGACATCGCGCGCCGCCGCGCCCTCGCGAGCGAGTACCTGGCCGGCGCGCGCGAGGCGCTCGCCGATCCACAGGGTGGTCGCCACGTCGAGGCGATGCGCCTGGCCGGCAGCGCGGTCGCACTCGACCCCGAGTCGCGCGAAGCGGTCGCCGAGTTCGCGCGCATCATGCTCGAGCCACCGCGCGTGCTGCCCGCAGGCCTGCGCAGCGCGCTCGCGGCGTCCGACGCCGCGACCCAGCGCCGGCAATCGCGGGTCGCGGCCTGGTCGT
>JBDTEH010000301.1:0-8562 GCA_039922635.1 Kofleriaceae bacterium | reverse complement strand
GTGGAAGCGCCACCCGGAGCACCGCGGCCATCTCTACACCGGCGGCCTGTTCTCGGCGGCGATGCACGTCAACTACTTCGGCGATATCCTGTGGGTGGCGGGCTACGCGCTGATCAGCGGCAACCCTTGGGCCGCGATCATCCCGATCGTCCTCGCCGCCTTCTTCGCGTGGTTCAACGCGCCCAAGCTCGACGCGCACCTGGCCGAACACTACGGCGCCGAGTTCGAGGCCTACGCGCGGACCACGCACAAGCTCATTCCGTTCGTCTACTGAGCTGGCACTCCTGAAGGTGGTGGGCGCGACCGGTGGTCGCCGCGGTCACGCGCGCGAGCTGCAGCTCACAGCGCGAACGCCTGGACGCGGCTGACGTCGCCGTTGAAGCGATTCTGGTCGCCGACGAACGTTCCGTGATCGGCGTACTGCCAGATCGTCTCGAACCGCCAGCTCGCCGGCAGCGCGCCGACGCTCGAGCCGTAGCGCGGGATCCACAGCGGGTTGTTGCTGAACGCCGCGCTGTTGCCCGTGCACAGCGTCCACCAGCTCGTGCTCGTGTAGAACACGACGTCGCGCCCGGTCCGTGCCTTCATCGTATTCGCGAAGTCGTGGATCCACGCGATCATCTGCGCGTGGGTCTTGCCGTAGCACGCCGATCCGTACGGGTTGTACTCGAGGTCGAGCGCCGGCGGCAGCGTCTTGCCGTCCTTCGACCAGCCGCCACCGTGGCTCAGAAAGTAGTTCGCCTGGGCGGCGCCGCTCGCCGTATTCGGAGTCGCGAAGTGATACGCGCCTCGGATGATCCCCGCGCCGTACGAGCCCGAGTACTGCTGCGAGAAGTACGAGTTGCGGTAGGTCGTACCCTGCGTCGCCTTGATATACGCGAACCGCGCACCGTGGCTGCGCGTCGAGCTCCAGTTGACATTGCCCTGATAGCCGCTGACATCGAGGCCCGGCGTCTGGGTGACATAGGCCTCGACCGTCGGCGCGGCTTCACCTTCGATCAGGCGAATCTGCGATCCGGCGACGTCCTGGTCGGGATGCGTGAACAGCTCGGGCTCGTCGATGGTGCCTTCGTCCGCGCTGCCGTCATCCGAGGTGCCGTCGACCTCCGCGACGCAGCCGGCGAGGCTGGCGGCGGCGATCAAGCACAACGCCAGGTGGAGACGATTCGTGAACTGCGACTTCGATGGATGACTCATGTTGGTTGCGCTCCTTTCCAGCATCCGTGCCACCGGCCCACCACGCTTCACGCCGCGGGTTGGAGGTAGGAGATGTCGTCTGCAACCACACGGGCGCAACACGTCGTGTGCGCTAGGGGAGCTCACTCCCACGAGAATGATCTTCAACGTCTCGCCGAAACACAGGACCGATATCGCGCCGCAGCCGTCTTGTTCGGCGTCGTGGTCGCGCGCAATTTCCCCCCGCGAGATCGGCGGGTACGCTCGCCGCGACGATCGCCGCGAGCAGCTCGCGCGGACCGAAGCCCGCATGGGCCGCCGCGACATACAGGTCCTCGTCGCGCGGTGACAACGTCGGCAGCGGGTTCATCTCGAGGAAGTAGACCGCGTCCGGGGTCACCCGAAAGTCGGCGCGGCCGTATCCCGTGACGCCGAGCGCGGCGAACACGCACGCAGCCGCCGCGACCAGGCGGTCATCGTCGACGAGCTCGACGCCGACGCGTTCGGGCGCCTGCTTGAGCGCGAGATCGAGGATCCGGTGCGGCCCGGTCGGCGCGTAGACGTAGCGGATCGGCGCGAGCACGCCGAGCCCTTGGACCCACGCCACCGCGATGTCGTCGCCGTCCACGTACTCCTCGACGAGCACGCCCGAGCGGTAACGTGCGCGTACGGAGGCCACGACCTCGAGGAGGCGAGCTGGATCGGTGACGACGCTCGCCTGATCGATGCCCTTGCTCGAGCCCTCGAAGTTCGGCTTGACGATCACGGGCATCGCGACCGGCCAGCTCGTATACGTGCGCGCGACCCGAGCTCCGGCCGCCGCGACGATCCGCTTGGACAGCGCCTTGTCGAGGCAGACCGCGAGCGTGCTCGCGCCGCTCCCGGTGTGCGCGAGGCCCAGGTGCTCGAACAGCGCCGGATAGAACGCCTCGCGGAAGCGACCGCGCGTGCCTTCGGCGAGGTTGAACACCAGCTCGGGCGCCGCGCGGCGCAGCCGTTCGATCAGCGCGGGCACCGAGCACGATACGTCGACCGGCGTGACCCGGTGGCCGAGCTCACCGAGCCACGCCGCGAGCGCGCGGATCGTGTCCAACGAGTCGAACTCGGCCTCGGCTTCGCCGCCGTGACGCAGGCGGTTAAAGGTCAGCGCGATGCGCATCGCTGCCTCCAGAGCCGATCGGGGACCTCGCAGGTGTCGAGCCACGCCTCGGCCATGCCGTCGAGGATCGGCGCCGCGCCACAGGTCGCGGCGAGCTCGTCGACCGCCTCGGCCATCCAGCGCGCGTGTTCGTCGGCGTCGACCACGACGTGCTCTGCGAAGTACCGCGTATCGGCGCCGCGCCGGGTGAAGCACGGCAGCACGGCCTCGAACAGGACCGGCACGAGCGCCTCGGCGACCAGCAACCAGCCCGCGATCGCGGGCTCCTCGAAGTCGTCGGCGAGCCACGGCTCGACGGTGCGAACGAACACGTCCGCGGGCAGCGGGGCCAGACCGGTGATGCCGAGGCTGCGCACCATCGCGAGCGCGAGCGTCACGTGCGAGGTGGCGGCGAGCCCCGCCTCGTGGGCGATGTTGTCGGCGATCGCGCGGCGCAGGCGCGGCGATCGAACCTTGTCGTGCATGTGCGCCAGCATCGGAATCCACAGGATGCTGTCGCTGAGCTGATGAAGTGCGAACGTGTCGAGTAGCGACGCAGAGAGCTCGTCGGTCCGCGCGGCGACGAGCAGCGGGTGCTCGATCAGCCGATCGCGATACGCGGCGAGACGGTCGAAGATGGGCTCGGTGTACTGCTTCAGGTGCAAGCGCATGAGGTCCTCCAGTGAAATTCACAAATGAAGGATCTGATCCGGGCGCGCAAGGGAAATCTGCGAGCGCTCCTGATCTCGCGTGGCGCCGGATCACCCGGATCACCCGGATCACCCGGATCACCCGGATCACTCGATGATCAGGCAGTCGATCGTGGTCGTCATCCGGAAGTGAGACTGGTCGGTGTGCCGCTCGGCGTGGAACACCGCGAGCGGATACGTGCCACCGATGCTGAGCCCCAAGGCCGCCGCGCTCGCATCGAAGTCGATCGTACCGGTCTCGGCGACGTGGACGCCGCCGAGATCGAGTGCGAGCTTGTTGTTCACGAACACGAACACGTCGTCATCGCCCTCGAACTCGAACTTCTCCCCGCCGTGATACACGAACCCGCTGTGGATCTCGGTCGTGAACCAGAAGTTGTGTCCGTAGATCTCCTGGGCCGGATCCATCGTCGGCCAGCCCATGCCGTCGAGCGGAAAGAACGTCTGGTCATCATAGGTGAACGTGCCGGTCGGCCCCTCGACGAGGGGAAACTGCTGCTCGAAGTGAAGGTTGACGCCGGGCGTGTCGCGATACCACTGGTCGAACGACGCCTGGCCCGAGACCGTCGACGTCGAACCCGCGGGTGCATACACCGGCTTGTTATCAGCTCCGAGGTCGGCGCGCACGAGCCCGCGATCATCGCCGGTGGCGTGCTCGAAGTCGGGGTGATCCGAGCGGAAGTCGCGAAGGACCGCAGAGAGCTGGCCGCACGACGTGTCATTGCCGCCGGGTGCGTCGGCAACGACACCGCTACCGTCCGCGCTCCCACCGTCGAACAAGGTTCCGTGGTTCGCTCCACAACCTGCGAGCGCGACAACGATGGCTACGGTTCGATGCCTCATCATGACCTCCATAACCTCCAAAACCTCCGGTGCGACCACCACGAGCTCGAGCACGAACCATGCCGCCAGCCGGGGACCTGTGCTCGTGATCAAGCTCGCTGCCGAGATCGAGGTGTTGTCAAACGCAACGAGAGACTGACAATCTGCGGCCAGATGATTGAGATTCTAAATTGGAGCGTGCGTCAGTGCAGCGTCCAGTTCGTCGCGGCCGCAGCGTGCGTCAGATCGATCTCGAAGTAGCCACCGCCGGACGCCAGCCAGGGCGCGTGCGTCGTCGGCACGAGATCCTTCCACTCGTTGCCGGCGACGGCATGCACGACGTGCACCGCGAGCCGTAGCGTGGTCGGGCAGCCACCGAGATCCGACCACGGGACCACGACCGAGAGCGTGCGCTGGTCGGTCGAGGTGAACACGTCGGTCGCGGGTGCGAGCGGGGTCTGCCGCGTCGCCCAGCTCGCCGCCGGGACGAAGACCCCGTCGTACGGACCGGTGCCGGTGTCGCTGACCCGGCGCGCGGCGATCAAGTAGTTCGGCGCGAACGGCAGGGCGGGCACGAGGCCGCTGTACTCCTTGCCGGACGACGGGGTCGCGGCGTCGAGCGCGGTGCCCGCCTCGAGGTAGACGTGCAACGGCTGGTCCGGCGCGACGAACGCATCCGAGATCGCGGTGATGTACAGTCGCGTGGGATCCCACGTGATCGCCAGCGCGTCGTTGCCGAGCATCGCGCCCGGCGTCAGCAGCGCGCCGGCGGGGTACTTCGCGAGATCATCGCTGCCATCGAGCACCGGTGATGCGCCCGCGGCGATCGTGCAGCCCGCGGCATCCGCCAGGACGTGCGGTGCATCCAGGACATCCGGTGCGCCCGGAGCGTCGATCGCGGGCGGCGGCGCATCGGAGTCGGTTGCATCATCAGGATGGTCCAGGCTCGTCCCGTGTGCGCAGCCGGCCAGGACGGCAAGGCCACAGGTTGTGAAACGCAACGCGGTGCGGAGGTGAGCTCTCGGAGATCCGATGACTTGCGCGCCGGGCGCCCGTGCCATGTCTTCCGCGCAGCACGTCCCGTTCCAGCTTCACCGCGCTTCCGGAGATTGCCGCGAGCGACGACGGGCTCGCCGCCGATCGCGACCGCGAACGTCGATGTCGTCGACGCAGCGTCGACGTAGATCGCGCGCCGATCGCCGGTCGTGACCAGCGCACGTTTGCCGGCCACCGGGTCGATGCAGCTTTGGCCGATTGGTTCGACCAATCTAGACCGGCTCGTGCGATATACGCACCGTGCATACCGTCGCGTGGTTCGTGGTCGCTGGTTGCGCTGCCGCAACTCCAACTCGGCCGTCACAGCCAGTCCCGACGGTGGCATCGAGGCCAACATCAGCGGAGCGGCCGGAAGCGACAGCGAGCGCCGCCACGTCGTCTCGTTCGCGCATCGAGCGACCTCCGCCACCCGATCACGAACCAAACCCTGGAGCGTTCGAATCCCTCACAGGCACCGGCTCGATCCCGAAGGGCTTCGAGGACCCACCGCGAGATCATGACAAGGTGATCATCCGCCGCATCGTCCATCGCCAGATGAACGAGATCCGCGCCTGCTATGCAACCAGACTCACGACGGCGCCGAACCTCGAGGGCCGCGTCGTCGTGAAGTTCATCATCTCCGGAACCACGGGTGGAGTGAGCACCGTCTCCGCATCAGGCCTCGACGACACCGTCGATCGATGCGTCGAGCGCGAATTCCGCAAGCTCGTATTCCCGAAGAGCGACACTGGCGGAGACGTGACCGTCGACGCGTATCCGATCACGTTCCACCGCTGACGGGTCAGCCCCACTTCCATGAGATCCGCCACCTCGGCGACAGCACGGTGATCTGCTCGGCATCTACCGCTGGCGCCGGCGCGTGCGCGAATGGCCCGCTCCCGAGATGGAACCGTGGTAGGTCGTCGTGAAAGAGGAGCCTCGCCATGTCTGTTCGTCTCACGAAGATCGCCAAGCGTGCCGGGTGTGCGGCGAAGCATCCCCCCGGCTACCTGTTTCCGCTCCTCGACCGGTTGCCGCGCGTCACCGACCCGAACGTGCTCGTGGGGAGCTCCACCGCCGATGACGCCGCGGTCTACAAGCTCGACGACGAGCGCGCGCTCGTGCTCACCACCGACTTCTTCACGCCGATCGTCGACGACCCTTACGACTTCGGCGCCATCGCGGCGACCAACGCGCTGAGCGATGTCTATGCGATGGGAGGTACGCCGATCTCGGCGCTCAACATCGTCGGGTTTCCGGACGACAGCCTCGACGTCGCCGTCCTCGCCGAGATCCTGCGCGGCGGCGCGGAGAAGGCGCGCGAGGCGGGCATCGACATCGTCGGCGGTCACACCATCAAGACCGACGAGCCCATCTACGGCCTCTCGGTCACGGGCATGGTCCACCCCGAGCGCATCGCGACGAACGCGGGCGGCCGCGCGGGCGACGTGCTCGTGCTCACCAAGCCGCTCGGCCTGGGCATCATCACCACCGCGGCCAAGCAGGATCGAGACAGCCAGCACGCGATCGGCGAGGCGATTCGCCTGATGTCGACGCTCAATCGCGGCGCCGCCGAGGCGATGGCGACCGTCGAGGTCCACGCGTGCACCGACATCACCGGGTTCGGGCTGCTCGGCCACCTCCGCAACATCGCGCGCGCGAGCGAATGCCTCGCGCATGTTCGGCTCGCTAGCGTGCCGGTCATCGCAGCGGCGTGGGCCTACGTCCGCGAGGACATCGCGCCCGGCGGCACGCACGCCAACTGGCGCTACCTGAACGACAGCGTCGACTACGACGCCGGGATCGACAAGCCGTCGCAGCTCGTGCTCTGCGATGCGCAGACGTCCGGCGGGCTGTTGATCGCGGTCGCGCCGCGCGACGCCGACAAGCTCGTCGCCGAGCTCGTCGCCAGGAGCACCCCGTGCGCCGCGATCATCGGGACGCTCGAGGCCGGCCCCGCCGGTCGCCTCCGGATCAGCGCGAGCTGATCTCGCGGAGCAGCGCTCGCCACGCGGCCTTCTCGACGCTGCGCGCGAACAGCGGCCGGCGCGCGCGGGTGTCCCGCCCGAGCCGGGCGAGGAAGCTCGGCTCGCGCTCTGCCCGCCGCAGGAGCCGGGTCAGCGCCGCGGTGTCGCCGACCCGAAACAGGCCGGGGTAGCGAGCGCCGAGCGCCGAGACCGTCGCCGGGATGCGCGTCGCGACGACGGGCGTACCCGAGACGATCGCCTCGCCGAGCACGTTCGCGCCACCTTCCATGACGCTCGTGAGCACCAGCAGCCGCGAGCGCGCGATCAGGGCGCGGGACGCCGCGGGCGCGAGCTCGCCGAGCCACCGGTAGCGCGGGTTCGCGGCCTGTTCGGCCTCCGCGGCGGCGCGAAACGCCTCGCCGAGCGCGCGGCCGGCGTGGACGATCCGCACCTTCGACGCCGTCGGGAGCGCGCGCACCGCGAGCGCGGCCCGGAGCGGATCTTTCTCGGCGCGGAGATGGGCGACGAGGGCGACGTCGAACGTGGAGGTGCGAGGCGGCGGCTCGGCCGCGCGCGAAGCATCGGCGGACTGGCGAATGACCCTGACCTTGCCGCGATACCGCCTGGGGAGCGCGCGCGCGGCCTGGTCGTGCAGCACGACGAGCACGTCCGCGAGGTCGAGCGATCGCTGCGCCGAAGCATCGTCGATGATGTCGCGGTACAGATCGGTCCCGGTCAGCGCCAGGACGATGGGACGCGTCGGGTGCGTGTGTCGCGACCATCGAACGGCCTCCGCGGAGTGCCGGGCGTGGAGCGCGACGAGGACGTCATGATGCCGTCGCGGCAACGCCGTGGTGATGGAGACCTGATGGCCCAGCTCGCCGAGGAGCTGCTTCCAGCGCACGGCCGTCACGCGATTGCCGAGGCGCGATCCGGCGGGAGCGGGACAGACCATGGCCACGCGCATCGCGGCGGAGTGTAGTGTACGGGCCGCACATGCGCATCGCCGAGGCGCTCCGAGACGCTCGCTCACGCACGCTCGAGCTCGCCCTCGACCTCGACGATGCCCAGTGGCTCGGGCCGCGGCTACCGATCGTGAACCCGCTGCGCTGGGAGCTCGGGCACGTCGCGTGGTTCCAGGAGCGGTGGACGCTCCGCCACGTGGGCGGGCGCCCGCCGCGGCGCGCCGACGGAGACGCGCTCTATGACTCGAGCCAGGTGGCCCACGCGACGCGCTGGGATCTGCCGCTGCCCGACCGCCACGCCACGCTCGCGTACATGGCGGAGACCCTCGCTCGCTCGCTCGAGGCGATCACCGATGACGACCAGGCCTACTTTCACTGGCTCGCGCTGTTCCACGAGGACATGCACGACGAGGCCTTCACCTACACGCGGCAGACGCTCGGCTATCCGGCGCCGTCGTTCGCCCGGACGAGCTTCGGATCGACCACCGCGCCGGGCCTCGCGGTCACCGGCGGAGACGGCCCGCTCGCGGGCGACGTCGAGCTCGAAGGCGGAGAGTTCTGGCTCGGAGCGACGCGCGCCGAGCCGTTCGTGTTCGACAACGAGAAGTGGGCGCATCGCGTGCACGTCGCTCCATTCCGGATCGCGCGCGCGCCGGTGACCAACGAGGCGTTCGCGGCGTTCGTCGCCGACGGTGGCTACGCGCGGCGAGAGCTGTGGAGCGACGAGGGCTGGCGCTGGAGGAGCGAGC
>JBDTEH010000300.1:0-11477 GCA_039922635.1 Kofleriaceae bacterium | reverse complement strand
CGCGAGATCGATCTCGCGATGCTCGCGCTGTTTGGCGGGTTGCCGGATGCGTTGGTCCGCGCCTACGAGGAGGTCGCGCCGCTGGCCGCGGGATGGCGCGATCGGATCGCGCTACACCAGCTCTATCCGCTGGCGGCGCACGCCTGCCTGTTCGATCCGGCGCCACAGCGGGCGGCCGCGACGCCCCATCCGCGGGGCGGCTACGGCGCGCGGGTCGCGCGAGCGCTCGCTACTTACCTGCGGTGATCGCGTTGTTCTGGCCGAGCGTCGACACGGTCGGCTTGCCGCCGGTGCCGCCGCTGCGCTTCCAGGTCACCTTGTTATCCGAGCCGGTGATGTTGACGGCATCGAGGTTGCCGGCCGCGACCTTGTTCGAGGAGCCGTTGAGCGTCAGCGTCGCGACGTGTTCGATGGTGAGCGCGTTGTGGCCACCGTTCACGGTGATGTCCTTGCAGGCGCCCTTGAACGTGTACTTGCCGTTGCCGTGCATGATCGTGACGGTCGCGTCCTTCGCGCAGTCCCACGTCGCGGTCTTGTCGCCGGTGAACGACTTGTCGGCCCACGCGAGCGCCCCGAACGCCGAGCCGACGAGGATCGCGGCGATGACGAGCTTCATATCTTGTCCTTCGGTTCGGTGATCACGTGGTTCGTACCGCCGGTATCGTAGCGTATAAGGGCGCATGGCCGAGCTGGCAAACATCGCTACCGCCGCCCACGAGCTCGCCGAGCGCGCCGTCGCTGCGGCCCGCACGCTGACCCGTAACGGTGAGGCCATCGATGACCACCAGGTCGTCGTCGAGCGGGTCGCGTACGCGGCGACCGAGGCGCGCGTGATCGCGGAGCTCGTGACCGCGCCGGCGGGGCTCGCGGACGCGGCGCTGGTCGCGGCCGGCGAGCTCGCGCAGAGCCTGCGCAACCGGCTCGAACCGGTCGCCACCGTGCTCGGGATGCCGGAGCCGCGCTACGGCGACGCCGCGCGTGCCGCGATCGCCGAGGTCACCGCGCCGGATCCGGTGAGCGCGATCGGCGCCGCCGCGATCGCGAGCGCGGGGAGGCTCCCGTGGCCGCTCGACGAGATGCTCGACGAGGTCCGCGCGAACGTGCGCGCGTTCGCCGAGCGCGAGGTCGTGCCGCACGCCGAGCGGATCCATCATCTCGACGAGCTCGTGCCCGAGCGGTTCATCACCGAGATGGCGAAGCTCGGCTACTTCGGGCTGTCGATCCCGGAGCAGTACGGCGGTAACGAGCTCGGCAACCTCGCCATGATCCTCACGACCGAGGAGCTGTCGAAGGCCTCGCTCGCCGCCGCGGGATCGCTGATCACCCGGCCCGAGATCCTCGCGAAGGCGGTGCTCGCCGGCGGGACCGAGGCGCAGAAACAGGCGTGGTTGCCCAAGCTCGCTTCGGGCGCGATCATGGCGGCGATCTCGGTGACCGAGCCCGACACCGGCTCGGACGTCGCCTCGCTCGCGTGTCGCGCCGACAAGGTCGAAGGCGGCTACGCGATCACGGGCGCGAAGGCGTGGTGCACGTTCGCCGGGCGCGCCGACGTGATCGCGCTGCTCGCGCGGACCGGCGGGGCGGGCTCGCGCGGGCTCACGCTGTTCGTCGTCGACAAGCCGCGGTTCGCCGGCCACGAGCTCGAGGCCACCCAGCCGGGCGGCGGGACGCTGGTCGGCAAGGCCGATCGCACGCCGGGCTATCGCGGCATGCACTCGTTCAGCCTCGCGTTCGATCGCTGGTTCGTGCCCGACAGTCACGTGGTAGGCGGCGAGGCCGGGCTCGGGCGCGGGTTCGCGCTCCAGATGACCGGGTTCGCCGCGGGCCGGCTCCAGACAGGTGGTCGGGCCTGTGGCGTCACCGCCGCGGCGCTGGAGCAGACCGCCCGCTATGTCGTCGAACGACGCCAGTTCGGTAAGCCGATCGGCGACTACGGCCTGACGCGTTATCACCTCGGCCGGATGGCGGCGCGGCTGGTCGCGGCGCGCGCGATCACCTACGCCGCCGCGCGGGCCATGGACGCCGACGAGCGCGCGGCCGCGCCGATCGCCGCGATGGCCAAGCTGTTCTCGTGCGATGTCGCGGTCGAGGTCACCCAGCTCGGCCAGCTCCTGCACGGCGGCTGGGGCTACGCCGAGGAGTACCCGATCAGCCGCTACGTCGCCGATGCCCAGGTCCTGCCGATCTTCGAAGGCGTCAAGCCGATCCTCGCGCTCAAGGTGATCGGCCGATCACTGCTCGCTCGCTAGCTATCAATTCGGTCATCGCCTCGATATGATGGGGCAATGCGCAACGTCCTTGCGTGGCTGGGGGCAGCCACGTTGTTCCTCGTTTGCTCGCTGGCGAGAGGCGATGGTGGGACCTCGCTCAAACCGTACGTCACGTTGATCCTCGACACCTCGGGATCGATGAGCGACGCGACCGGGTTCGGAGCACCGACCTGTGGCACGCATTGCTCGACCAGCACGAACACGCTGTGCCACGTCAACTCGGATTGTCCTGGCAGCGAGACCTGCGTCGCGCCGCCCGATCAAAAGTTCACCCACGCGAAGTGCGCGATCAACAACATCGCGAACAGCTACGGCGAGATCGTGTTCGCGCTCGCGCGCTATCGCGCGACCCAGGCCGGCACGGTGTCGGGCACGTTCCCGAACGGTTGCAGCGACGGCAGCGGGACGTGCGGCTCCACCGACAACAACTTCGAGTTGCTGACCGGGCTCGTCGACGGTGGCAACAGCGCCGCCGCGAAGTGGACGAACTTCACGGGCAACACGTGCGACGGCACCGGCAGCGATCCCGAGATCTGGAACGACCCGAGCAGCACGCCCCTGGGCGGTTCGCTGCTCGGATCGCAGCGCTATTACCAGGGCCTGCAGGCGAGCGACGGCGCGACGACGATCTGGCCCGCGACGAGCGCCGGCTTCGATCCGATCCTCAACGATCCGACCAACAGCGTGTTCTTGCCCGGCGGTTGTGATCCGAGCGCGACGTGCACGGCGAACTGCTGCACGAACCAGTGCCGCCCGTACATCACGGTGCTGCTCACCGACGGCCAGGAGAACTGCGGTGGCGACGCGCCGACCGCCGCGACCGGGCTGTACCAGTGGACCAACGTCCACGGCGTCAAGCTCAAGAACCTCGCGCGGAGCGCGGGCGGCACCGTCACGGTCAACACGGCGAGCCGCCACTTCCTCGCGGTCGGCGACAGCGTCGTGATCAGCAACACGACCAGCCCGGCGTTCAACGGCACGTTCACCGTCCTGTCCACCGCGAACACCACGCGGTTCACCTATGCCCAGGCCGGCGCGACCGTCGGGCAGACCACCGTGACGGGCTATGCCGCGAAGAACGATCCGATCGCGATCAGCGCGATCGCGCGTGCCGCGAACATCGTCACCGTGACGACCGCGACCGCGCACGCGCTGCAGGTCAGTCAATCGGTCGTGATCGCCGGCGTCGGCGTCGCCGCGTTCGACGGCACGTTCACCGTGGTCTCGGCACCCGATTCCCTGCACTTCACCTACGCCCAGAACCTCGCGAACGACGCGAGCACCGGCGGCACCGCGTCGCACGCGGCGTTGCTCTATAACTACCAGGTCCAGACCAAGGTGATCGGGTTCGGCGTCACGCCGGGTGACTCGAACATCGAGGCGATCGCGCACGCCGGTGGCGCGCCCGACGTGCCGAACGTCAACGAGGGCTACTACGCCGCGGACGAGGCCGGCCTCGAGCTCGCGATCAGCGACATCATCGCGAAGTCGGTCCGCTCGGAGACCTGCAACAACCTCGACGACGACTGCGATACCAAGATCGACGAGGACTTCCCGACCAAGGGCGCCGCGTGCTCGAACCACGAGAAGGGCGTGTGCCTGGTCAACGGCAACAACGTGTGCCGCGCCGACGGCACCGGCGTGGTGTGCGACGCGGGTGCGGCCGTGTGTAACGGCCAGGCCGATGGCACCGCGTGCAACGTCATCAACTCCGGCGGCGCCTCGATCGCCGGCCAGTGCAACGCCGGCGTGTGCGATCCGTTCCTCGTCCAGGGCTCCGCGACCGAGATCTGCAACGGTCTCGACGACGACTGTGATGGCAAGATCGACGAGGGGCTGACCGGCTGCGTGTGTAACCCGCAGGCCGAGCTGTGCGACGGCCTCGATCAGAACTGCGACAACCATCCCGATCAGACGTGCACGTGCTCGAACGCGCCGCACGGCACCTGCAAGGCGGACGGCGACTGCGGCAGCGGCAACACGTGCGTGTGCGCGCCGCTGATTCGCAACTGCGGTACCGGCACGTGCCTCGGCACGCAGACCTGCGGCGACACCAACGGCGACGGCACGTTCGACACCGCGAACGGCACGTGGGGCGCGTGCAGCGCCGCGCAGGTGTGTGCCGGCACCGGACCCGACTGCGGGATCTGCGATGGCAAGGACAACGACTGCGACGGCGTGTGCGATGGCTTCTCGCTCGGCTGCTCGACGATCGTGTCGCCGGATGGCCCGGCGACCGACAACCCCGGTGATCCCTCGCACAGCCCGATCCCGCAGAACATCTGCCACCCCGGCGAGAAGAGCTGCCCGCAATCGTGCGCGGGTACGAACAGCTTCGGGGCGTGCTTGAACGAGGAGCAGGGCTGCAATCCGGCGCAGGATGGCGCGGTGCACTGCGATCAGTGCGACGGCCTCGACAACGACTGCGATAACAAGATCGACGAAGACTTCGTGCCGTCGCCGTGCGCGAGCAACTGCGGCACCGGGATGACCGTGTGCATGAACGGCCACGTCTCGTGCAACGCGCAGCCCGGCACGACCGACAACACGTGCGATCACATCGATGACGATTGCGACGGTCAGTTCGACGAGGACTGGGTCTGCGATCCGAGCCCGACCTGCACCGGGCCGAACTGCTGCAAGTGCGGCAGCGGCACGACCTGCGAGAAGACCGAGTGCATCAACGGCGTGCCGACGTGCACGACGACCCAGCCGATCGATCCGGAGGCGTGCAACTGCCTCGACGACGACTGCGACGGCAAGATCGACGAAGGCACGCTGTGCGGTGCCGGCGCGCAGTGCGTGAACTGCCAGTGCGCGTTCGAGTGCAGCCCGGGCGAGTTCCCGTGCCCGCTCGGCAAGAAGTGCAGCGCGGATAACTTCTGCATCAACGATCCTTGCTACGGCAAGGACTGCCCCGACGTCGGCGGCAACAAGCAGGCGTGCAAGGACAACGGTGACAACACGGCGTCGTGCGTGCCGATCTGCGACATCACGACCTGCGTCGATCCGCTCAGGTGCTACCCGCCGACCGGCGATTGTCGGCCGGATGACTGTTCGACCTACCCGGACCGTTGCACCGCGGAGCAGAACTGCATCGCCGGCGTGTGCGTGAGCAACCCGTGCACCGGCGTGACGTGCCCGGCCGATCAATACTGCGAGACCGGCCAGTGCTATGCGAGCTGTGCGGGCGTGACGTGCCCCGATGGCCAGCGCTGCCGGCTCGGCAGCTGCGAGGCGGACCCGTGCAAGCACGGCTGTCCCTATGGCAAGGTGTGCAACGACGAGAGCGGCACCTGCATCGACGACCCGTGCACGTTCCGCGATTGCCCGAAGGGTCAGTGGTGCAACCCGAATGATGGCCAGTGCGAGGTCGACGGGTGCGTCGGCACGATGTGCCCGGATCCGGCGCAGGTCTGCAAGGGCGGCACCTGCTACGACCCGTCATCGTTCTTGCCCGACGCGGGCGTCGAGACCCACGTCACCGTCGGCGGTGGAGGATGCAACACGACCGATGCGGGCGGCGGCGGCGTGCTGGCGCTCGGCCTCGCGCTGCTGGCGGTTCGCCGGCGGCGGCCGTCCGCGCGGGGGCAGCACTCGTGAAGCGATGGGGGGTGATCGCGCTGGCGCTCGCGCTCGGCGCCGCGTCGTGCAACGTCAACGACTACTGCCTCAACTGTGCGAAGGGCGGCGACGGCGGAGCTGGGAGCAACGATGGCGGCACCGGGGATGACGGCGGGACGAGCGACGCGAACGATGCGGGTGGTTGCGTGCCGAGCGGTCCGGAGATCTGTGACGGCATCGACAACGACTGCAACGGCTTCATCGATGACGGCACGCTGCCCGATGTCGGCACGCCGTGCGACAACCAGGTCGGGGCCTGCCACGGCAGCGTCAAGGTCTGCGACAACGGCCACCTCAAGTGCACGTACACGCCGACGCCGGAGATCTGCGACAACGTCGATAACGATTGTAACGGGCTCACCGACGAAGGCGATCCGGGCGGCGGCAGCCATTGCGGCACCGACGTCGGCGAGTGCGTCGCGGGGACGAACCACTGCCAGGCCGGTCACATCACCTGCGTCGGCTTCCAGGATCACACCGGCGATCCGGAGAGCTGCGATCTCAAGGATAACGATTGCGATGGCTCGTTCGACGAGGGCCTCACGAACATGGGCGCGTGCGGGATCAAGACCTGCATCGGCGGCCCGACCAAGGGCCGGGTGTGTCAGACCAACGCCGAGTGCGGCGGCGGCACGTGCACCGCGAGCGTCGGCGTGTGCGCGCAGGGCACGCTGTCGTGCGACGGCGGCTCGCCGACCTGCCACAACTTCGGCACGCCTTCGTTCGAGATCTGCGATCTCCAGGACAACGATTGCGACGGCTCGATCGACGAGGACTTCGACAAGAACACCGACATCCTCAACTGCCACGACTGCGGCCACGTGTGCCCGGTGCCGGCGAACGCCGTCGCGACCTGCGCGATGGGCGCGTGTGGCTATACCTGCCAGGCCGGGTGGGTCGACCTCGACGGCCTCGCCGCGAACGGCTGCGAGTACCACTGCTTCAAGTCCGGGGTCGAGGTCTGCGATGGCGAGGACAACGACTGCGATGGCCTCGTCGACGCCGCGGATCCGGATCTCGGCACCGCGCCCGCGATCTGCTCGACGATCGGCGAGTGCGCGGTCGGCTCGACCGTGACCTGCGACGGCGCCACCGGGTGGGCGTGCCACTACGGCTCGACGGTCTCGACCGACGCCATGGGCAACATCATTCCGGAGACCACGTGCGACGGCCTCGATAACGACTGCAACAACATCATCGACGATCACCAGCCGAACCTCAACGGTGCCTGCGCCGACGCGCTCAAGGGCGAGTGCCAGAGCACCGGCACGTTCCAGTGCGATCCGATGAACCTCGACGGACCGGCGGTCTGCAACTTCACTCACCTGGGCGCGACCGCGGTGGCCGAGAGCTGCAACAACAAGGATGACGACTGTGATGGCGTGATCGACAACGTCACCGCGCTCGGCTCGTTCCCGAACCCGACCGAGAGCGGCCTCGAGTGGATCGGCATCGGCGGCGGTCATCAGATGATGAAGTACGAGGCATCACGGCCCGACGCGAGCGCGACCGATCCGGGCGAGATCACGACGACGTCGTGCGGCGCCGTCTCGACGATCACCGGGATCACCGAGGCCGGAACCACCGCGACCGTCACCACGAGCGGCGCGCACAACCTCGCGGTCGGCCGCGTCGTCGCGATCGCGGGCGAGAACGTCGCCGGCTATAACACCTCGTTCGTCGTCGCTACCGTGCCGACCACGACGACCTTCACGATCGCCGCCGCGAGTGGGCTCGGCACCGCGACCGGCGGCACGGCGAGCCCGCAGTGCCCGACCTGCGCGGTGGCCGGCGTGCAACCGTGGACAAACGTGGCGTACCCGCAGGCGGTCGCCGCCTGCGCGGCCGTCGGCGCGACGCTGTGCAGCGACACCCAGTGGCATCGCGCGTGCTCGGTCGTGAGCGCGGTGACGTGGCCGGTTTCGCTCGCGCTTTCGGGCGGCCAGTTCTTCGAGACCGAGGACTACGCCGCGATCGCGTACATGAAGGACGCGCGGCCGGAGACGGGCTGCAATAACGCGACCGACGAGGACGGCGATGGCTTTGTCAACGACGGCTGCGTCGCGCACGGCGCGGCCGAGACCGGTGCGGAGTGCCTGAACGCCGTCGACGACGACGGTGATGGCTACGTCAACGACGGCTGCCCGACCCAGGGCACGACCCGGTCGTGGAGCGAGTCGTATATCAACGGCTGGAGCGGGATCGGCGCGATGATCGCGGCGCCGAACACGACCGTGACCATCCCGATCGCGAGCGCGCTCACCGAGGCGCCGCGGCTCGACTACACCCTCAACTTCACGGCGACGGCGACCACGACCTATCACGTGTGGGTCCGGATCTGGGGCGCCAATGCGAACGACAACCAGATCTTCCTCGGCGTCTCGAACGTGGCCTCGCCGCCGGGGACCCCGACCGTGACGATGACGAACGCCTCGAACGGGACGTGGAAGTGGATCGACTCGGGCGCGCTCACGATCACGGCCGGGTTGCGCACGGTGAGCCTGTACATGGCGAAGGACGGCGTCGCGGTCGACGCGATCTACATCGCGAACGACGGCAGCTCGGCCCCGGCGACCGCGCCGAACGGGCCGGGCAACACGTGGGCGTACGCGTCGAACCCGAACACGTACCAGGCGACGACCTGCAACGGTCACGACTTCGACCCGAATGCCGACTCGACGCTGGCGACCGGCGCGCTCGCAAACTGCTACGCGAACGACAACACGATCACCGGGGGCACGGGCGACCAGGCGTTCGATATGTCGGGCAACGTCAAGGAGTGGACGCTCGCCCATCAACCTGGCCAGAACCCGATCCGCGGTGGCGCCTCGAACAATACCGATGTCGGCACCAGTTGCGCCTTGAACTTCACGCTCGCCGGGGACACGTTCTACTTCCCGAATGTCGGGTTCCGCTGTTGCCGTTAGCTGTCCGCGCTGCCTGCTCCAGCAGCGCGTGTGTCTGTGCGCCGAGATCCCGACGGTCGCGACGCGCACGCGGATCGTGATCGTCCGCCATCACCTCGAGCAGCATCGCTCGTCGAACACCGCGCGGCTCGCCCACCTCGCGCTGCCGAACAGCGCGATCGTCGAGCACGGCGGCCTCGGCGGGGTCGCGCGGCTCCCCGACCTCACCGGCGCCTGGCTGTTGTATCCGCTCGGCGCGGCGATGACCGCCACGCCCGTGGCGCCGCCGGCGCAGCTCGTGGTGCTCGACGCCTCGTGGTCGCAGGCGCGGCGGATGTATCGCAAGCTGCCCGCGATTCGCGGGTTGCCGGTGCTGCGCCTCCCGGATGCGCCGATGCCGGTCGAGCGGCTGCGCGAGTCGCCGGAGCCGGGCCATGTCTCGACGATCGAGGCGATCGCGCGCGCCCTCCGCCTGCTCGAAGGGGACGGCGCGGCCGCGCCCCTGGAGCGGTTGTTCGGCGTCGCGGTGGAGCGCGCCCGCGCGACGGGGCGCCTTCACAAACCGTGACCGTGCCGAAATGGAGCGAACCGGATTTACTCCGGCTCCCCGGGTCGTTGCCACGCTGTGTCGAGGGACTTAAGCTCGTTCACCGTGGCAGGCTCCGCCAAGGCTCGAGCCGGGATTCCGATCTCGGCCAAGCTCATCCTCACGACCTCGGTCGTGGTGGCGCTCGCCGTGGCCGCGGCGACCTGGTTCAGCCAGCATTCGATCGCGGAGCTGAGCGCGGAGCAACTCCACCAGCGGCGCACCTCCGGCGAGGCGGCGATCTCGCGCCAGGCCGCGCTGGCCGCCGAGAGCATCGGCAACGCCTCGGCTCACGCGATCGCGAACAACCAGTACAGCGACATCCCGCCCGAGCTCGCCGCCGCCGTGCGCGAGGATCAGGCCGGCGTCCACCAGCTCCAGTGGATCAGCATCGCCGATGCCACCGGCGCGATCATCGGTGCGACGCCGGGGGCGCCGGCGAGCGCGAAGCTCGCCGAGCTCGACCAGCTGCTACCGGCCGGCGCCGGGGTCGCGCACGCGCGGGTCGGCACCGGCGCGGATTGGATCTACAGCGCGCCGATCAAGATCGCGGGCAACACGATCGGCAAGGTCCGGCTCGGCGTGACCAGCTCCGGGCTCGAGGCCGAGCTCGCGAAGTCGCTCGCCGAGGCCGACGACGCGGCGCAGGCGTCGCGCAGGCGCTTGCTGGTGATCGCGCTGGTCGTGCTCGGCATCGGGGTGATCGCCGCGGGGCTGCAGAGCATGTCGATCGCGCGGCCGATCCGCGTGTTGACCACCCAGGCGAACCGGATCGCGATGGGCGACTTCTCGATGCGGGTGCCGGCGACGCGGCGCGACGAGCTCGGCGTGCTCGCGCGCACGTTCAACTTCATGAGCGACGCGATGGTCCAGCTGTTGGCGGCGAACGCGCAGAAGGCGTCGCTCGAGAAGGAGATGGAGCTCGCGCGCCAGGTCCAGCAGGCGATGCTGCCGCCGGCTCACCTCGACCAGCATGGCTACTTCAAGGTGATCGGCTACTGCATGCCAGCCTCGCAGTGCGGCGGCGACTGGTGGATGTATCGCAAGCTGTCGAACGGGCGGATGTTGCTCGTGCTCGGCGATGCGACCGGGCACGGGATCCACTCCGCGATGATCGCGGCGACCGCGCGTGGTGCGGTCGAGGCCCTCGCCGCGGTCGCGATCCCAGCTCCGCCGCCCGGAGCTGAGTCGGCCGCTGGCGACGCGGCGTTGACCGACGAACGCCTGCTCACGCCCTACCAGGTGCTCCGCGCGATCGACCAGGCGATCGCGATGGTCGGCGAGCACAACGTGTTGATGACCGCGTTCGCGGCCGTGTTCGATTCGCAGACCGGCGTGCTGCACTACGCGAACGCCGGGCAGAACTTTCCGTACGTGATCAAGCTGGGCCATACGCGGGTGCTCGAGGACGCGAGCATCATCGCGGCGAGCGGCAATCCGCTTGGCGATCGCAACATCCAGGTCGAGATCCGGCGCGGCACGTTGCAGCTCCGGCCCGGCGATCTGTTCGTGTTGTTCAGCGATGGGGTCGTCGAGCGCGCGAACCGCGCCGGCAAGCTGTTCGGCGATCGCCGGTTGCGCAGCGCGCTGACCGGCCAGCCGCTGCCCGATTCGGGCGCGCTGATCCAGCTGCGCGACAAGGTGCTCGCCGCGCTCGACCGCCACGCGGAGGGGCTCGCCGCCGAGGACGACGTCACGTTCGTGTTGTGTCAATACGATCCGCCCGCGCAACGCGCGTCGGGCCGTGGCAACGCCGCGTGACCCGCACGGCGCTGCTGTGGGTCGCGTTGTGCGCGGGTACCGCAACGGCCCAGCCGGCGCCGGCGGTCGATCCGGGAGACCTGCCGGCATTGCCGGCCGCGAGCGAAGACGACGCGTCGTCGGCCGCGACCGTGCTCGCCGCGGCCTCGGCCGAAGAAGATGTCGTCGTCGGCGCCGCGAAGCGCGAGCAGAGCCTCGGCAACGTGGCCTCGGCGGTGACCGTCGTGTCGGCAGATCGGATCCGGCGGTTCGGTTACCGCACGGTCGGCGAGGCGGTCGCGGCGGTCGCCGGGGTCTACCTCGTCGACAACCGGTTGTCGTATTCGGTCG
>JBDTEH010000299.1:0-31209 GCA_039922635.1 Kofleriaceae bacterium | reverse complement strand
CGCCATCGACGCGAGCAGGATCATCATGAACGCGACGCCGCTCGCGCCGAGCAACATGTGGCTACCGATCACGAGGTTCGCGAGCCCGGTGATCAGGGCGGTGACGAGGATCATCACGAGCAGGGCCAGCGAACCGTGGCGCTCCTCGAGGATCGGGCCGATCAACAGGATCAACATGAAGTTCGCGAGCAGGTGCTGCCAGCTCGCGTGACCGAGGATGTGGGTGACCAGGCCGGCGTAGCTCTGTGCCGGGCCGAGCTTGGGGTACGCGACGAACCATTGCTGGGCGGACTGGCCGACCAGCTGGCTCACCACGAACGCGGCCACCGCGGCGAGCGCGAAGGTCAGGACGACCGGGGCGTTGTACGTGATTCGAAGCTTCACGCCTTAACCGTAGCACTCGCGCGGGGCGCGGCGCGGTTTCGGGTTTATTCCCCGCCGTACATCGGCATCTGCAAAACGCCACAGTTGCCTGCGGCGCAATCACACGGTCCGGTGCAGGTCTGCATCGCCTCGCCATAGCCCCAGAACAGCTTCATCATCTCCTGCAAGCCGGCGCGTCGGCGTGGGTTCTCGTGCGCGTTGTTGTCGAAGCTGATCACCTCGTTGTCCAGCGGCGGCTCGGGGGTCGGGTGCTCGTCCACGATCACGTAGGCCCGGGTCAGATCCTGGGCCTTTCCATCGAAGCCAAAGGGCGTCACCACGGACGACGGCGCCAGCAGCGTCAAGCCGAGCGAGCGCGCCTGATAGAACCCGGCCAGGTTCGGAACCTGCGCGTCGTGCAACGACGTCATCATCAACAGCGACTTGTCGGGAGTGTTCGGGATCGACACGCCCGCGACGGAGGCGCCGTCGGCCGGCTCCATCTCGATCTCCAGCACCTGCTCCATGATGTCGGCGTCGAGCAACGAGGTGTACGAGCCCTTGAGAGGGACGCCGTAGACCGACCACTTGTCGGAGCGCTCGAACAACAACGACCAGTTCGCGGCACCGACGTGCAACACCCCGTGCAGGATCACCGGGTCGTACGCCATGAACACCGCGCCCAGGATGTGGCCCATCGAGATCCCGAGGAAGAACGTGTGCGCGGTATCGACCAGCGTTCCGCCGGCATCGCGCAGGACCTCGTCGGCGAGCTTGCCGCGCACGAGCTGCTCGAGCGCGATGTTGTTGACGACACCCTGGAAGATCCGTTCGCCGAACCCCCAGCCCTGGTCGAGGTCGTTGAGCGCGAGCAGCGCGTTCGGGATGTCGTCCTGCGCCATCCCGGTCCACAGCGTCGCCGCGACGATCAGGCAGCCGTCGCTCGACATGATGTCGCGCAGGTACTCGGCGTCGCGCGCCTCCTGCAGGCTACCGAAGAAGCCGTGGCCATAGATCAGCACGCCCGCGGTGCCGGCCGCGCTTGTCGCGCACGGCGGGACCTCGATGAACGCGTGCGCTGTCATCGTCCCGCTCGCGATCACGTGGCCGGCCGCGTCACGGTAGAACCCGGCGAGCCCGTCGCCGGTGACCGCGGGCACCGTGAAGTCGAGATCGATCCGGCGTGCGATCCTCGGGTCGCCGTTGACCGTGCCGGTGTCGGACGTGATCGTGTAGGTCAGGTTCGCGCCGCCCGGCCCCATCGCGGCGAGCGCGGCATCGCGCGCCGCGAGCGGATCCGCGATCGTGGTGGCGTCGTCGTCGACCGTGAAGTCCCACGCGACGAGCAGATCGTCGCGCACGACCCCGGCCGCCTCGAGCGCCGCGATCGCGTCGCGCAACCGCGGCCGATCCCGATCGAGCCGCGCGTGCCCGAAATCGCGATCGTCGAGCACCGCCTGGAACGCGGCCGTGCGCGCGAGCTCCTTGCCGCCGTTCGCCTTGACCGCCTTCGTGATCGCGACCGCGTAGCGATGCCCGCCGGCGAGCCGCTGCGCCGGGCGCAGGTACACCGCCTGATCGTCGAGGTGATCGAGCTCGTTGACGTCGACCTCGGCGAAGTGCGCGACGAACTGGTTCGCGGTGAGGTCGAGGATCAACGTCGAGCTCGCGAGCGTGATGCTGGTCGCCATCGCGTCCTGGCCGGTCAGCGTCGCCGGATCGACCCCGCCCGGCGCCGCCCACAGGATCGTCGTCGCCGGCGACCAGCCGTGCCGGCGCCCGAGCGGGGTCGGATCGAACGGCCTACCGGTCGTGACGTTCGCCGGGAATGCACCTACCGGAACGTCGAGGGTGAACCCGGTCGGCGAGGCCGGGTCGGCCCGCTCGTAGAGCGACGATGGGAACGGCAAGATGTCATCGTTCGTGCCGAGCGGATCGTGCTCGGGCGCGGTGACGGGCGCCGCCGCCTCGTCACCACACGCGACCAAAAACAGACACACCCAGAACGCGCGCATCCCGCGATCTTAGATCGATTCGCATCTTGCCGTCGTTACGTTCCGAGGCCAGCCTGTGGGCAATGGCAACCGTAGAGATCACCGGAGAGAACTTCAAGGACACCATCGAGAAGCCGGGCATCGTGCTCCTCGACTTCTGGGCCGAGTGGTGCGGGCCCTGCAAGATGTTCGCGCCGGTGTTCGAGAAGGCCTCCGCGGCGCACGCGGACGTGACGTTCGGCAAGATCGACACCGAGGCGCAGCAAGAGCTCGCCGGTGCCGCCGGCATCCAGGCGATCCCGACGTTGATGTTGTTCCGCGACGGCGTGTTGCTGTTCCGCGAGTCGGGCGCGCTGCCTCCCGCGGCGCTCGAGGAGCTGGTCAGCCAGGCCAAGCAACTCGACATGGACAAGGTCAAGCAGGAGATCGCGGCGCACGAGGCCTCGCATCAGCACGGCCCGGGCTGCAACCACGATCACGGCCACGATCACGGCCACGATCACGGCCACGATCACGGGCACTCGCACGGCGACGGCCACGGTCACGACCACTGAGCACTAGCGTGTTACCGTCGGCGCGGTGAAAGCTGCGACCGCGTGCGTGCTGCTTGCTGGCTTCGCGGGCCGCGTGCACGCCGATCCGCCGGATCCCGATGTGGCGCCGCGCCACGATCCTCGCGACGTGTTTGGCTTGCCGACCAAGCCGGCCGAGAAGCCGCTCGACTGCCGGGACGGCACCGACTTCGGTTGCGCGCGCGCGACCGACCCGATGGCCGATCAGGTCCCGTTCGCGCTGTCGACCTGGCTGCCGGCGGCGTACTTGCTGTCGCTGCCGGTCGCCGACTCGACCCACGATCAGGTCGCCGGCTACGCGCTCGGCGCGAGCCGCGACGCCGCCGGGCCCGCGTTCGCCGGCGCGAGCGGGCTCGAGAATCGATGGACGATCGAGGGCGCCCCCGCCGATAGCGTGCGCACCGGCGCCGCCGATACGAAGGTCCCGCTGACGTTCCTGGACGGGATCCTGGTCACCGCCGGTGGCTTCGCCGCGCGCGATCGCACCTCGACCGGCGGCACGATCGACGCGCGCCTGCGCCGCGGCACCGCCCACCACGAGCTCGACGCGTACGTATGGTCGGGGTGGACGACCGACGCGCGCCACGCCGATCAGCTCCCGAACAGCTATCAGGTCCGTACCGGTACGCTCGACACCAAGGCCGAGGTCACCGCGTCGGTCGTCGCGACCGGCCCGCTCGGCGCGCACCTCGGCGGGACGGCCTGGTACGCGGCGGGCATCGCGCCGTCGTTGACGAGCTCGCGCTTCGACTTCTTCGCGGCGCGCCTGACCGACG
Organism: Kofleriaceae bacterium; assembly: GCA_039922635.1. Taxonomy (GTDB): domain Bacteria; phylum Myxococcota_A; class Polyangia; order Haliangiales; family Haliangiaceae; genus JABFXX01. The sequence goes on along the minus strand of JBDTEH010000299.1, from coordinate 27,504 downwards.
TCGATCACGACGGCACCGCCGACGGAATCCCCGGCCTCGCCCACCTCGAGACGATCGAGAACAACCGGGTCTCGCCGGTGAACTACTCGGTGCCGGTGATGGCGCGGCTCGGGCTCGATCGCGGGCCGCACCATGTCGAGCTCACGCTCGTCGGCTCGGTCGCCGACGCGACGCGCTACACGTTCAACTCGACGCTCCAGGCCGGCGGCGTCGACGCGACGAACGTCGTCGGCGACGGCATCGCGACCTACCGCGGCGAGTGGGCGGACACCCGCGCGAGGCTCCAGCTCGCGTGGCACCACAGCTCGCACACCGAGTCCGCGCGCGATCCGGACGCGGCGGGCATCCCGCAGCAGCTCACCGCATATATCCCGGCCGGGCTCGCCGACGATCCGGTCCTGTCGCTCGAGTGCGACGACAGCGCGGCGAGCGACCCGTATCCCAAGATCACGAACTGCCCGGTGCCGATCGGCTGGTTCCAGAGCGGCGGCGCGGGCCTGTTGCAGAACATCTCGACCGATCGGCCGTCGATCACCGCCGACCTCGCGCATCGCATCGGCAACCACGCGCTGCGGATCGGCGGCACCGGCGAGGATGCTCGCTATGTCAGCGCTTCGCGGTTCACCGGCGGCGAGCAGACCCGCTCGCTGTTCCTCGGCGAACAGAGCGTGCGCCACTTCCTGTCTCCGGATCAGCCGTGCTCGTCCGATCCCGATGTCACGTGCGACTATATCGATGTCTCCGAGCTGACCTACCGGACCCGCTACACCGCGGCGTACATCGAGGACACGTGGGCCGCCGCGCCCGACCTGATGGTCGACGGCGGCATGCGCTGGGAGCTGATGTGGGTCGGCCCGGTCCTGCACTTCTCGAATCAGCTCGCCCCACGGCTCGGCGCGAGCTGGGATCCACTCGGCAAGGGGCGGTCGCGATTGTGGGTGAGCATGGGCCGCAGCTACGCCTTGATGGCCGCCGGGGTCGGCTCGACGATCTTGTTACACGACCGCACCGCCGACGATCTGACGTTTCAAGGCGCGAGCACCCGGTCGGTCAACACCGGCGCCGCGCTCAGCGTGGCGGATGACGTCCAGCCGATCACCCAGGACGAGCTGACCGCCGGGTTCGAGGTCGCCGCGCTGCGCCAGCTGCGCGCGCGGGTCTGGGTGCAAGGGCGCTGGCTCGAACGCGGCCTCGAATCGACCCCGACCGGGTTCGACAATCCGGGGCGCGACCCTTCGAGCCTGCCCGCGCTGCGCGACACCGAGCTCGTCGCCGCCGAGCTCGAGAGCAACCTGACCGCGAAGACCGTGCTCCGTATTGGCTACATGTGGGGGCACACCACCGGCTCGTGGGCCGGCGCGTACGACCCGCACAACGGCGCGGCCCTGTACAACACCCCCGATTTCGACGTCACGTCGGTCAACCAGAACGGGCTGTTGCCGACCGACCTCGGTCACCGCCTGTATTTCGAGGCCGTGCGCCGCGGCCACCTCGGCGAGGTCGAGCTCTACGTCGCGACCCGGTTCACCGTGGCCTCGGGGCTCCCGCGGGACGCGCTCGGCAACTCGAGCGACGGACTTGTATATCTGATCGACCGCGGCGAATACGGGCGGGGGCCGCTCCAGACCCAGGCGAACGTGCGGCTGGCGGCGCGGTTTCGGCACTTCGACGTCACCCTCGACCTGTTCAACCTGTTCGACCGCCGCGACGAGACCAACACCGATCCGGTGTACGCCGGCGGTGTCATCCACCCGATCGAGGGTGGTCGGGCCGCGGATCTGGTGTTCCTGCGCTCGGAAGACCCCGACAGCCAGACCAGCTTCGCGGCGCAGCGCAGCCCGGGATTTCAGACCGGCACCGCGTTTCAGGCACCGTTCTCGGTGGTCCTCGCCGTCCACCGTTCCTTTTAGATCCCACGCAACTCCGGACGATCTCCGGACCGCGGGTGATATGATTTTTTTAGCTCGTGTTGCCATTGGGTGGCGACACCGTGACGAGGACCAATGGCCGATCTGTCTCAGTTCGCCGAAGCCACCGCTGCCGTCAAGCACTCGCCTCACGCCGTAAGCGCGTGGGAACAAGCCGAGGGGCTCGCCGCGGATCTCGATAAGCCCGACGACATCGTCGTCCTGTTCAACGAGACGCTCGCGAGCGCACTCGAACCCGAGGTCGCCGAGATGATCGGCGAGCGCGCGGGCGCGTTCTGCGACGAATGGTTCGGCGACGAGCCGAAGGTCCTGGAAAAGATCCTGTCGCGCGTGCTGGTGCTGGCACCATTCTCGGAGAGCGCGCTGCAGCGCCTGTCCGTGATCTACACGGCCGCCGAGCGCTGGGCCGACGTGCTCGCGCTCTACGACCGCGCGATCGAAGCGGCGCGCGACCGATCGGCGCGCGTACGCCTCCTGCGCGAGGCCTCGCAGCTCGCGAAGGACGTCGCGAACCAGCCCGAGAAGGCGATCTCGTACTACCAGAAGCTGCTGCCGCTGGTCCCCGACGACAACCGGGTCAGCCAGAGCCTCGAGCGCTTGCTCGAACGCCACGAGCGCTGGCCGGATCTGATCCTGCTGTGGGAGGGCCGGCTCGACGGCCAGGCCAAGAAGGAGCGCGAGAAGAGCCGCGCGCGGATCACCGCGGTCTGGCTCGACAACCTCGCCGACCCGCAGGCCGCGCTCGCCGCGGTCAAGCCGCTGCTCAACGAGGCCGATGACGACAAGGAGCCGACCGCGCTGCTCGAGCGGATCATCGAGGCGCCCAAGGCGACCAAAGGCGTGCGCGACGCCGCGCTCGACCTGCTGCGCTCGCACTACGACGCGCAGCAGCGCCCGCGCGAGGTGATCCGGGTCCTCGAGAAGATCATCGCGATCGATCCGGTGCACTCGCGCGAGCTGCGCGAGGAGGCCGGCCAGCGCCTGGCCGAGCTCGACGACGTCCCGGCCGCGATGGATCACTACGCGGCGCTGCTCGCGATCGCGCCGGAGTCGCACGTCACCGAGGAGAAGCTCCGGACGTTGGCCGAGCGCGGCGGCGCGCACGATCGTTACGGAGCGGGCCTCGCGGCCGCGGCGCGCACGGCGCCGAACATCGACCCGACCCGCAAGGTCGAGCTGCTCGCCGAGGCCGCGCGCACCCGGCTCGAGCGGATGTCGGATACCGATGGCGCGATCGAGTTGCTCGTCGAGGCCGCGGCGGTCAGCGGCGCCGCCGAGACCGAGCAACTCGCGGTCGCGCGCCGGTTGGCCACGCTGTACGCGCAGACCGATCGCTTGAAGGAGCGCCTCGGCGTGCTCGAGCGCCAGGCCCACCTCGAGGCGAGCGATACCGCGCGCGCGTCGATCTTGAGTGAAGCCGCGAAGCTCGCCGAATCGCTCGGCGAGACCGATCGCGCGCTGTCGCTGTGGGAGCGCCGCGTCGACTCCGATCCCTCGGACCTCTCCGCGCTCGACGCGCGGATCGGGATCCTCGATAACCAGCAGCGCTGGGACGACCTCGTCGTCGCGCTCGAGAGCCGCGCCGCGAAGATCGACTCGCCGAACCAGCGCCGCGCCGACCTCGTGCGCGTCGCGCTGGTCCACCACCAGCAACGCCACGATCTCGACAAGGCGATCGACGCGTGGAAGCGCGTCGTCGCCGATCACAAGGACGACGAAGAAGGCATCTCGGCGCTCGCCGATCTGCTCGCCGAGACCGGGCGCTGGAAGGAGATGGCCGATCTGCTCGAGGGGGCCTCGAGCCGGGCGACGCAACGCACGGTCGGTCGCCTCGTGCGGCTCGGCGACGCGCTGCGCGAGCACCTCGACGAACCGACCCGCGCCCTCGCCGCCTATCGCAACGCGATCGCGATCGACCCGGGGTCGAAGCCCTCGCGCGCGGGCTTGACCGCGCTGCTCGAGATCGCGGCGACCCGGGCGGCGGCCGCGGATGCGCTCGCCCAGGCGATGCGCACGACCAACGACGTCACCGGCGTGCTCGACCTCCTCCCGGCGCGGCTCGCCGAGGCCAAGGACGACAAGACCAAGCTCGCGCTGTTGCGCGAAGCGGCGCAGCTCCGCCTCGAGCACAAGCACGATGCGGCCGGCGCGCTCGCGGATCTGGCGAGGGCGTTCCCGCTCGCGCCGCGCGATCAGCTGATCGAGAACCAGCTCGCGTCGCTCGCGCGTTCGGTCAACGACTACACGACGCTCGGCATCGCCTACCTCGAGGCGATCGCCGCGCTCGGCGATGATCGACGCGAGGCCGCGCGGCTGCGCCTGGCCTACGCCGACCTCGCCGCGGAGCGCCTCAACGATCCCCCGCAGGCCGCCGACGCGTATCGCCAGGTCGCCGAGATCGAGCCCGGCAACCGCCGCCCGGTGCAGGCGTTCGCGTCGCTTGGCGCGCGGCTCGGCCAATGGAACGAGGTCGCGACCGCGGTGGTCCGCTACGCGAGCGTGCGCGAGGCGTTCGACGACGAGCTGCTCGCGATCCTCGAATCGAACGCCGCGATGGCGAACGCCAACGACCGGCTCGCCGAGGCACTCGCGGCCGCGCTCGACGCCAAGCACAAGCTGCCCGGCGCGGTCGCGGCGCTGTTCCACCACCGACTGGCCGCCTTGCATCGCGATCAGCGCGGCGACAAGCCGGCGGCGATCGCGTCGTTGCGCCGCGCGCTCGAGCTCGGCGGCGAACGCCTGGCGTGGCTGACCGAGCTCGTCGCGCTCGAGCGCGAGCAAGCCGGGAGCCAGGCCTCGGCCCCGCTGCTCGATGCGCTGCGCCGGCTGGCCGACGCCGACGGCAAGGACCTCGACGCGCTGGTCGGCTCGGCCGACGTGGCGAGCAAGCTCGGCGAGCGCGAACAAGCGCTCCAGATCCTGTCGGCCGTGCTCGGCCGGGCCACCGCCGCGTGGCGCGGCACGGCCGCGATTCGCTCCGCGCGCTCGGTCGACGCCGTCGCGAAGTGGGCGATCGACGGCCTCGTCGATCTGTATCGCACCGGGGGCCGTGCACGCGCCGCCGTCGACACGCTGATCGAAGCGGCGCGCCTACCGTTCGATCAGGCCACCCGCCGCGACATGCGCCTGCGCGCGGCGCAGCTCGCGACCATCGAGCTCGGCGACAACGCCGCGGCGATCGACATGTATCGCGGGGTGCTGGTCAGCCAGCCGAACGACCTCGAGGTGATCGAGCGGCTCGCGCACCTGCTCGCCGTCGAGGATCGCGTGCCGGAGCTGCTCACGCTGCGCCAGATCCAGCTCGGCCTCGAGACCAACCAGGATCGCAAGCTCGACCTCCGCCTCGAGCTCGCCAAGCTCGTCGGCATCGTCGAGGAGCGCGGCGGCCGGCTCGATGCGCTACGCGCGAACCTCGAGGACCGGCCCGGCCACGAGGCATCGATCGACGCGGTCGCACACCTGTTGTCGTCCAAGGGGCAGCACCGCCAGCTCGCGGATCTCCTGGAAGGCCAGGCGACGCGCCTGGAGCAAGCCGGCGATGTCGCGCGTGCGTCGAAGCTGTGGGCGCGCTACGCCAGCGTGGCCGAGAACGAGACCAAGGAGATCGAACGCGCGATCAGCGGTCACCGCCGCGTCGTCGCGCTCGCACCGACCTCGGACTCGCTGCGCGCGCTCGCCCGGTTGAACCTCGAGCGCGGGCAATCGGCGCAGGCCGTGCCGTGGCTCGAGTCGCTGCTCGGCACGGTGACCGCGGGCGAACGCATGATCGTGGTCCAGCAGCTCGCCAAGGCCCACCTGGCGGCGAACCAGGCGGATCGCGCGATCGCCGCGATCGAGACCAACATCGACGACAAGGCGCCCGCGATCGAGCTGCGCAAGTTGCTCGCGGATCTGTATCGCAAGGCCGAGCTGTGGGAGCCGCTCGCGCGCCACCTGACCCGCTCGCTGCCGCTGTTGCAACAGGCTGCCGACGCGACGCTCGCGCGCGAGTTCGCGCGCGAGGCCGTCACGATCTACCTCACGAAGCTCGGCTCGCCCGCGCTCGCGATCCCCGCGCTCGAGACCGCACTCGCGCTCGATCCGACCGACAAGGATCTGCGCACGGCGCTCGCGACCGGGCAGCGCGTCGCCGGCAAGCTGACCGAGGCGCGGGCCCTGCTCAACGAGCTGATCGCGGACTTCGGCCGCCGGCGCTCGCCCGAGCGTGCCGCGCTGCACGTCGAGCTCGCGCGCGTCGCGCAGGCCGAGGGCAAGATCGACGAGGCGATGACGGAGATGGAGTCCGCGTCGAAGATGGACGCGACCAACGCCTCGATCCAGAAGGAGCTCGCCGAGATGGCGCACGCCGCCGGTCAGGTCGACAAGGCGGAGCGCACGTATCGCGCGCTGCTCCTGGTCGTCCGCCGCAACCCGCCCGGTGACGACGAGAACGCCGTCGGCGCGGCCGAGGTGCTGTACGAGCTACACGCGATCGCGGCCTCGCGCGGCGAAGACGACCAGGCCAAGGAGCTGCTCGAATCCGCGATGGAGTCAGCGATCCAATCGGATGCCGGCGTGCGCCGGTTGCGCAAGAGCTTGCTCGCGCACCACGAGGGCCAGCGGCTGCTCGAGGTGCTCGAGAAGCGCCTCGCGACGAACCCCGAGCCGCAATCGCAGGCGCGCATGCTCGGCGACATGGCCGAGGCGCTCGACCAGCAGCTCGATCGCCCGGCCGACGCGCAGGAGGCGCTGTTGAAGGCGATCAACGCGGTGCCATCACGGCTCGACCTCCACGACCGCGCTCGCGAGCTCGCGAAGCGCACTGGCACGACGAAGAAGTTCGTCGAATCGATCGAGGCGGTCGTCGACCGGCTACGCCGCAAGGATGATCCGCCGCTGATCGCGAACATCCTGATGCGCGCGGGCGACGCGCTCGAGCACGACGCGAACGATCTTCGCGGCGCGGCGAACCTGTACCGCCGCGTCGAGATCCTCGGGGAGAAGCTCGCCGAAGCGTTCTACGCGCAAGCGCGCGTCGCGGCCGCGCTCGGCGACACCGCCGAGCAGGCGCGCACGCTCGACAAGATGTTCGAGCTCGCCGGCACCGATACCGAACCGACCCCGCAGCAGGTCGACGCGCTGTACCGGCTAGCCGAGATCTTCATCGGCAGCGACACCCGCCGCAAGCAGGGCGTCGAGCTGCTCGAGCGCGCCTTCGCCGCGGAGCCGCGGTGGTCGCAAGCGGGGCGGCTGTTGAAGCTCGCCGCGGCCTCCGCTCCCGAGGACGACAAGATCCTGACCATGTACGAGCGCGTCGCGCGTAACGGCGGCGATCAGGAGCTGTTGCTCGACTTCCTCGAACGCCGTGCCGGGCTGGCGGCCGCGCCGCCGCCCCAGATCCGCGAGGCCGTCGACCTCGCCGTCGAGCTCGGTCACGACGACCGCGCCGAGGCGCTGCTCGTCCGCGCGGTCGCCGCCGCGCGCGAGACCGTCGATGGGCTCGGTTCGGCGCCATGGGCGGTGCTCGCGCTCGCCGAGCGCCGGCTCGCCGCGAATGACCTCCCGCAGGCACGCGATCTGACCTACGAGATCGCACCGATCGCGACCGACGAAGAATCTGCCGGCATGATCGACGGCCTCGCGATGCGAATCGCGACCCGCGCGCTCGCACACCGCAAGCTCGACCTCGCCGCCGAGGTCTACGAGTTCCTGCGCGAGCGCAGCCCCGCCGACCGCGCGGTGTGGCAGCCGCTGCTCACGATCTATCGCGAGCTCGGCGATGGCGACCGGCTCGGCAGCGTCGTGTCGTCGACGCTGCCCGCGCTCGTCACGCCCGGCGAGCGCAACGCGCTGCGCATCGAGCACGCGAAGTTCCTGATCGAAAATCTAAAGCGGCACCACGACGCGCTCGACGTGCTGCGCGACGCGCTCCGCGACGATCCGGATAACCTCGAAGCCGCGCAGCTATTCGAGGACACGCTCCGCCGGCTCGACGATCAGGACGGCATCGCGGAGTTCTTGTGGTCGCGGTTCGAGGACGCGCAGCGGCGCGGCCATCGCGATTCGACGGTCGACGTCGCGCTGCGCCTGGGCGATCTGCTCGAGCAACAGGAGTCGCCCGATACCGTGCGCGTGTACCGCGCGGCGCTGATCGTCGCGCCCGACGATCGCGAGATCCTGCGCCGCGTCGTCGGCAAGCTCGGCACGAGCGAGAACCCGCGCGAAGGTGCGTTGTTGATGGAGCGCCTGCTCGCGGTCGAGAGCCCCGAGCGCGCCCCGGAGCTCGCCGGCAAGCTCGCCACGATGTGGGAGGCCGCCGGTGACTTCAAGGGCGTGCAGCGCACGCTCGAGCTCGCCCACAAGTCCGCGCCCGACGATCGACACATCCACGCTCGGCTCGAGCAGTGGTATCGCGATCACGAGCAGTGGCCCGAGCTCGCGGACCTGATGACCCACGACGCGGAGCGCTTGCCCGACGAGGCCGGCGTCCAGCGCCTGCGCGAAGCGGCGAGCGTGTACTCGAGCTTCCTCGGCCAGCCGTTGAAGGCCGCCGAGGTGCTGCGCAAGGCTCGGCTGCGCGCCCCACTGGTCGCCGAGCTCGTCACCGATCACGCCGCGGCGCTGGCCGCCGCCGGCGAGCTCGATGCCGCACAACGCGCGATCGGCGAGGCACTCGCGACGATCGACACCACCGGGAGCGATCGCGCGACGCTGCTGATCCTGCGCGCGAGCTTCCGCCAGCAGCTCGGCGACGACGCCTCCGCGGTCGCCGATCTCACCGAGGCCCATGGCCTCGACGCGGACCGGGTCGGAGAGCCCCTCGTCAACGGGCTCGAACGTCTCCGTGCGCGCGCCGAGCGCGATGGCGACATGCCGACCGAACGGCGCGCGACGCTCGAGCTCGCGAAGCTGCTCGTCGCGCGAGGCGAGATCGAGCGCGGCCGCGCGTTCCTGGTCAACTGGATCGAGCGCGACGCCCGCGATGCCGAGCCGCTCTACATGCTGTGCGACCTCGACGAATCGATCGAGCACTGGGACGGCGTGTCGGCCGCGGCGACGCGGCTCGCGTACGTCACCGAGGGCGACGAGCAGGTCAAGGCCGCGCTGCGCGTCGGCGACGCGTCGCAGAAGGCGGGGCGGCCAGGTGATTCGGTGCCGGTGCTCGAGCTGGTCCACCAGCAACAGCCCGGCATCGAGATCATCCGCGACAAGCTGCGCGACATGTACGAGGCCGCCGGCGAGTACCGTCTGCTCGCGGGCATCCTGATCGCCGATGCCGATCACGGCAGCGATCCCGCGCAGCGCTTCACGCACTACCGCCGCGCCGCCGAGCTGCTCCTGTACCAGCTCGAGGACGCCGCGGGGGCGCAGGTCCCCGCCCAGAAGGCGCTCGAGCTCCAGCCCGACGATCACGCGGTGCTGATGCTTAACGTCGACGTGCTGATCACCAGCGGCCAGCTCGAGGACGCCGGCCGCACGCTCGAGGCCGCGATCTCGGCGCAGAAGAAGCGCACGCCGGAGCTCGCGGTCGCCCAGCAACGGATGAGTCGCGTGTGCGCGATGCTCAACGACAAGGACGGCCAGCTCAACTGGCTGAAGAAGGCGTTCGACGTCGATCGCAAGAACGCCGAGGTGGCCGCCGAGCTGGCTCAGCTCGCGACCGAGCTCGGCGACTACGAGCTCGCGTTGAAGCCGCTCCGCGCGATCACCCTGATGGATAACCCGTCGCCGGTGACGCGGCCGATGGCGCCCCTGTGGGAAGCGAAGATCGAGCACGCGCGTGGCAACCGCGCGAAGGCCGAGCTGTGGGCCAAGAAGGCGCTACGCGAGGATCCGCAGTTCTCGGATGCGCAGCAGTTCCTCGACGAGCTCGGCGGCTGACCCGGCTGACCACGGGCCTGCGCGTGAGCGCCTCGCGCAGGCGACACGAAGGTCCCGTCCGGAACGAACAAACCGGCGACCACTCGCGTGATCGCCGGTCTGGTCGTCGAGCGCCGAACTACGCGCCGAGCACGTCGAACGAGCTGCGCGCTCCGCCCTGGCCGTAGATCACGATCCCGGTGACGTTACGGACGTTGCCGTTCAGATCGATGTGGATCGAGCCGTTCCGGGTGAGCAGCTGGTTCTCCTGCACGATCTGCTCGCGGCCGTTCGCGAACTTGATCGCGACCTGGCGGATGCTGGTCTTGCCGGACTGCGCCTGCAACTTGATGGACTGCAGTTGCAGTGGACGCGCGAACGTCAGCGTGTTGCGGCCGGTGCGATTGATCGTGGTGTCGTTCGCGAGCATGCGCAACATCGGGCGGTGCACGACGATCGGCGCGGGCTTGACGACGATGACGGGCGCGGGCTTGACCACGACGACCGGCGCGGGGCGGTAGTCCGGCGTGCGGTGGTCGCGGATGTCCGCAGAGCTCTGCACGGTCACGCCACCCTGCCGAGCAGGCTGCGCGAGCGCGAGCGACGACGAACCCAGGACGAGAGCGGCGACGAGGATGGACTTGATGTTCATGACGGCTTCTCCTTACGAACCGGGGATATTGCGAGTCCGGTGCCATCCATCAACTATTTGAAATCACATGTGAACATGGATCTTTCGGCCGCAGCTCCCGCAGTCACCTGCAGGATCCGCATATGTTCTCCCCATGCTCCCCGCCGTCACCTACCAGGGTCAGGGCCACACCGGCGTGCTCGCGCTGAACCGGCCCGACAACCGCAACAGCATGACGCCGGAGCTGCTCGACGCGTTCGCCGCCGCGAGCGCCGAGGCGCGCGCCGATCCCGAGCTGCGCTGCCTGATCGTGACCGGCAGCGGCACCTGCTTCTCGTCCGGCGCCGACTTCAAGGCGACGGTGCAACGCGCCGATCTGGGGATCCGCGAGCCGCACGAGCGCTCGTACGCGATGTACGCACCGTTCTTGTCGCTGCTCGACCTCGAGGTGCCGATCGTCGGCGCGCTCAACGGCCATGCGGTCGGCGGCGGGTTCGGCCTCGCGCTGCTGTGCGATCTACGCGTCGGCAACCGCGCCGCGAAGTATGGCGCGAACTTCGCGCGCCTCGGCCTCGCACCGGGCCTGGCGATCAGCTACATGCTGCCGCGCATCGTCGGGCTGTCGCGCGCGAACGAGCTGCTGCTGACCGGCCGCCTCGTCGAAGGCGAGGAGGCGCTGCGGATCGGCCTCCTCGATCGCGCGGTCCCGGACCGCGACGTGATGGCGACCGCGACCGAGCTCGCGACGGCGATCGCGGCCAACGCGCCGTTCGCGGTGCGCGCCACGAAGGCAGCGATCGGCCGGGGCCTCGCGCTCGATATTCGCGCCGCCGCGCGCGCCGAGGCCGTCGTGCAGGCGGAATCGCTCGGGATGGACGACGCACGCGAGGGCATCGCCGCGCTGCTCGCGAAGCGCGCGCCGGTGTTCACGGGTCGGTAGACGACGGGCCGGTCGGGATGCGATAGGGCTCGATCGAGATCGCGATCGCCGAGCCGACCTCGAGCCGCCGCACCTCGCGCCCATCGCGCGTGATCACCAGGTAACCGGGCTCGAGGTTCGCGTCGAACGTCTGGTCGCCGCACAACAGCTCGGTGGTCTTCGCGGCGGCGGTGCGAATCGCACAGGTCTCGGGCGTCGCGGCGACCGAACCGAGCTTCGCGACGGCGCCGTCGACGACGATCTCGACATCGACGTGGTCAGGATCGCTCGGCGGCGCACGCCACTCGACCCGCGAGACGATGACGTTCAGGCCCGCGAGCGGGGCCGGCGGCGACGCCGGCGTGCACGCGACCGTGCTCAGCACGCCGGCCGCGCAACCGGCGCGGATCCCGGCGGTCCACGGTTTCGGGCCTCGTGCGCGATCGGTCGCCATGGCGGATCGAGCACAGCGTAGACCAGTCGGGATCTCGACGGTGCGACCGGAGCGCGCGCGGTGCGGCGACGCACTGCCGCGAAGCTTATCCACCAAACCGCGTAACTCCCTACGCGGTACCGCGTTTTGCCGGGTGTCGCAGGTCGTGATTCTCGCCGGTTACGCACCGCATCATCTGGGCCGGCAATTGCTACTGGTAGGGCTCGATGGAAATCGGCGTCATCACCAACCCGAACAGCCGGAAGAACCGGAACCGTCCCGACCGGGCGGAGCGGCTTCAGCGCATCGTCGGGTCGCTCGGTGAGGTGCACGAGACCTTGTCGGTCGAGTCGATCAAGCCGGTCCTGCGCGAGTTCCTGCGCAAGCGCGCGCGCTACTGGGTCGCGGACGGCGGTGACGGGGCGTTGCACTGGATGCTGCGCATGGGCATGGAAGTGCTGCAGGAAGACGAGTTCGTCGGGGACAGCCTGACCCTGCCGTTGACGCTGCCGACCAAGGGCGGAACGATCGACTTCGTCGCGAACAACGTCGGCATCGAAGGCGACGCCGAGGGCATCCTCGCGATGCTGCGCTCGAACGTCGAGGACGGTCGGATCACGCAGGAGACCGAGGTCGACTCGATGGTGATCGACGGCATCCAGCTCGTCGACGGCGTCGAGCAGCCGTTCCGGACCTACGGGTTCGCATCGGCCGCCGGTGGCATCGGCCAGCGGTTCTACTCGAAGTACTACGCGCACCAGGATCCGAATCCGCGCACCATCGTGAAGATCGTGACGAACACCGTCGCGTCCGCGCCGATCTCGTTGACGCCGCTGCGGCGCATGCTGCCGATCGGCAACCTCGACACCTACGCCAAGGAGATCTTCACGCCGACCGAGTGCAAGGTCACGCTCGATGGCATGGTGCTGCCGGGCTCCAAGTTCACGGGCGTGCACGTCGCGTCGATGTCGATCAACCTCGGCAACGTGCTGCGGTTCTTCGGCAAGGCCGATCAGCCGGGCCTGATGAACGCGATCGTCGGGACGCCGTCGCCGTGGAGCATCATTCGCAACATCCCGCGGATGGCGCGCGGCGAAGAGATGAAGGGGCGCAACATCCTCGATCGGCCGTGCCGCGAGATGACGCTCGAGGCGACCGGTGCGGAGCTCCTCGAGCCGATCATCGACGGCGAGTACTACCGCGGCGTCAAGCGGCTCACGTTCCACGTCGGCCCGCGCGTACGCATCCCGAAGGTGATCGCGCGCAAGGCCGCTCGTCACGCGGCGTAGCGGCTCCGAGCTCGCGAGCTACTTCTTGCAGCTGATCGTCGCCGGGCCCGCGCCCGTCGCCGTGCAGCTCGCGCCGCAGCCGGCGGCCGTGCACGCGGCCTTCTTCGACTTGAAGCATTTGCTCGTGCTGGCGACCAGGTAGCGGCAGTCGTTGCGGTCGCCCTTGAACTGCCAGCCGCCCTTCTTCACGGGCTTTTGATCGTCGAGCTCGCCGTTCTGCTTGGCCTCGGCGTACTGCTTCTCGCGAGCGGTCTGCGGCCCGTCGGCCTCGGTGGAGCCGCTCGCGCAACCCGCACAAGCTGCAGCCAGCGCGAGCGCCGCTGCCAGACCGTGGACCGAATACCCGAGCCGCAGCGACATGGTCCGGATCATGCCATAGTCCGGTGGTGGCCGACGACGATCACGCGGTGCGAGAGCGACTAGCCGCGCTCGAAGCCGAGGTCAAGGCGGACGCGGACGCACAGCGCGCGCGCAAGCAGGCCGCGATGGACAAGCTGCGCGCGCAGCAGCAGGACCAGGTCGAGCTCCGCCGTCGCCAGGCCGAGCTGCACGGCACGCAGAAGCGCCTCCCGGCCACACGCCACCGCAAGGACGAGCCCGACGATGGTGACGATCACGACGACGACGGTGTTGGCAGCGATCTCGGCGGCGCGCTCGAGCTCGCGCATCGCGCGAACCGCGTCAAGAACGAGCTCCAGAAGCCGCCGAAGCAGGGCGACAAATCCTGGGTCAAGTCGGGGCTGGCCTCCGCGCTGCTCGGTCCGGTCGGTTGGCTCTATGCCGGCTCGTGGCGCGAAGCGGTGCCGGCGGCGGTCGCGTATCTCGCCCTCGGTACGCTCGCGCTCAAGATCCTGCCGCTGCTCCTGCTGTGGCCCGTGTTCATGATCGGGCTGCCGCTGTCGGGCCTTGCAGGTGTCGTGTACGCCTTGCAGTACAACAAGAAAGGCTCGCGGCAGCGCTTGTTCGGAAAGGACCCGGCCAAACAATTGAAAAGTGGAAGGCGTGAGGTGTGAGAGAGAGCTAGCCGTGTGGCCGCGTACGAGTACTACACTTAGTATTGGTGACGAAGATGAGCCGTCTGGGGATCCTGCTATGCGTCGCGTTGACTGCCACCGCGTGGGCTGATCCGCAGACCACGCCGATCAACCCGCGTGTCGCGATCGTCCCGGTCGCCGCGGTCAACCTCGACAACCAGCGCGTCGATGCGCTCGCGCAAGATCTGGCCGAGGGCCTGTCCGCGAAGCTGTTCGTCGACGCGGTCGGCGGGCTCGACGTGCGCCGCAAGCTGCGCTCGGATCTCCCCGCGGACTGCGCGAGCCAGCCGGCGTGCGCGATCGAGGTCGCGAAGGCCACGGGCGCGTCGCAGATCTTGTTCGTCGTGATGGTCGATGCCGGCGGCACCGGCGCTGCACAGATCGATGCGACCTGGGTCGATCCGGCGACCGGCAAGTCCGCGAACCGCCCGAGCGTGTCGCTGACCACGACGAATGATGCGGACGCGAAGGCACGGTTCCAGGAAGCCGCCGAGAAGTTCTTGCCCCAGGCCGTGGTGCGGCCCAGGCCCAAGCTCGCGAGCGGGCTGGCGATCGACGGCACGCTGGTCGACGGCAAGCCGCGTCACGTCACGCTGCCCGCGATGATCACCAGCGGCGTCGCCGTGGTCGGCCTCGGCGTCGGGATCGGGTTCGGGCTGTCGGCGCGCAGCAAGTACGACTCCTGCGAGGCCAACAAGAACACCTGCACCGACGCGCAGAAGGACACGATCCGCCACCACGACCTGTACGCCGACCTCGGCTGGGTCACCGCGATCGGCGCCGCGATCGCGAGCGGCGTGATCTTCGCGACCTCGGACGAGGCGCCGCACGTGGTCGCCGCGCCGGTCGATTCCGGCACCGGCGGCAGCGTGTTCTATGTCGGGACGTTTTGATGGCGAGCTCCGACTTCGAACAGGCGCGGCGGGATTCGGAGCGCGTCGATCGGCTGATCGGTGAGGTCCTCGCGAATCGCTACCAGATCGAGGCGCGGCTCGGCGAGGGCGCGATGGGCTCGGTGTATCGCGCGAAGCACGTCAAGGTCGGCCGGCCGTTCGCGGTCAAGGTGCTCCACCCGCGCCTGCTCGAGGACGAAAAGACCTTGCAGCGGTTCGAGCGCGAGGCCGAGCTCGCGGGCCGCCTGCACCACCCGAACGTGATCGGCGTCGTCGATGTCGGCGAAACCAGCGACGGGCTGCGCTACATGGTGATGGACTTCGCCGAGGGCCACGACCTCGCGACCCTGCTGTCCGAAGCGCCGATGCCGCCCGCGCGCATCCATACCCTGACCCGCCAGATACTCGAGGGCCTCTACCACGCCCACGAAGCGGGCCTGATCCATCGCGACCTCAAGCCCGAGAACGTGATCGTCGAGAAGGACTCCCACGGCGAGGAGGTGCCCCGCATCGTCGATTTCGGGATCGCGATCCTGCGCGAGGGCGGAGCTCCGTCGGATGGCACCGGGCGGCTCACCACGAACGGCCTCGTGCTCGGGACCCCGCACTACATGGCGCCCGAGCAGGCGGTCAACGATCCGATCGATCACCGCATCGACCTGTTCGCGCTCGGCATCATGATCTACGAGCTGCTGTGCGGCAAGCTGCCGTTCGACGGCCACGGCGCCGAGGTGGCGCGCGCGAACCTCATGCTCGATCCGCCGCCGATCGCGGAGCGCGTGCCGTACCTCGAGGTCGATCCGTTGCTCGAGGCGTTCGCGCGCCGCCTGATGGAGAAGAGGCGCGACGCGCGCCCGCCGACGGCGAAGGCCGCGCGCGAGCTGCTCGACCTGATCAAGACCGATCGCGATGCGGCCGCGGTGCAGCTCGGCGTGCCGCTCGCCATCGCCGTGCGCGCGCCGAAGTCGACCGAGCCGGTCACGCCGCGCCACGTGGGCGAGTTCAGCGGCACCTTCCCGCCGCCGTTTCGCGAGGCCGAGCCAGCGCTCCAGGCACCCGCGATGAGCTCGGCCGTGGCGGTGCGCGACGAGCGGCTGCCGTTGATCACGGAGGAGGCTGCGCCGCCGCCCCGGCGCCGGATCGGGCTGTATGCGGCGATCGGTGCGATGGTGCTCGTGCTCGTCATCGGGATCGCGGCGGTCGCGACCCGAGCCAAGTCGGGCGAAGGCAGTGCGAAGGCAATCGACAGGTCGCCCGCGCCCGCAGGGCCCGTGGCGGTCGTCGAACCGCCGAAGCCGGCGCCGGTCGAGCCTCCGACTCCATCGGCAATGGTCGCGCCGCCGGTCGCGCTGCCAGTCGCGCCGCCGGTCGCGCCGAAACTCGACAAGCGGTCGACCTCGAAACATCCGGTGATCGAGAAGCATCCGGTCGCGCGGCCGAAGCTCGAGACCGTCGAGCAGGTCCCGCAGACCAGGCCCGTCCCCGTCGAGACCAAGGTCCCCCCGCCTGCGGCGAGCTACGACGCGAACGCGTTTCGCGCGCAGTGGATCGGGATCGGCCAGGAGCTCAAGGCGGTGGCCGCCGCCAAGGGGCTCGAAAGCGTCTCGGATCTACAGACCCGTTACAGCCACATCTTCTACGTCGACGCGAACTCGTCGCAAGCACACCGCGACGCCGCGAAGCTCGAGCTCGATGCGATCCACGCCGCGCTCCGCGCCCGCAAGTAGTTACGGCAAGAACGCGATCTCGGCGCAGTTGCCGGCCTCGGGATTGGTCGACAGGTTGCCGTTCTTCACGATCGCACAGATCCGGTTGTAGCCGGCCTCGAGCGCGACCACCTGCATCAGCGTATCGGTCGAGCCGAACGCGATCGCCACTGGCGAGCCGACGACCATGCCCTGGCGATCATAGACGGTGAGCAGCGCCGTCTGATCGCCGGCGAACCCGCGCACCCTCACCATCGGCTGCTGCACGGTCGCGGTCGCGGGGGGATCGACGAACATCGGTGCGTTGTAGCTGCCGGCCGGAACCGCTCCCTTCGCTGCGTCAGCGCGGATGCGCCCGATCGAGCCGTCTCCTCCGGCGGTGCCGTTGGCGCCGCCCGTGCCCTTGTCGACCGTGACAGCGCCCGTGATCGCGAGCGTCGCGCCCGAGCGGATCAGCACGACGCCGCCTGCTCCACCTCCGCCATTACCGCCGCCGCCGTTCACGCCGCTGCCGCCATTCGAGCTCGCCCCGGCGCCGAGCGTGACATCGCCGCCCGCGCTCAACTCGACGATGCCACCACCGCCGCCGGCCGCGGTGGCCGAGCCAAGCGTCGCCGCGCCACCCCCACCACCACCCGATGGGCAGTTGTTCGCAAATGCGTCGATCTCGGCGGTGCCGTACTTGCCGCCACCCGCACCACCGGGGCCGGTGCCCGAGCTCCCCGGCGAGACAAAGCCGGCACCGCCGCCACCGACGTTATTGACCAGGCCGCCGCCCGCCGAGGCGCCCAGGCCGGTACACGACCAACCGGTCTTGCCGTTCGAGCTCTCGCCGGAGGCTTTGGCAGCGCCGCCCGAGCAACCTCCCGGGCCGGCCGTCTGGCCGTTCGCGTCGGCCGAGATCTTGCCCGTGATCGAGATCGACCCGGCGGCGTGAACCTGCACCGGGCCCACGTCGTTCGCCGCTGCAAACGCCAGCGGGCCCTGGATGTCGACGTACGAATATTTTTCGCGCAGTGGCGGGGCGGTGGCCGCGGTCAAGCTGTCGAGGTGGTGGACGACGAGCTTGGCGGGATCGAGCGAGCGCGTGATCGTGCCGCCGGACTGCGACACGGTGACCGTGACCATGTGCTCCACGGCGTCATCCTGGATCCCGTTGTCGTCGACCTGCAGCGTGAATGCGATGAAGTTGCCATCGACGGCCGCCTGAGAGGCGATCACGTGCACCGCGCTGGCGTCCTCGGCCGCTGGCACGACCGTGACGGTCGCGTCCGCGGCGATCTGGTTGCCCGTGATCACGAACACCGCGGGTGCCGCGTGCCCCGTGCCCGCACCTTCATCGACGCTGTGCGGATACACGTCATCGATCTGGAGCATCGTCGGATCGACATCCGTGATCATCTCGACGTCGGCGACCGCCGCGTCGATCTCGCGATTGATGTGGTCGGGGTTGTAGATGAACGAGCAGGCGCCGAACAGCGGGACCAGAACTGCCAGGCACTGCCTCATGACCTCGATGATAGCCAAACCGGTGGTGAGCTGCGGGTGAGTACCGCATTCCTCACGCTCGTCTGGCTGGCTACCGGCGGCGATCGCGCCGATAATGGTCGTCATGGGTGCAACGCGCTTGGTCGTGTGGGTCGGCTTGATCGCGGGCTGCCTGCCACCGACCGCGGCTCCGCAGTATTCGCAGCAGCAACCGGCCTACACTCCGCAACCGGCGCCGCAACCCCAACCCGAGCAGCCTGCGCCACCGATCGCCGGTGCTCCGCAAGGCGGCGTCGCAGTCGGTGCGACCGTGCAGCCGGGGCCTGCGGTCGGCGCCACCGTGCAGCCCGTGCAGCCCGTGCAGCCCGTGCAGCCGGTGCAGCCGGGCCAGCCGGGGACCACGGCGCCGCCGCCGCAGGCGTACCCGGCGCCGCAGCCGTATCCGCCGCCGGCGCCGTATGGTCAGCAGCCCCAGCCGTACCCACCGCCCGCACCGTACGGGCAACCTCAAGCGTACGCGCAGCCGGTGTACGGACCGCCGGTCTCGCTCGGTGGACGCAGCCACTTTCACGACGGTGAAGTGATGGCGGACTTCGCGACGGTTGGCGTGCTCGCGGCGACGGATCTCGCGATCCGCCAGGATATCAATAACGGCAACGCGATCACGCTCCTGATCCTCGGCGGCCTCGCCGGCGGCGGCGGGGTCGGCTACCTGCTGACGCAGAAATACACGATCGATGCGGGCGCGGCGCACGCGACCACGATCGGCATGATGCTCGGCATCGCGAACGGCGCGCTGCTGATCCAACCCACCGACTATCACGACGCGTCGTCGATCATGGGCCTGCTCACGCTCGGCAGCGTCGCGGGCGCGGCGGGCGGCTTCATCTACGGCCAGAACGCCGAGCTGACCGACGGGCAGTCGCTGTTTGTCGCCAACCTGATGCTGCTCGGCAGCTCGACCGCGCTGCTCACGGCCGTCACCGCGAATCGCGACGGTGACTACGGCGGCTTCGAGAACACGACGCTCGCGCTCGGCCTCGA
Source organism: Kofleriaceae bacterium (assembly GCA_039922635.1). Classification (GTDB taxonomy): domain Bacteria; phylum Myxococcota_A; class Polyangia; order Haliangiales; family Haliangiaceae; genus JABFXX01. Next base: position 8,300 of record JBDTEH010000299.1, on the reverse strand, counting down.
CGGCGGCGCGGTGGTGGGTGCGCTCGTCGCGCCACGCCTCGATTGGTCGCCGCGCCGCGCGAAGTACGTGTTCGCGTCGACGTTCGTCGGCGCGATGGTCGGAGGTCTCCTCGCGGGCGCGCTCGCGAAGCCGCGCAACGGCAACACCAGCGATACCAACGCGAGCGTCGTCACCGGTGCGATGACCGCCGGCCTGTGGGGGGGCTTCGGGCTCGGCATCCTGATGACCCGCGATCAGGGCGTCGATCCGAAGTACATCCATGCCGCAAACGACGGCAGCTCCGCGCACACGAGCTTCGCACCGTGGATCGGTGCCAACGGACAGCTCGGCGTGATGAGCGGTGGCACGTTCTGACCGCGGCGGGCGACCGCGCCATCGCCGCGGGTTCGACCGCACGGTCGGTCGGTCCGACCGCGGATGGTCTGCGTGAGGGGTTGCTTGCGCGCTCTCCAGAACCGCGAGATGTTTGGGTTCGAATGGCGAACTGCCTGTTGTGCTCGTCGCCGCGGTCGATCGGCCTGCTCTGTACGGCCCACGGCGTCACGATTGCCTCGCCTGGCATCACGAGCGAGCAGATCTTCTCGCGCGTTCCCACCGCCGCCGCCTCGATGGTCGATGCCTGGGGTTGCGCACATGCGGTCGCGGATGGAACGAAGCTCGGCCGCGACCCGCGCGCGGATCTCGCGGTCTTGCACGCCTCGGTGTCGAGTGATCACGCGACCCTCAAGCTCGACAACGGCGCGTGGCACATCCTCGACAACTCGAGCCGGAACGGCACCGAGGTCAACGATCAGCGCGTCACCGAGACCGCGATCCCGAGCGGCGCCCAGATCCGGCTCGGCGACGTGCGGTTCTACTTCTGGCCGGAGGCACTGCCGAAGATGGAAGCGCCGCGCGGCTCCGGCCGCACCGCGCCGACCCGCCGCGACGAGCTCGTGTTCAGCGCGACGGTCGTGACGCCGAAGGGGACGGCGCTCGATCTGCGCCAGCGCGTGGACGGTGGCGTGCTGCGCGTCGACGACACCGCGATCGAGCTCGCCGCGATGGAGTTCGGCCTGCTCCAGCTGCTCGTCGAACGCCGCCGGATCGTCAGCGATGCCGAGCTCGCGTACGTCGCGTGGCACGAGATCGCCGATGCGCTCGCGTTCAAGTCGGTACAAGCCGACAGCGAGAACGTGCGCGAGCTCGTCCACCGCGTGCGGCGCAAGCTCGGTACGGTGCAGGCGGACGACCTGATCGAGAGCAAGCGCGGGGTCGGCTATCGCGTGGCTGGACAGGCCGGATGACCCGATGATGACCCCGACGATGAGGGTCGCGATCTGCGTGTTCGCGCTGAGCGTGGTCTCCGGCTGCGCGACGCTGTTCGCCGGCGGCCCGGACTACGTGCCGGTATCGACGAATCCGCCGGGTGCGTGGGTCTACTACAACGGCCAGCCGGTCGGCCAGACGCCGATGACGGTCGCGCTCGAGCGCGGCCGCCCCGCGCAGATCCAGATCGCCCTGCAGGGCTTCCAGCCGCTCGTGTTCGAGCGCGAGAGCGAGATCAACGGCTGGTTCTTCGCGAACCTCTTGTGGGTCTACACGATCGTGCCGTGGGTCATCGATCTCGTCGACGGTGACTGGCGCCGGTTCGACGACACGCCGATCGCGATCGGGCTAACGCCGCTCGCCGGTGGACCGCCTCCGCTCCAGCCCCAGCCCCAGCCGGCGATGCCAGCTGCCGCTCCACCGTCGCCGTAATGACGTCGTCGCGGCGCCGCCGGCAGGTGTGGATCGCGCGGCGGATCCGGAGACTCGGGCTCGCCTGGGACAACGCGCTCGAGATCGCGCGCGCGGGCCGGCTGACGGCACCCTACGGTGCGCCGTTCGAGGTCGTTCACGAGGACAAGATCTACCGGCTGCGCCGCTACCAGCGCGACGGCGCGCCGTTGGCCGAGCAGGGGCTGCCCGAGCCCGGCCGCGACGCCGGCCCGATCCTGTTGATCCCGCCGTTGATGGTCGCCTCCGAGATCTACGACATCTCACCGGACACCAGCGCGGTCGCGTTCCTCGGCGGTGCCGGCGCGGATGTGTGGCTCACCGACTTCGGCGCCCCCGAGCGCGAAGAAGGCGGGATGGATCGTACGCTCGACGATCACGTGCGCGCGGTGTCCGAGGCGATCGATCGCGTGCGCGCCGCGACCGGTCGCGATGTCCACCTCGCCGGGTATTCGCAGGGCGGGATGTTCTGCTACCAGGCCGCGGCGTTCCGCAAGTCGGCCGGCCTGGCCTCGATCATCACGATGGGCTCGCCGGTCGATCTGCATCGCCAGCTCGCGATCGACGAGGACCTCACCGAGCGGCTGACCGCCGGCCTGCGCAGCGTGCTCGAGTGGCCGCTCGCCCGCATCGAGGGCCTGCCCAGCACGTTCACCTCGACCGGCTTCAAGCTGCTGTCGGCCCGCAAGGAGGCGATGCAGCTCGTCGACTTCGTCCGCAACCTCCACGATCGCGCCGCGCTCGAGAAACGCGAAGCGAAGCGCTTGTTCCTCGGCGGTCAGGGCTTCGTCGCGTGGCCCGGTCCCGCGTTTCGAAAGTTCGTCGACGAGGTGATCGTCGGCAATCGCATGGCCTCCGGCGGCTTCGTGATCGACGGCCGCACGGTCACCCTCGCCGATCTGACCTGCCCGATCTTGTACTTCGTCGGCAGCCGCGACGAGATGGGCCGCCCCGGATCGGTGCGCGGGATCCGCCGTGCCGCGCCGCACGTGACGAAGATGTTCGAGGTGCCGGTCCGCGCGGGGCACTTCGGGTTGGTGGTCGGCCACACCGCGCTCGCGGTGACCTGGGCCGGCGTGGTCACGTGGATGCAGGGCGGCTTGCCGCCTGCCGCGATCGACGTTCGCGGCGAGGACGTCCCCGATCCGTTCGCGCGCGGCGACGCACCCCAGGATGACGACGACGTGCACGACGAGGGCGCGCTCCAGCTCGCGAAGGGGCTCGTCGAGAAGACCGCGCGCGTCGCGCTCGATCGGATCGAGGCGCTCGGCGAGGACCTCGGTCACTACCTCGACCACGCACGCTGGCAGCTGCCGCGGCTCAACCGCCTGCGCCACCTGCAAGATGATTCGCGGATCGGTCTCGGCAAGACGCTCGCCGAGCAGGCCGCCGCGATCGGCGATCGCACGTTCTTCTTGTGGCGCGGCCGCGCGTTCACGTACGCGGACGCGAATCGCCGGGTCGACGCGGTCGTGCGTGGGTTGATCGCGTGCGGCGTCAAGCCCGGCATGCGGGTCGCGGTGATGATGAAGTCGCGGCCGTCGCACCTGTCGGCGGTCGGCGCGATCAACCGGCTCGGTGCGGTCGCCGTGTTGCTGTCGCCCGACACCAGCGATGCGGTCGTGCCGCACGCGCTCGCGCTCGGCGAGGCGGAGCTCGTGGTCGTCGATCCCGACAACGCCGCGCGCGCTCGCGCCGCGACCACGATCGGCGTCCTCGCGCTCGGCGGCGTCGGCGATCAGGGGGATGCGCTGCCCGGCGAGAAGCGTGTCCCGCGCGCGATCCCGGCCGGCGTGATCGATCTCGAGGCGATCGATCCGGCGGCGGTCGCCATCCCCGGCTGGTTCCGGGCCGACGCCGGGCTCGCGCGCGACCTGGCCATGATCTTCGTCAGCTCCGGCGCGCACGAACCGCCGCGCGCGACCCGGATCACGAACCGGCGCTGGGCGTTCTCCGCGCTCGGCGCCGCGGCGGCCGCGACGCTCACCACCCGCGACACCGTGTATTGCTGCCTGCCGCTCCACCACCCCTCGGGCACGCTGGTCGCCGCCGGCAGCGCGCTCGCTTCGGGCGCACGGCTCGCGCTCGCCACGCGCTTCGCCGCCGATACGTTCTGGGACGAGGTCCGGCGCTATGGCGTCAGCGTGGTCTATTACGCTGGCGAGATGTGCCGCCGGCTCGTCGACGCGGCGCCCGTGGTCGGCGAGAACAACAATCCGGTCCGGTTGTTCGCCGGCTCGGGCATGCGGCCCGACGTGTGGCGCCGGCTCGTCGATCGGTTCGGCCCGGTCGGCGTACTCGAGCTCTATGCCTCCACCGAGGCCAACGCCGTGCTCGCGAACACCGCCGGCAAGAAGCTCGGCTCGGTCGGCCGGCCGCTGCCCGGTTCGGCGCACGTCGTGATCGCGGCGTGGGACGACGTCACCGACGATTTCGTCCGCGATGGTCGCGGCCTGCTCGTCCACGCCCGGCTCGACGAGTCCGGCATGCTGATCGCACAACTCGCGCGCGCCGGTAGCGACATCGCGCACCTGGACCCGAAGCGCCTGTTGCACGGCGCGTTCGAGTCCGGCGACACCTGGTTCGTCACCGGCGACTTCATGCGCGTCGATACCGCCGGCGACTACTGGTATGTCGATCGCCAGGGCCAGCGGATCCACACCGCGCAAGGCGTGGTCGCTTCGACGAAGATCGAGGACGCGTTGTACGGTTACACCGGGGTCGCGCTGTGCATCGCCGCCGGCCGCCGCACCGGCACGTGCGAGGTCCCGATCGCCGCGATCGAGCTGCACTCCGGAGCGGCGCTCGACCTCGACGCGCTCTCGATCGCCGTGCGCACGCTGCCCGAGTACGCGCGGCCGCACCGCGTGTGGGTCGTCGAGAAGCTCCCGATGACCGATGGCTTCCGCGCGATCAAGCACGGGTTACGCGACCTCGATGCCATCGACGGCCCGAACGTCTATCCCTGGGATCCACACACGCAGCGTTACAGCGCTCCGAGCGCCTGACCCCGGCGGACGAAGGGGACGAAGGACGGGTTGCGGCTGCGCCGCGAGCTTGCTGGTTGGCGCTTCGGAAGTGCAGATCGCGCGAGCGGCTCACGAAGGCGACACGAAGGCCGATCCAGGGACGAAGGGGACGAAGGATCGGGTGGCGGCTGCGCCGCCCGAGAGCTCGCGGGTGGAGGGCTGACGCCGTAGGCTGCTCGCCGCGCGGGTTGCTCTTGGGGACGGAATGCCTGGCTCCGCCCGTCGAGGTGGCTGGCCTCGGCCTCGCGGCCAGCGCGCGTCGATCGTGCCGGGCGCACGGCGCTGAGCCCCTGCACGCGGCCGACCCGCATACGAGCGCACGGCTCGAACGCGGACGCGGTGCCGGGCGCCCGGCACGACCGTCGCGCGCCTGCCGCGTCGGCGCGAAGGCCAGCCACCCCGACGGGCTCCGGGCCCCCCCGGGAGAACCCCTGCAAGCACCCGTGTTCGGCGCGCGGCCTCGCGCCGAACACGACCGCGTCAAGACGAGATCGGAAAGGAACCGGAACATGAACGAGACGAACGAGACGAACGAGACGAACGAGACGAACGAGACGAACGAGACGAACGAGACGAACGAGACGAACGAGACGAACGAGACGAACGAGATCGAATCCAAGCTGCGCGCATCGCTCCGCATCTTGGGCCCACGCTCGACCGCACCGCACACGACCGGCACGACCGGCACGACCGGCACGACCGGCACGACCGGCACGACCGGCGGGGCCGTCGGCATCCTGCACAAGGAACTGTCGTACGCGATCACCGGCGCGGCGATCGAGGTGCACAAGCACCTCGGCCCGGGCCAGCTCGAGTCGACGTACGAACGCGCGCTGAGCAAAGAGCTCGGGTATCGAGGCATCGCGCATCGCTGTCAGGTTCCGATCACCGCGTACTTCAAGGGCGACGCGGTCGGCGAGTTCTGCGTCGATGTGATCGTCGAAGACAAGGTCATCCTCGAGCTCAAGTCGGTCGCGAGGGTGCTGCCGGTCCATCGCTCGCAGGTGCTGTCGTATCTGCGCGCGACCCGGCTCCGGCTCGGGCTCCTGATCAACTTCCACGAGCCGGTGCTGTGGCGCGCGATCAAGCGCGTGGTCTCGTAACGCGGATCCACCGTCGGCTCGTAGTGGGCACTGGCGCCAACCAGGCGCCAACCAGGCGCCAACCAGGCGCCAACCAGGCGCCGGTGAGCTGCCAGCTCGCCTACGGCAACACGCGCTTCACGCCCATGTGGAGTATGGGCACATAGAAGTTGATCAGCAGGCCGAGCTGCAGGCCGGTCGCGCGCAAGTAGGAATTCACCTGCGCGCGGTGCACGGCCAAGATCCGCGAGACGACCTTGAGCTCGAGGATGATCTTGTCCTCGACGATGAAGTCGGCGAAGAACTCGCCGACCGCTTCGCCTCGGTATCGCGAGGTGATCGGGACCTGCGCACGATAGCGGATGCCGCAGAACGCGAGCTCCTTGCCGAGCGCGCGCTGATAGGTCGATTCGAGCTGCCCCGGCCCGAGCCAGCGATGGACCTGGATCGCGGCGCCGATCACCGCCTCGGTTAGCTCGCCGTACAACAGGTCGACGCCCGCGCGTGTGGCCGAGCGTCCTTGGTGTGCGCGCCCGCGATCGGCCGGTGATCCGTTCGCATCCGCAGCAACCTCACTCGCCGCATGCGCCGTCTCGCTCGCCGCATGCGCCGTCTCGCTTGCCGCATGCGGCGTCTCGCTTGCCGCATGCGCCGACTCGCTCGCTGCGAGGGCCTGGGTGTTGAAGTCATCGCGCAGGTTCGAGTGCCTGAGCGACTGGAGCAACCTGATCTCGATCTCGTTCATGGTCTGTATCCTTCCGATCTCGTCTTGACGCGCTCGGGTTCGGAGCAAGGCCGCGCGCCAAGCGCTGGTGTGTGTGCCGGGTTCCCGGGGGGAGCTCCCGGAGCCCGTCGGGGTGGCTGGCCTTCGCGCCGACGCGGCAGGCGCGCGACGGTCGTGACGGGCGCCCAGCACCGCGTCCGCGTTCCAGCCGTGCGCCGTATGCGGGTCGGCCGCGTGCAGGGGCTCAGCGCCGTGCGCCCGGCGCGATCGACGCGCGCTGGCCGCGAGGCCGAGGCCAGCCACCTCGACGGGCGGAGCCAGTCATATCTGCCCACAAGGGCACCCCGCGCGGCGAGCAGACGAACGCGTTAGACGCCTGACCCACCAACGTCCGCATGCTCATTCTGCTCCTCCGGTCTCCCGTCTCGTCCCGCCTCCGTCCCAGCAACCCAACTCGATCGCGCCTGGACTCAAGCCGGGCAGCGACGACGAGTAGCCCCTGCGATCGTTCTGCTCCTTCCGATCTCCGATCTCGTCCCGCCTCCGTCCCGGGCCGCCAACTCGATCACGCTATGGATCGAAGCCGACCTGGCGTGGCACCACGCAACCCGCGAACACGCGGCGCAGCCGCCACCCGCCCCTTCGTCCCCTTCGTCCCTGGATCGGCCTTTGTGTCGCCTTCGTGACGAGCTCGTGCCACATCACAGCTAGCAGGGAGCCGCGCGAATCAGCGCGGATACAGCCCAGTGCCCACACCTCTTCGGTACAGGCGGCGTGGGATCCGCGTTTCGCGCGACCGTCAGCTCAGCCGCTTGCGCAGCGCTTCTTGCTTCTGCGTGAGCTTCTCGGCGAGCTCGGCGCGACCGAGCTCGGTCGCCCGCGCGGCGCCGATGCCGAGCCAGCGCATCGCGCGACTGACGCTGCCGGCGGCCAGGTACGCGCGGCTCGCCGACAGGGCGACCGCGACATCGCGGTGATCCTCTTCGTGGCGGCGCTCGAACAGCGCCTCGGCACGGTCGAGCTGGCCGGCCGAGACCATCAGATCGGCGAGGCCGTCGCGCATCGCGCCGATCCGCGCGGTGCCGCCGGGCATCGCGGCGAGCGCGTGGGTATAGGCCTCGGCGAACTCCTCGTAGGCCTTGACCGCCGGGTCGAGGTGGCCGTTCGACAGCGAGACCAGGAGCTCGAGGAACGGCGCGTAGAACACGTAGACGTCGATCGGGCAGCGCAGCACGCCCAGCACGCGATCGAGGTCGAGGCTGTCGTCCTCGTGCGCGGCGGCCGCGACCGTGGCCGCCTCGATCGCGATGCCCGAGCCATCGAAGCGCTCGCGCGCCGCGACCAGCCCGTGCTCGCGGACGACCTCGGAGATCCGTTCGGCGCGCGCGACGTGCTCGGTGATCCCGGGCCAGTCGAGGAACTGCGGCGCGCTCGGTGGCGGTGGGACCGTGAACGCCGGCGTGAAGTGCTGCTCGTAGGTCGCGCCGTCCGCGGTGAGGGCGGTGCGGGCCGCCGCGATCTCGTCGGGCGGCAGCCAGCTGATCCTCATCGAGAAAGTTTACCACGCTCGGCTACTTCTTCTTCGGCGCGGACTTCCTCGGCGGGCTCTTCTTGCCCTCGTCCTTGCAGCCGCCGAGCGCCTGGCACTCCTCGGTGACCCGCTTCTCGCCGTCGACATCCTTACCCTTCTTGAGCTCGATGTAGTG
>JBDTEH010000298.1:0-10284 GCA_039922635.1 Kofleriaceae bacterium | reverse complement strand
CCCGGGTTGGACGACCAACATGATTCAAAACGGCAGCCCCGATGGGATCGCGCTGATCGATACGGTCGCGCCGTCGCTCGAGGATGCGCTCTCGTACGAGGGCCTGGTCACCGCGGCGAGCTTGCCGGGATTCGGGACCGCGACGTCGCTCGTCGAGGGCACCCCGTTGCCCGCGACGGTCGCCGACTCGAATTCCGTCACCGGCTCGCTGTGCCGGCGTCCCGATGGCCAGGACACCAACGACGCGGCGACCGACTGGGCGTTCTGCGCGACGCCCACCCCCGGACTCCCCAACCAATGAGCGGCCTCCGGTTCTAGGCCCCGAACCTTCATAGGGGCCCACACGATCCATCCGATCAAGATCGCGAGCGCCCCGAAGAGGTGGATTTTCTTGCCCGCCGGTGCGAGTCGGGTTTCGCTGGAGCGATGAAGCTTGTCGTGATCTCGTTGTTGTCGGCGTGCACGACGTTGGGCCCGATGCCGGCAACCACCGGGGTGTCCGCGGTGCCGATGCAGCGGGCCGGCTTCGAGGTTCAAGGTGGCACCGTGCCCGGCTTCTATCTGAGCAAATCGGCTCAGGACGAAGCGGGGGGGGCACCCATCGCACAGCTCGCCGCGGTGTTCGAGCCAGACCACCTGATCAAGCTGCCCGGACTGATCGTGGGTGGGCGAGTGTTCGGCCAATCGGGCGACGCACCCATCGAGCCGTATGTCGGGTATCGCAAGAAGATCGGCGACCTGTCGTTCGCGGGCGTCCTGTTTGGAACCGGCAAGCGCTCGAGTGATCGGCTCGCCAGTTACCATGCGACCCGCCTGGGCCTAGAGCTCGCCGCGAACGCGCCGGTGTGGTCGCCAGCGCGCTGGCTCGACATCGACGTCCAAGGCGCGCTCGAGGCCACGCGCATCGCTGCAAGCGGTTCGTACTGCGTGAACGCGATGGGCGATGCCCAGGACTGCGACACGGACAACCCACAGACCAACACGATGATCACCGGGCACACCGACGGCTACTTCCCGGCCGGCACGTTGACGCTCGGCTTCGAGATCGGCCGTGCAGCCGAGGGGGTGTTTCATGGCGTCCGCCTCGCGATCCTTGGTAGCGCCGGAGCGATGCCGCTGCTTCGCGACGGGCTCGAGCGTTCGACCGACTTCTACGTCACCGCTGGCTTCACGCTCGCCGTGGCGTTTGGCGAGCACGAGCATCCCGCCGCGCCGACCGCACATTAGATCGCGAGCGCGATCAGGGGGCGATGACCGTGCCGCACACATCGGCGACGAAGAAGCTATCGTCGACGTGGTCGATCGCAACGCGTGACCACCGTAGCGCGAGCTTCACACCCGGGTCGCCAGCGCCACGATCCCACGGCCGGATCGTGACATGTTCATCACACTCGGTGGTCATGTCGCGGAGCGCCAAACTTCGCTGCGACCTGCGACGAATGACGCGAAGGCGCTCGGCAAGGTATTCGATCGCGTGGCACGAGCCTTGCTCGTGAAGTGCTCATGCGGGTCATCATGTTTGCGATACTGTTGTTCGCAAGTCTTACCGCTGCCGCAGACCCACCAACGCAACCCACCATGCGCGGCAACGAGGTGATCGAGATCCACGATCACCTACCGGTGAAGGTCCCCGCGAAGCCGCAGGACTATCGGCGCCGTCGGATCGCGCCGTACAGCACGGCGGCGATCTTGAGCGACGCGTGGACCCGCGCGTGGATGCTCCTCGATATCGACGCGACGGGTAGCGTGCGCCGCTTCAAGTTCATCAACCGTCCGGGTTACGACCTCGAGCCGATCGCAGCGAACGAAGTGTTCACGCAACACTTCGACGCCGCACGCGACCCAAACGGCAACACGATAGAGAGCGAGATCATCTGGGGCATCGAATGGCCGGCCCACGGTTGGGTCTCCACGTTCAACGGTGGCCAGACGACCAACCTGCCACCTGAGCGCGGATTCTCTCCGGCATCGAAATCCGTACCGTGCCGTGGCAGCGGGCCACTCAATCTGGATTCACGCTACCCCGTATATCGCGACTGCTCGCCGCCGAACGTCAAAGCGATTCCGAGCGAGTCGTGGATCAATCGGCCACGAGCCCCTTGAAGGGTGCCGCCCGACAAGCATCCGATTCCGCTCGTGCGCGGCGGTGCCCGGGCTGTCCCCGTCGTGGTTCGCAATAGCTGAGCTCCTTTCCACGAACACCGCGCGCTAATCAGCCAACCATTATTCGCCGCGGCATCAGCGCGTGGCTGCCGACTACGCCCGTGCGGGCGAGCTCGCGCACGGAGCGACGAGCTCTAGGCTCGGCGAGTCCCGGGCTCCATGCTACGTTGCGTTTCGTGAACCGGGACCTCGAAGGAATCTCGGTGCTCCTCGTCGAGGATGACCCCGATACCGGGACGCTGCTCGCGATGGCGCTCGAGGCGCGGGGAGCCAGTTGTCATGTGGCCGAGACCGGCGCCGCCGCGGTCGGCGAGCTCGGTCGTGGGCGGCCGGATGTCCTGCTGTGCAATCTGTCGCTGCCAGATGGTAGCGGGCTCACCTGGCTCCCGACGTTCCGCGAGCTCCCCGGCATGACCGCCGTTCCTGCCGTCGTGCTCTCGGGTCGCGGTAGCCAAGCCGATCGCGCGGCCTCGCTCGCGGCCGGATTCGAAAAGCACCTGCTCAAGCCGGTCAAGCTCGTCGACCTGATCGCGACGATCGCGACGGTCACGGATCGCAACGGGCCGCTCGCGTTGCGAGGCATGCTGGCCCGCCTCTCGGACACGACCGGGTGCCGGTACACGTCGTTGTTTCGGTTCGACCGCGAGGCGCTCGTGAGCATGTGGACCTACGACCGCGAGCACAACCGCGCCGATGCGTTTGCGGTCATCACGCCGATCGAGCAGTCGTACTGCACGTTGGTGAGGCAGACGGGTGAGCTGGTCGCGATCGAGGATGCGGCCTCCGATCCACGGACCGCAGGCCACGCCAAGCGCAACGTCCTGGCGACCTATGTCGGTGCGCCGGTGTTCGGCCCCGATGGTGCGATGTTCGGCACGCTGTGCACGTACGACGAAGCGCCGCGTCGGATCGGCGAGATGGCGCGGCTCGAGCTCTCGGCGGCGGCTCGACAACTCGAGACGGCGCTTCGGTCGGTGTCCCCGTGATTCTGGGCGGACCGAGACCTCCACGCCGATCGCGCCGATAGCCGCGGGGCTGCACCAGAATTCCTTGGCCCGTCCCGAACGACCGCGTGTTAGCGTCGCATCGAGATGGGGCTCCGGAGGACATGGCTGCTGGGCCTGGCGTTCAGCGTCGCCTGCGGCAACGTGCCGACCGAGCAGCATCCGCCCGACCAGCAGCTCACGTTCGGGGAGATGGTGTTCCGCATCATCCGCGCGAACCTCGCCGCCGCGCAGGCGTGCTCGCTGCCGTATGTCGCGCAACTCGAGCCTCATCACGCGGACTTCGTGGCGTCGTTCGACGGGACGCTGTCGCACGGCGTGAGCGATGATCTGCCCGATCTCGTCGGCGGCACGATCGTCCCGGTGGTCCAGAACGGCACGCTCCCCCAGCTCGTGCACCACGTCGGCGAGGCGCTCCACGCGCTGGTCGATGACCAGACCGATCCGCAGCGCGCGACGCTGACCTCGCTCGTCAACCTCGCGCATTCGCCCTCACTCGTGGAGTCCTCGATGGTGACGGACCTCGCGGCCGGAGCCCTCGCGAGCCCGGACCTGGCGGCCGTGCTCCACGCGACCCGGCTCCTGCTCGAGGAGAACGATGGCGTCGAGCAGGTCGGCACCGACCTGCTCGGCATGGTGACCCTCGGGCCGTCCGCGCCGCCGAGCACGTGCATGGGGCTGACGCTCGATGATGTCCAGGGCACCCTGCTGCGCCGCGACGGCTTCGTCGATGATCCCCACTACGCCCTGGGCGCCCCGGGCTGGATGGTCCGGCCCGACGTCAACGGCAACCCGAAGGTCCTCGTCGATCCCGCGACCGGCATGCTGCCGGCGCCGTTCGTCGATGGCGATGGCGATGGCGTGGCCGATGTCGGCCCGACCGGCGAGCCGGTCGACGCGGCAGGGCAGGTGATCGACCTGCCGTATCTCGAGGGAGCCGGCCCGCACGATCCGCAGGGCCGCGCGGTCGCCCCCGGAGGGGGCCTGCTCTACGACTACTACGACGTCAAGCGCACCGCGCTGTCGTTCACGATGCAGCTCGGCGCCGACTTCGTCGCGGCCGGCGTCCATCATCAGATCCCCGCGATCGCCGACGCGGTGCTCGGCGCGCCGGTCACCTGCGACGATGGCACGCCGACCTGCCGCGCGTACGCGGCGGCCGACAACCCGGTCGCGGACGCCTCGCACCTCGCGTTCGAGCTGCTGCGCTACCCGCAGACGTCGAAGCTGCTCGGCGTGCTCCACGATCTGTTCGTCACCGATCCGGCGAAGGCCGAGGATCTGCTGGTCGCGGCCGGCGACGTGGTCGGCGCGCTCCAGAGCTCGACGCTGTCGCTGACCGATCCGACGGTGTACGACGCGCTCGGCGGCCTGCTCCCGGTGCTCCACCAGATCTTCACCACGAGCAACACGACCGGAAAGTCCACGCCGCACCTGCTCGTCGACCTGCTCGCCGGCATGACGCCGGCCGAGCATGCCCAGATCGAGCAGTCGCTGGGCTGGATGACCCAGTACGAGTCGCTCGCGGGCCGCCCGAACCCGACCCCGAGCGGTACGCAGGTCGATTACACGCACGACCGGTTCTTCCGCGACGGCAGCGGCACCTGGGTCGATAACCGCAGCGGCCTCGAACGCGCGATCGAGCTGCTGTCGTATGCCGACTGCGGGTTCATCGGCTGCTCGCAGGGCTCGGTGTCGACCAGCTGCGTCGCCGCCACGGCGCTCGATGGCGCGTTCGGCAACCCGGCCGATGGCACGGTCTCGGCGTGGCTGCTCGGCGCGATGTCGAGCCAGTCGCCGTCGACGGTGTCGACCTTGATCAGCGTGATCGACTGGCTCAACAACTTCTCGATCCCGCTGGTCTGCAACGGCGCGGGCTGTGCGCTCCAGGCGCTCGGCTGTAGCTCGGCACACGCCGACGCCGCGGCCGCGCACATCCCGGCGCTCGTCAGCTTGACCAACTCCGGCGGGCTCGACTGGCTGTTGCCGATCGCGCGCGTGTTCGCTGCGCAGCACCAGATGTCCGCGCTGGTGAACATCTTCGACTACGTCGCGGCGGATCTGGGGAAGAGCGGCACGTACGACCACCCGGCGGACAACGCGGCCAGCTTCGTGCGCCGGATCGAGCCACCGCTGCTGGCCTCGACCCGGGCGGGCGCGATCGTCAAGATCCTCGCGGCGCTCGACGTGCTCCACGGTATCTCCGTCACGGGCTCGACCGATCCGGCGAGCTACCTGCTGGTCGACTCGGCCGACTACGCGATCGCACCGCGGACGGTGAGCACGCGGATGGGGCCGGTCGCGAACAGCTCGATCGCGGGCGAGCTCCTGAAGGTGGCGCACACGGCGAGCACGCGGATCACCGCCGCGCACGCCGGCCCCGCCGTCTCGGCCGTGGTCGGGTTCGCGGCTCACTACCTGACCGAGACCACGACCGTGCCCGGCGGCGCGCGCGTGCTCGCGTACCCCAACCTGCGCCTGTTGCTCGCGGTCGGGCTCGAGGCCGCCGCGGATCTCTCGGCGCTGTCCCCCACCGATCAGGCCTGCTACATCGACGACTTCGAGCGCTCGAGCGAGACCTACCTGACCGGCCGCAACTTCGCGACCCTGGTCCGGCTCGCCCGCCAGGTCGCGACCTCGCCGAACGCCGCGCCCGTCGAGGCCTGGCTGGTCTCGCTGTTGCGCGGCAACCCGAACGGCCCGGTCGAGGCGTATCGGCCGATCCTCCAGCTCACCGCCGCGATCTCGTCGGCCAAGCTCGCGCACGACGATCTCTCCAACGTCGTGTCGTGGCTGCAGACGGTCGCCGCGGACAACCAATCGACCGCCCTGACCACGCTGGCCTCGCTCGACGACCTGGTCCAGAGCGATACGAACGGCGCGATGGTCCAGATCCTGCGCAACCTCGTCGCGCCGGGCCCCGCGGCGGATGGCGCGCCGCCGATCTCGGTGTTCGCCGAGACGCTTGGCGATGTCGCGAGCGTCGACACCGGCAACGCGTGCGCGCTGCGGCCCGCGCTCACCGAGCCGATGCTCGACCACGTCGTGACCTCGCTCTCGGATTACTTGCTCGACGACCAGTACGGCATCGCATCGATCTGGAAGCTGGTCGGCACCCTGGCCCCTCACTGAGCCGCATCGAGCCCGCCTTGGTCCACCGCCGTCTTCGCGCTCGCCTCCGCACCCAGTCGTGCGTCGTGGCACTCGGGCTGGTCGTGACCTCGGCCACGGCGTCCGCGAACACGCCCGAGGATGTCTACGGCGCCTCGCCGCGCACGATCGCGATGGGCGGGGCCGGCACCGCGTTGCCGGGCGACTACTCGGCGACCCACTACAACCCGGCCAACCTCTCGGACTGCCGCGGCGATCAAGCCCAGCTCGACGCCAGCTATATCGCGCACCGCCTGACGTTTCACGACGACGCTCCATCCACCGGTGGGCCGCTCGTCCCCGGGCAGACGCGCGACCAGACCCGCCTGATGTTCGGCTCGTGCCTCGCGCTGCCGCTCGACCTGAGCGCGGGCTTCATGCTCGGCTTCGGCACGCCGGGGGCGGTCACGCTCGACCAGCAGGCCGCGAACCCGACCCCGGACTTCGTCATGTACGGCAAGGCGAACGAGCAGATCTCGATCGCACTCGGCTTCGCGTGGCGCGCGACCCCGCACCTCTCGATCGGCGCGGGCTTCGCGGCGCTCGTCAAGTCGCAGCTGCCGATCACGACGGACTTCCCGATCCTCGAGCCGGATCCGATGGATCCCTCGGGCTACCAGCCGGTCGCGTTCTCGCTCGGCCTCGGCATGAGCGCGATCCTCGCGCCGCGGCTGGGCGTGCTCTACACGCCCTCGCAGCGGTTCCGGATCGGCGCGGCGTATCGCGGCGCGCTCTATCACGACCTCGACGTCGACGCGCGGATCGACGCGAAGCTGATCGTCGACATCCCGGTCCCGGTTCACGTCGATTCGCTGGGTTGGTTCTCGCCGCGTCAGTTCTCCGTGGGCGCGAGCGGCGAACCGATGCCGAACCTCACGCTCACCGCCGACGGCACCTACTTTCGCTGGGGCGAGCTCGCGTCGCAATCGTCGAGCTACCCGTTCCTCAACCTCTACACGCTCGATCCGCAGGGTCCCTCCGGCGCGCTCGTGTTCCCGCACCCGTACCGCCTGGGCTGGAAGAACAGCTTCGCGTGGCGCGCGGGCGGCGAGTTGCGCGTCGCCGGCGGTGCGTTCGCGATCCGCGGCGGCCTCGGCTACCGCACGAGCGTCGTCGACAACCCGGACCTCTCCAACGTCAACCTGCTCGACGGACCGACCGTCACCGCGAGCACCGGCATCGCGTGGTACGCCGGCACGCTCCGCGCCGCGGCGCCCGGGACCCCGCGCCCGGCCGCGCCACCACCACGTCACCACTGGTGGCGCTACGACCTGCCGGATGTCAGCTTCCACGCCGACGCTTTCCTGCGCGTCGATCACATGCTCGAGCAGACCGTCGTGCACGTGACGGCGCCCGGTGACCTGGCGCCCGACAAGCACTTCGAGTTCGGCGGTGATGTGCTGCAGGTCGGTGCATCCGCGGCGCTGGTCTGGTGAGCTCCGGCGCGTACGCGGGCGAGGCCGCGAGCCGTCCGTGGTCGTGCCTACGACTCGCAAACGAGCCGGATCGCCTGACGCAGCGCGAGCTCGGTGAACGGCTTCTCGAGGTGTGGGGTCGCGACGCTCGCGAGGAACTCGCGCGCATGCGGGGTGAAGGCGCCGCCGGTCAGGAACACGATCTTCCCGAGGTACTGTGGAGCGCTGCGCGCGAGCTGCTCGTAGAACTCGATCCCGCTCATTTCGGGCATCATCAGATCGCAGAGGATCACGTCGTAGCGTTCGCCGGAGAGCAGCCGGCCCAGCGCATCCTTCGCGCGCGTCACCGGGACGACGTCGTGCTCGGGCGCGAGCAGGAGACGCGTCGAGCGGCCGACCGCGGCCTCGTCATCGATCATCAACACCCGCGCATGCGGTCCGGCGATGTCGACCGCGGGGACGGCGGCGGCCACCGAGGCGTCGAGGACGACCGGCAGCGTCACGCGAAACGTGCTGCCGCGGCCGGGGGCGCTGGTCACATCGATCTCGCCGCCGATCGACATGATGATCTGGTGCGAGATCGAGAGGCCGAGACCGGTGCCGACGCCGGGTGGCTTGGTCGTGAAGAACGGGTCGAAGATCCGCCGCTGAACGCCCACCGACATGCCCGCACCGGTGTCCTCGATCTCGACGCAGATCCGACCGCCATCGGCCGTCGTCCCGGCGCGAATGCGGATCTCGTTGGCGGCGACGTCGCCCTCGGCGATCGCCTGGGCGGCGTTGAGGAGCAGGTTCAGGAAGACCTGACCGAGCCGCGAGGCACTCGCCCGGACCGCGGGCAGCGGCTGCGCAAAGGTCTCGACGATCCGCGCGCGGTGGCGGATCTCGTTGTGCGCCATCTTGACCGATGATCGGAGCACCGTGACGACGTCGACCGCCCCGCTGCCGCCATCGTCCTCGCGGGACAGCGCACGCAGATCGCGCACGATCATGCTGACCCGCGTCGCACCTTCCCGCGCGTCCGCGACCACGGCCGCGATCTCGGTGGGATCGAGGCGCGAGCGCCGCCCGTCGGTGGCCAGGATCGAAGGGAGCTCGTTCGCGAGGAGCTCGAGGTTCGCGAGCACGTACGCGAGCGGGTTGTTGATCTCGTGCGCGACGCCGGCGGCGAGCGTGCCGATCGAGAGCATGCGATCCGCGAGCGCGAGCCGCGCGAACAGCTCGCGCCGCTCGCTGATATCGCGTCCGAGCACGACGTGCGCCGGCTTGCCATCGAACTCGAGCCGCAGACCTTCGGCCTCGACGGTCACGATCGCGCCATCGCGGCGGAGCAAGCGGACCTCGGTCGGGTCGCACCGGCCGCTCCGGTCGGTCTCCATCGTCCGCTGCAAGACGAGCTCGCGATCGTCCGGGTGGACGAGCTCGAGCACGCGCCTGCCGGCCAGCTGCTCCGCGGTCTCGTACCCGAGCATCACGACGATCGCCGGGTTCGCGTAGCTGATGAGCCCGGTGGTGTGGACGAGGGTCGCGGTCGACGAGCGCTCGATCAGCGTACGGAAGTTCGCCTCGGAGCGGCGCAGCGACAGCTCCGCGTCGACACGCTCCGTGACATCGGTCCACGTACCAACGATCTCCTGCGCGCCAGCGGCGTCGCGCACCACGCGCGCCGTGTCCTGCATCCACCGGTAGCTGCCGTCGGCCCGCCGGACTCGATATCGGATCGAGCCTTCGCCGCGGTCGAACAGCGCAGCTATGCTCGCCTGGACACCGGGGTAATCCTCGGGGTGGATCAAGCGCCGCCAGAACGTCGGATCGAGACGGAACGCGCCCGGATCGTGGCCGAGGATCTGCTTCACGTTCGCGCTGATATAGGCGACACCCTGATTCCCGGGGGCGACCGCCATGTACGTGATCGCCGAGGACTCGGTCAGCAGGTGCTCGAGTCGGCGCTGCACGTCGAGCTGGTCCTGCCGGGCCTGCTCGCGATCGGTCACGTCGCGAAAGTTCGCGACGTAGGCCCGCACCGCCGGATCCTCGGTCAGGTTCGTCACCACGGTCTCGAGCCAGCGCCACGAGCCATCGGCGTGGCGCGCCCGCGTGAGATTGCGGGCGGTCGCACCGGGCGCCGGACGCGAGATGTTGGCCAGATCATCGGGGTGCGTGACCACCGTCGACCGTTGACCGACGAGGTCGCTGCTCGCATGGCCGAGCATGCGTTCGGCCCCGGGGCTGAGGTAGCGCATGATCCCGCGCTCGTCGAACACCGAGATGCCATCGGCGGAGTGCTCGACCATCAGCCGGAACCGGCGCTCGGCCTCGTGGATCGGCGTCCGCTCGGTGACCCGCGCGAGCGACGCGGGCCGGCCTGCGAACGTGATGCGACGGAGCGCGATCTCGACGTCGATCACCCGGCCGGCCTTGGTCCGATGGCGACCGAGCCGCGTGAACTCGGTCACCGGAAGCTTCGGCGAGGTGGCGAGCTCGCCCTCGAGACGCGCGAGCTCCTCGGCTGGCCGGATGTCGCGTAGGGTCATCGCGAGGAGCTCCTCGCG
>JBDTEH010000297.1:0-9934 GCA_039922635.1 Kofleriaceae bacterium | reverse complement strand
GCTATTTGTCGAGGATAACGTCCTCGTAGCAGCCACCGATGCAATTGCGTGCGCGCAATGCGCGGTTAATCACAACTTGACATATCCCCAAACCATCGTCGTGGGCACATCCAATATCGTCGTAGATCCCCAGTTCGTGTCTGCCGCAACTCGCGACTACCACCTGACCGCGACCAGCCCCGCGGTCGACGCGGCATCTCCATCGACCGGCTTCACGACCACGCACGACTTCGACGGGATCGCTCGGCCGCAAGGCGCGGGATTCGACCTCGGCGCGCTAGAGCGCCACCCTTGATCGAGCCAGTTGGCGCAACGAAGAGTTCCGCGCGTGGCAGTCAAGGTGCCACTCGGTGCCTCCTGGTTCTACGGGTTGCAGTCGCGATACAGCCGGTCGGCGCCGCCGTTGTCGACGCCCGCTAGCACGGCGTTGCCGGCCGCGTTCGCGTGGATGAGGTCCTGCATGTACGACGTCGCGTTCGCTATGTAGTGTGGGCACGTCGTGGCCTGATAGTTGAGTCCGTGGCCGAGGAACGGTTCGTGCTGATCGACGACGATCGCCGAGTCCACGTGCGCGCCCGCGATCGTCTTGATCTGGTCGTTGAACTCCTGGAGGATCGTCGTCTTGGCCTGACTGACGTTGTACGGCGCTGCTGGGCAGTCGTCGAACGGGTTGTACTGGGTGTTCATGAGCAGCGTCGCGCCGCCCGGAAACTTCGTCGGATCGGCGAGCGTCGCGAACGTCGCATCGTAGACAGCTTGCATCATCGGCTCGACGGTGCCGGTCCAGCCCGTCATCGCAGCTGCATCGCTCAGATTCAAATAGGGCGTGAGATCATTTCCGCCGATGAATAGCATCACCAGCGTCGGACCTTGGGTCGCGGGGACGTTCGCCATCTGGCCGGCGATGTCCTTGAGCTGCGCGCCGCCCACGGCGTAGTTCTCGTACGTGGCGCCGGGGCCGTAGTGCGCGATCACGTAATCGGAGAACTGCTTGGACACGCAGTTGGCGGACGTCGGGCCACCGGCGACCACGCTGCACGCCGTGATGCTGTCGCCGAGGATGACGATCCGCTTCGGTGCCGCGACGCACGAGTGGACCGGGGCGGCATCGGCGAGGCCGCCATCGCTCGCGCGTGCGGCATCGCCTGCGCTGGCGGGGGCATCGCCGCCTCCGGCGAACGGATCCTTGCTGCTGCACGCAGCGACGAACCACACGATCGCGAGCACGAGTACGAGTCGACGCATGTCACTACCTCCAGGCCACGGCGAGTGTGAGGATGCTGATGCCGGCCCGAGTCACGCCGTAGAAGAAGCTCGGGGCCGGTTTGTTGAGGATCGTGCCGTCGGACGCAGCGATGTCGCGCTCGCGCAAGAACAGGTGAGCGAGCGCGAGCTGGAAGTCGAGGCGGTGACGGCCGAGGGTCTGCGACCACCGCGCACCCGCGGTGATGCCGAGCTTGTCGGAGTCCGGTGTGAGCACGCTGAAGTGACGGTCGTCGATCGGGCTCTGGTCCCAGACCAGGCCGGCGCGCAGCGCGAGCGGGCGATCGAACGGCTCGGCCTCGACGCCGAGCCGCGCGGTCCAGCTGTCGTGCCAGTCGTTCGCGATGTGGACGTCGTAGAGGTACGCGCCCGGCGTCTGCAGCAAGTAGTACTGGTGGACGAAGTCGATATCGAGGCTCTGGAATGAGGACCAGCGCGTCCAGTTGACGTCGAGCTCGGCCTGGACGTGCGTCGCGAGCCGAGCCGCGACCCCGACGCGGGCGACCAGCGGCAGCGGGATCGCGACCTTGATCTGATCGGTGCGCACGCCGGGCGGCTGGAGCTGCTGGTTCTGGTCGTCGAACAGCCCCGAGATCCCGGGGTTCTCGACCCGGGCATCGCCCTCCATGTGGAGCTTGACCGGCGTCATCACGCTCGCGCCGACGCGCACGGCACCGGAGGGCGAGCGATAGCTCGCGCCGAGCGTCGCGCCGAGGCTGAACGGATCGCTGGCCGCGAGGTGCGTGGTGCCCTGGAGCTCGCCCTGCGGATCCGGATACTGCTCGGGATCGCCGGTGACGTAGGTCAGCGAGTTGCGCTGATCGAGCACGAGGTCCGCGTAGATCAGGTTCGCGGCCGCGCCGATCGCGAACCCGTCACCGAGATCGATCGCGAGCGCGGGGCTGATCGAGATCGCGCGCAACGCGATCGACGTGATCAGATCGCGCTGCGCGCCATCGGCGGGGAAATCGAGCGACGCGCCGAACGGTGCATCGATCGCGAGCCCGACCGCGACGCGCGGGCCGACGCGATAGCTCGCGCCGACGTACGGCACCGCGACGACCGAGTTCGTGTTGCTCGCGCCATCGAAGTGGAGGGCCTGGCCGGTGTTCGGATCGGTCAGCGGGCGGCGGAAGAACGTGACCTGCGGCAGCACGAGATCGGCGGCGACCTCGAGCTGCCAGCCCTCGGTGCGGACGAGGTTCGCGGGGTCGTGAAACACCGCGCTCGGATCGTCGCCGCTGGCGACGACCGCGGCACCCATGCCGGCGGCGCGGCCACCGATCTCGGGGACGTAGAAGCCGCCGGCGAACGCCGAGGAGCCGGCGATCGCGAGCACGGCTCCGCTGAGGGCGCCCTTCATCGCGTGCACTCTAGGTGTCCGCGGCGGTGCGGGGAAGTGACCGTCTCACAACGGCCGATGAGATTCGCTCGGCGTCCTGAGACGGCAGCCTCTCGACGCTGCGCTGCATGCGGGCGTTCGCGTGTACGGCGGGTAATCCAGCGCACGCAACGTGGTTCAGATCGACTATCGTTGTCACGATGGCGGATCCGTATCGCGATGCCAGGCTGGTCTGCCCCGCCTGCGAGCAGACGTTGCGGGTGTTCCGCGGCCGGCTGCTGTGCGATGCGTGCGACGGCATCATGTTGACGATCGACGATCTCGTCGCGGGCATCCACGACATGACCAGCATCGCGGCGACGTTCGAGTGGACGCGCGAGCAGCCGGGCCACCGCAAGTGCCCGCACTGCGGCGAGGCGATGACCGCGTGCCACGTGATCGTGCACCTCGAGCACGAGCTCGAGAAGCCGAGACCCGAGCTCGATCGCTGCGCGACCCACGGCGTGTGGTTCGATCGCGAGGAGCTCGCGAAGGTGTTCGAGAAGGTCGCGAGCAAGGGCTACGGCGGTGGCGTCGGCCGCAAGGTCCAGGGCGACGACAGCCGCGTGACCGACGGCCGGTGGAGCGCCGTGTTCCCCTACTTCGGCGGCCGCGGCGGGTTCTGAGCTCAGAACAACTCGTAGCTATTCCACCGAGCGTGGGTTCCGGTATTCACCGTCCACCCCACGTGGCTATAGTAACGTGTCGTACGGTCGAACCAGGGTGTGAATGGGTTCAGCGAAGGACGGACTGCGCGCCCTGGGGCAGCTGATCAGGCACCGCCGCGTGGCCGCCGGGCTCACGCAAGATCAGCTCGGTAAGCGGGCCGGCATCGTCGGCAAGTACGTCAGCGAGATCGAGCGTGGGACCCGCGACGTCCCGTTCAGCACGCTCCACGGGATCGTGGAGGACGGCCTGGCCCTCCGGCTCGACGTCCGGTTCGGCACCGCCGCCGAGAACGGGCGCGCGACCAAGGTGATCGCACCGCTGCCCCGGCCCGTCGAGCTGATCGCGCGCGCCATCGCGGAGCTCCCCGCGGAGCGCCGGACGCTGGTGCTCGTGCTCGTCCGCACGGCGCTGCGGATCATCGGCTAGAGCCATCCCGAACGCGAGCGCCCCGCGCTGCATCACCGACGAAGATATCACTCCCGTCGCTCGCGCGACGTAGCGATCATCACGCCGCGCTCAGTCCGGGGTGACGTGGATGCGCAGCGCCGTCAGCAAGTCGCCCCACCACGACCCGATCATGCGGATGAACGCCGCGGCATCCCGACCGTGCCGCACCGGATGATCCGGGCGCAGCGCCGCGAACCCACGATGCTCCACGGTGACGCGCGTGCCGCCGCTCTCGGTCGGCACGAACGTGACGAGCACGTAGGTGACCTCGCCGGGGCCGAAGTTGCTGCCACGCCACTCGAACTCGAGCCGCGCCGGGGGCTCCCAGATCGTGATCCGCCCGGCCTCGTGGACGCGCGGGCCCGCCGGACCGTCGTACTGTTCGAACAGCCGGCCGCCGGGCTTGGGCTCGAACGCGAGCGTGCCGGGCTGACGCCCGGCGACGCGGTAGCGCACGCCGCGCCGCCACCACAGGTCGGTCTCGCGCGTGAACACGTCGAACGCGACGCTCGGCGCGGCGGGCACGGTGACCATCACGGTGGCCTGGTCTCCGGCCGCGAGGGTCATCGGCGCGCCTTCTTCACCGTGCGGGCGACGTGCGCCGCGAAGCCCTCGAGCTGCACGGCCCAGAACCGCTCGACCTGATCGAGCCAGTCGCGGAGCTCGCCGAACTTCGCGGGCTTGAGCGAATAGACGCGCACGCGCGCGTCGGCGTCCTGGGTCTCCGCGGACGTCGCGACCAGGCCGCTCGCACGCAGGATCCGCAGGTGCTTGCTCATCGCGGGCCGGCTCGCACCGAGCGCGTCCGCGAGGTCGCTCGCGCGGCGCGGCTGCTTGCGCAACAGGTCGATCACGCCGCGCCGGGTCGGATCCGCGAGCGCGGTGAAGGTCTGGTCGAGCGCGCTCACGCTTTCTCGCGGATGCGGTGCATGAACCACCAGTGGTGGCCCTCGAGGTCGATGCACTCGTAGCTGCGATCGGCCCAGTAGTCGTCGCCGTAGTCGTGGGTCTCGGGCTCCTGCACGATCGTCGCGCCGGCCTTGCGCGCGCGCTCGCAGTGCTCGTCGACGTCGTCGACGTACACGCACAGCGTCTGGGTGTTCACGCCGCCGAGCGCCTTCGGGCTCTTGCGCCAGGGTCGCTGCTCGGCCTTGGCATCACCGAGCGAGATCAGGCCGCCGCCGAGCACCAGCTCGGAGTGCTCGATCCGGCCGCCCTCGCCATCGATGCGGAGCTGGACCTCGAAGCCGAACGCCGTGCACAACCAATCGATCGCGGCGGCGGCTTGCTCGTAGGTGAGGCTGCACGTGATCCGCGGCCAGCCCTTCGGAGTCGGTTTGGAAGCGATTGTCATCATGGTTAATAGTTAACCAATACGTAAACTAGTGTCAACCTGGCGCCTAGGTCCGTCGCTGCGACAGCAGGTGCGACGGGACAACGCCGTCGAGGATCCGCCAAGTCCATGACTCTGCTCGCGCGCGCGATGGCATCGCTCGTGAAGTATCGGTCGTCATGTCGACCATGAACCGCCTCGAGACGATCGCGTACCGCCAGCGCAAGAGCCGCGTTCGTGACCTCGCCTTTGCCGTGCTGATCGTGGTGGCCGGCGCGACGTCGCTGATCGGGGTGGAGCAGGCGATCTGCGCCGCGTCGATCAGTCACGTCGTCCAGCGCTAGGACAGTCGCTGCGACACCGCCTGCGACATCGCAGGGGCCGCCGCCAGCCACACAAGCCTTCGTAACTCCTGCCATTGCACTTGGCACTCTCCGTGAAAAGGACCTGACCATGACCACGACCAACCACCTCGCCTCGATCACTGCCCGCCACCGTGGCTCGCGCCTCCGGGACGTGGTCTTCGCGGCGGCCGTGGCGCTCGCCGCGGCGTTCGCGGTGACCACCGTGTCGACCGCCGCGGATGCCGCGACGCCGGCTCACGTCGCGCATCGCTAATGCGCTAGGGTCCAGCCGCTATGGCTGGCCCCGCCGGAACCGTTCACGTCATCGATCATCCCCTCGTCCAGCACAAGCTGACGCTGATGCGCGTCGCCGAGACCAGCACGAGCAAGTTCCGCTCGCTGCTGCGCGAGATCTCGACGCTCCTGGCCTACGAGGTATGTCGCGACTTCCAGACCACGCTGGTCGAGATCGAGACCCCGATCGCGCGCACGATGGCGCCGGTGCTCGATGGCAAGAAGCTGGTCCTGATCTCGATCTTGCGCGCCGGTAACGGCTTGCTCGACGGGATGCTGGACTTGATCCCCTCGGCGCGCGTTGGCCATATCGGCCTGTACCGCGACCCCAAGACGCTCACGCCGGTCGAGTACTACTTCAAGGTGCCTGACTCGATGGCCGAGCGCGACTGCATCATCGTCGACCCGATGCTCGCGACCGGCAACTCGGCGGCCGCGGCGGTCGCGCGGATCAAGCAGACCCACCCGCGCTCGATCAAGTTCATGTGCCTGCTGGCCGTGCCCGAGGGCCTGAGCGTGTTTCACGCCGCCCACCCCGACGTGCCGGTCTACACCGCCGCGATCGACGAGCGGCTGAACGAGCACAGCTACATCGTCCCCGGCCTCGGCGACGCCGGCGACCGCATGTTCGGGACCAAGTAGCGCACTCCAATATTCGTCTGGCCGTTACGCGCCGGAAACATGACGCGTCGGATGCTCGCGACATGAGTGAAGGCGATACCGCATGGCTCCTGGTCTCGACCGGGCTGGTCATGCTGATGATCCCAGGCCTCGCGCTGTTCTACGGCGGCATGGTCCAGAGCAAGAACGTGCTGTCGACGTTCATGCACAGCTTCTTCGCGCTCGGCCTGGTCAGCGTGCAGTTCGCGCTGATCGGCTACTCGCTCGCGTTCGGCACCACCCACGGCGGGATCATCGGCGGCCTCGACTATGTCGGGCTCGACGGCATCACCGTCGCGAGCCTGCACGACAAGGTGCCGCAGCTGGCGTGGGTCGCCTACCAGTGCATGTTCGCCGCGATCACCCCGGCGTTGATCTCCGGCGCGTTCGCCGAACGCATGAAGTTCACCGCGTTCGTGCTGTTCACGCTCGCGTGGACGACGCTGGTCTACGATCCGATCGCGCACTGGGAGTGGGGGACCGGCGGCTGGCTCGCGAAGCTCGGCGCGATCGACTACGCCGGCGGCACGGTCGTGCACCTGTCCTCGGGGATCTCGGCGCTCGTCGTCGCGCTCGTGCTCGGCAAGCGCGCCGGGTATCCGGGCACGCGGCACCCGCCGCACGATCTCGTGCTGACGGTGGTCGGAGCCGGCATCTTGTGGTTCGGCTGGTTCGGCTTCAACGCGGGCGCCGCCGGTGCGAACGGCTCCGCGGCCCTCGCCGTGCTCAACACCCACCTCGCCGCCGCGGCCGGCGCGTTGACCTGGGGGCTCGTCGAGAGCCGGCGCGTGAAGAAGCTGACGATGCTCGGCGTCGCCTCGGGCCTGGTCGCCGGGCTCGTCGCGATCACGCCGGCCGCCGGCTACGTCTCGCCGATGGTCGCGCTCGCGATCGGCGTCGCCGCGGGACTGGTGTGCTACGGCGCGGTGCTCGCGAAGTCGCGGCTCGGCTACGACGACGCGCTCGACGCGTTCGGCGTGCACGGGGTCGGCGGCGCGACCGGCGCGCTCCTGACCGGCGTGTTCGCGCGCGCGGCGCTCAACAACGGCGCCGGCGGTGGCCTGCACCTGCTCGGCGTGCAGGCGCTCTCGATCGCAGCCGTGGGCACCTGGGCCGCGGTCGTGACGTACGTGCTGCTCAAGATCATCGATGCCACGGTCGGCCTGCGGGTCAGCGCGGAGGACGAGTACGAGGGGCTCGATACCAGCCAGCACGGCGAATCGGCCTATGGGGGGGCGGCCGTTGGCGCTCACTAATTTTAATCCTTCTCGATAGCTGGCAGTTTTTCCGTCAAAACAGATTGAGCCTATCCGCTAAGACGGATATCAGTGCTGTGGGTATACTCGGTCCCAGTTTGGGTCTGGTGAAAAACAAAGTCGACAAGTCCGTGGCCACGAGCGCTCCGATGACAACCCCTCCCGCGACCTCCGCGGCGGTGAATGAAGCCACCGACCTCGCACCGGTCGTCGGTGCCAACCTTCGCCGCTTGCGCACTCGCCGTGGCCTGTCGCTCGAGCGCCTGGCCCAGATCTCGGGGGTCTCGCGCGCGATGCTCGGGCAGATCGAGCTCGGCCAATCCGCGCCGACGATCAACGTGCTGTGGAAGATCGCGCGCGCGCTCGAGGTCACGTTCTCCGCGCTGATCAGCACGCGCACGCAATCCGGTGCGCTCGTGCTGCGGTCCGCCGAGTCGAAGATCCTGACCAGCAAGGATCGCAGCTTCTCGTCGCGCGCGTTGTTTCCGTTCGACGAACCGCGCCGGGTCGAGTTCTACGAGCTCCGGTTATCGGGGGGCAGCGTCGAAGACGCCGATGCGCATCCCCCCGGCACCTCGGAGAACCTGGTGGTCACCGCGGGGACCGTCGAGATCGACGTCGCGGGCGACACGCATCGCCTCGATGCCGGCGATTCGATCCTGTTCGAAGCAGATACGCCCCACGCGTATCGCAACGTGGGCAAGACCGAGGCCGTGATGTACCTCGTGATGACCTACGCCGAAGAGATCGGCTGACCGGCTACCCGATCTCGACGACGATCTTGCCGCGCGCGCGACCGCGTTCGAGCTCCGCGAACGCGGCGGCTGCCTCGGCGAGCGGAAAGGTCTTGTAGATCTGCGGGACCAGCGCACCGGCCTCGACCCAGCTCGCGAGCTCGGCGAGCTGGGCACCATCGGGGCGCATGAACAGGTACGCGAACCGGGCCCCGGCCCGTGCGGCGGCCGCGCGGCGCTTGTACGTCGCGAGCCAGATCACCGGGCGCGCGAACGCGGGTAACCACGCCTTCGCGAACGCGGCGTCGGGCAGGCCACCGACGCCGACGACGATGCCGCCGCGCTTGACGATCGCGAGCGAGTCGAGCTCGGACCGCGCGCCGAGCGTGTCGAACACCGCGTCGAGGTCGCGCGCGACGTCGCGCGGCTGGTCGCGGGTGTAGTCGATCACCTGATCGGCGCCGAGCTGCTGGACGAACGCGACGTTCTTCGTGCTCGTGGTGGTCGCGACCCACAGGCCGAGGCGCTTCGCGATCTGGATCGCGTGGCATCCGACACCGCCGGCACCGGCGTGGATCAAGATGCGCTGGCCGGGCTGCACCGCGGCGACCTCGCGCATCGCCTGCAGCGCGGTCAACCCGACGAGCGGGATCGCGGCGGCCTCGACGAACGACGCGTTCGCGGGCTTGCGGGCAACCACGCCTTCGTCGGCGCACACGCGCTCGGCGAGCCCACCCATGCGCAGCTTTTCGAGCCGCGCGAACACCTCGTCACCCACCGCGAACCGCGTGACCTCTGCGCCCACGGCCTCGACGACGCCGGCGACATCGCAGCCGAGGTGCACCGGCGGCCGCAGCCGCAGCACGAGCTTGACCTTGCCGTCGCGGAGCTTGAAGTCGAGCGGGTTGAGGCTCGCCGCGCGCACCGCGATGCGAACATCACGCGGTCCCAGCGCTGGCTCCGCCACCTCGGCGACCTCGACGGCGGCGCCGTAACGCGGCGCGATCACGGCTCTCACGCGGCGATTAGAGAGCAACCTGCGCGATCCCACAAGCCGCGAACGGACGCATGGTCACCGCGGACACCAGGACCGGGTTCGAGCAGTTACCACAGACCGGTGATCGCGATGCCGCGCGCGTGGGGGTCGAGCCAACCAGTGACGGTCGGCGACTCGGAGGAGGTCGAGCGCGTCGCGTAGCGGATCACGCTTCCGAGGATCAAGGCAGCGCCAGCGCCGGTCGCGATCACGCCGACCATCCCGCGCGACCGGGCCTTGGCGTCGAGGGCCTCGAACTGGTCGTAGGTCGGCGCGGTGGTGGAGTCGACGGCAGCCGCATGGGCCGAGAGCAACCACACGCCGCCGCCGATCACACCGGCGACGCCCAGCCCCAGGAGCGTGTCGCCCGCAGGATCGTCGAACCACGGTGAGGGCGCCGTTGCCTCGCCGGGGCCAACGTGAAGGCTCGCCGCCGACCGCGGTGGTGCGGCGGCCTGGTCGGCGCGAGCCTGGTCGGCGCGAGCCTGGTCGGCGCGAGCCTGATCGGCGCGAGCCT
>JBDTEH010000296.1:0-26720 GCA_039922635.1 Kofleriaceae bacterium | reverse complement strand
GACCAACACCTCGAAGAAGCGCACCATGTCGCTGCTCAACCAAGGTCTACTCCTCTACGCCAAGATCCCGAACATGAGCGAGGACCGTCTCGCTCCGCTGATGAAAGCGTTCGATGAGGGCGTCAGGTAGCACGCGATTTTTCGCGCGGTGTTCGGCCTGATTTGAGGGGATGTCTCAGCGCCTGACCAGCTCGCGGCCTTGTACACATTGGTTACCGCCGCCCATCAAGTCGTAGACCGCGACGGCGCGCGCGTCCTTTTCGGCGGCACACCGGGTGCCGGCAAGTTGCGGCTTGCTCTGGCACTTGCAGCCGCGAGCGGCCGTCGTTCCGTTCTCTGCGTCGAAGCGTCATTCCTCCCGACCGATACGGGACGCCTCGGCGCACTCCTGCGCGCTGTAGCGCAGGAAGCAGAGATCTTGGACGCACAGCTCGTTCTACGACGCATTGACAACCTAATCACGACAGGCCCCGTATCCTCGATCGTGCGGCAGTGTATTGCGCGCGCTGCGGGACATGTCTGGTGCACGTCGGACATCGACTCGGCGAAGATGGACGCGCCGCATCTGTCGGACCTCGCGATTGCCAGGATTTCCGTCAGCCTTCCCGACATCGAGCTGCGCCGCATGGCCTGGATCGCCGAACTCGCGCAACTGCACTTAGAAGTCGCACAAGCAGACATCAAGACGGTCGCCAGCGAATACCCACTCTCTCGCGCCGGCATCGAGACCGCTGCAAAGGTCGCGCACGCGCAGATGCCGACCACGGATGCGATGACGTCGCTGCTCGGCCGCGCTGCCGAGTCCCAGATGCGGGGTCAGCTCGAGCGCTTTGCGAAGCGAAGCCGAAGCCAGGCACGCCTCGACCAGGTCGTGCTGACCGAAAATACGCGCGAGCAGGTCAACGAGCTGCACACGGCGCTGAAGCAGCGCACGTTCGTAATGGACCGGTGGGGACTGACCGAGCGACACGCGACAGGTCGAGGCATCGTCGCACTTTTCAACGGCGCACCCGGCACCGGCAAGACGATGTGCGCGGCGGCCCTTGCCAACGAAGTCGATCACCCACTTTACCGGATCGATGTGAGCAATCTCGTCGACCGGTTCGTCGGTGAGACCGAGAAGAACCTTGTGCGCCTGTTCGACGAAGCATCGGCGAGTCGCGCCGCGTTACTCTTCGACGAGGCGGACTCGCTATTCAGCAAACGCATCGAAGCGAAGGACTCGACGGATCGCTACGCGAACATGCAGGTCAACCTGCTGCTCAATCTCATCGAAGACTACGACGGCTTCTGCGTTCTCACGACCAACCTCAAGGGATCACTAGACGACGCGTTCTTGCGTCGCATCGTCTACAAGATCGTTTTCGAGAAGCCAGGGCACGACGAGCTCGTAGCGCTCTGGGAGTACCACATGCCGCCGTCGATTCCTCGCCACACCGACGTCGACCTCGACGCGCTCGCCGAGGAGTTCGACATGATCGCGGGTGGTGACATCAAGAACGCCGTCTTACGTGCCGCTCTGGCAGCCGGCGGGGAAACGCCGATCACGCAGGGCATGCTGCGGCGC
The DNA here is from genome assembly GCA_039922635.1 of Kofleriaceae bacterium. Taxonomy (GTDB): domain Bacteria; phylum Myxococcota_A; class Polyangia; order Haliangiales; family Haliangiaceae; genus JABFXX01. Next base: position 25,153 of record JBDTEH010000296.1, on the reverse strand, counting down.
TCGCTGATCAACGAGCTACGCGCCAATGGCGGCGTGGTCGCAGATCGTCGCTAGTGCACGGGCAACGTGCGAATCGACCACTTCCCGGACGGCAACTTCTCGCTCCAATAGAGCGCGTTGTCATCGGCACTGAGCTCACCGAGCTCGCCGTTCATCGTCGCGATAGCCCGCGCCTCGCCCTGTTCCGGGCGCTCGAAGATCTGCCGACCTTTCGAATAGAACATGTCGCGGGCATTCGCGGCACATCCCACGCTCTTCTCGCCGGCAGTGCGAGTATCCGCAATGTGAACCGGCGTACCTCCAGCGAGCGGGGCCGCGTAGAGCTCGGGCACCGACCCATCCCCGAGTGTCTGGCGGAACCACCACACCTGCGTCGCGGTCGTGGCGACACACTCGATCGCGCCGGGCGGTGCAGCGATGACCGAAATCGCGCCCTGTGGATCGACTCGCAGTGTCGTGCCATTCAGCTCATCGCTCAGCAGCGTCGCCGACGCCGAACTCCAGCGCTGAAGCGGCGAAGTCGTCGCGCTGTTCGCCGGCAGCGTCACAGGCGACACGGTCCCGGACGTCAAATCGATGCGGAACGCGCGATCGGGTCGTCCATTTCCGACGCGTCCGATCACGAGCAACCCACCATCGAACGCCGCTATGCCATTTGCGGTATCCACCACGTGTTGCGCGACATGTTGCGGCGCGCCGTTGTTGATCTTCATCGCGTAGACGTCACCGCCAAGGGTGGTCACGTAGTAAGCAACGCCGCCCGCGACGGTCATCCAGCCAGTGCGTAGCGTTCCGAGCATATGCAGCTCTCCCCCCTTGGTCGCGAGTGAGTACACACCATTGGCCGGCCCGCTCTTGTCGAGCGCATCGCCACCCTGGGTCTGCAGCACCAAGACCCCGCCGGCCGGCTGAATCCCAATCGGCATGTCTGGGATTTCGGCCAACTGCGCGCCGTCCGGCAGCGAATGTCCGCTGCAAGCCGAGATCAGCATGGCGGACGCTAACGTAAGAGCGCGCTTCCCCACGGCCGAATGATACGCGACTTCGGTCCGAGACGATCCATGGGGGGTCTTTTCCGTCGAATCCCGTACTATCGCGAAAGCAGGTAGGTGATTTCGATGGCCGACTACGACAAAGCGCTCACCGCAGACGCCGCACACCTCGACCAGGTTGGCGAGCAAGCCGCCAACGACACGACGGTCAAGTCGAAGCCGGTTAAGGAGGAGCACGAACGTACGCAGCACGGAAATCAGACGTGGATCAAAGACGTCGGCGTAATGGGGATGCTTCCGGGGATGGATATCGATATCGGCTATGCCACGGGCAAGGCCGAAGAGTTCAAGGTCATGGCGGCCGAGACCGACGCCGTCCGCTCGACGATGACGGGCAGCAAGAAGTCTGGCGAAGGCATCGCCTTCAAGAGCCAGATCAAGATGATGAACAACTACAACGACGACGTCGACGGCATCAAGGATGCCAGCCGTGAGTACCTGTCGACCGCGCCACTCGGCAACATGGCCGTCCAGTCGTACGCAAAGCTCCAGGCCGTTGGACAGACGATTGGTGTCGATGAAGGCTTCGCGCTCGATGCCAAGGAAACGGCGGCTCTTGGCCCAGCCTCGCGCACCGTCGATGGTCGCGGAATGCTTCAAGACGGAGCCGGGCAGTCGGTAAAATCGGCAGCCGCAAAGGTCAGCGCGCAACGCACACTGGTGCTCTCCGCCGGCGAGAACATGGCAGCCGTCGCAGACCGGGTGGTCTTGAGAAAGCTCAAAGAAGAACTCGAGACCGAGAAGGGCAAGAAGGAAGACATCGAGAAGAAGATCGAGAAGGTCGCCAACGTTGTCGGTTATCTCGACAAGGCTGGCGCCGTCATGGCGGGTGGCGCGGGACTCGTTGCCGGGGAAAGTGCGTCGGCGCTCGCCGCGAAGGAGCTCGACGAGGGCACCGTGGTAAATCCCACGATGAGGGGCGCGAAGGAGGTCGGCGAAAAGGTCGAGAAGACCGGCGGACCTCTCGAGACGATTGCGAAGATCGGCATGACGGCGTACTACCAAAAGGACCTAGACAAGATTCAGGGCAAGATCGAGACGATCAAGCAGGAGATTCCGGGACGGGAGCACGAGGCAGAGCGTCAAGAGGTGCAGGCCGCCAAGGACAACTTCGATGGCATCTCTAGCGCCTATGGTAACGCCGTCGATGACTACAAGACGGTAGTCAATAACCGGCGAGAGTCGATGGGCGCGATCGGTGCGAAGACTGACAAGGCGGTCGACCCCAAGGGTGATGATCCACTGGCCTCCCAGGCGATGGTCTACACGGCCACTGCCTACGAGACGCAGTCGTTCCTCGACACGGCCATGCACGCCGGCGCCCGAACGAAGAAGAAGGCCGATGAAGTCGACAGCCAGATGACTCACCGCCGCAACGAGAAGTGGGGCTCGCTCGACGACGCCATGGACGTCACGAACACGCCGCGCAAGGAAGGCGAAAGCGGGCCCGACATTCAGGACATGCACAAGCTGAGACATCTCATCGACTCGTGGATGGTTGGAGCCGCCAACGTTTCGAAGGACGTCGATCGCCAAGTGAACGAAAAGGCGAGCCACGTGATGAAAGCCGTCGGCTACAGCGGCAGCTACTAAGCCGGTCGCGTGAGCGACAGCGCTACGCTGCTCGCGTGGACGAGCTGGGTGGTGATCTCGTCGCGTGCGCCATCGCCGCGCACCGCGCCACACCGCACCGCACCGCACCGCACCGCACCGCACCGCACCGCACCGCACCGCACCGCACCGGCGCGCAGGCTGCCCACACAACGCTGACCGGCGCGATCACATTCGCGCAGACGTTCGGCGAGCTGGTCAACGTGAACGGTCGGCTCCATCTCGTTGTATCGAATGGGTGCGGCTCTTTCAGGACGTGGCTCGACGAGAGCAGTTCCGATCACTTGACCAGCCGGAGCTGCGGCGGTTTGCGCGGCAGCGGGTTGGGAACTGCGCCATCGGCGTAGCGTGAGACGTGGGTTCGTTCGTGCTCCTTCGCGACGTGAAACAGCCAGTAGTCGTCGAAGTCGTCGCTGGCGCGGAGTGCACGAAGCCGCAGGACGGCCTCAGCACCGATCATCGACCAGATGGCGCCGGTGCGACCCATTCGATCCTCTTCGCGTCGCCTCGCGCAGATCTCGGTGCAGCATGGCGACGCCCTTGCCGTCGAAGCTGAGTATCAACAGGTGCTCGGTGTCCTCGGCTGTGCGGAGCCGGTTTCGGTAGTACTCGTCGAAGTCGCACGCTGCGCGGACCGCCGTTCCTCGACCTGACGTTTCGGCACGCTCGCGCCGGTGTGTTTCTCGATCAGCTCGACGACTTCGTCGAACGACGACTTGGCGCTTTCCTCGGCGACGATCCGGCGCACCTCGTACGAGTACTTCTCCTCCGGCAACTCCATCGCCGCGTCGAGCGGCGCCAGCCCGTCGGCACCAGGCGCCTGGTACAAGTTGCGATCGAGTGCGACCTCTCCGAACTCGGTCATCACCGTTCTCGATCCGCGGCGGACCTTGCCACGCTCGACACCCGCGACGTCGCGCACCTCGACGGCCCGTTCCTGGGCCGAGCGTCTGTCGAAGTGCGCCTGCATCAACGACCGCAACATCTCTCGACCCTGCGCTCGCAACAGCTGCTCGATCTCGTGGAGCGGTGCGCTCATCGCCTCCGGACTGATCAAGTCGTCCTCGAGCTTCGTCATGTTCTGCCGAGACTCGCAGAACGGGCTGTCATTGGCGATCGTCGTCGCACTCGTCGTGGGCATCAGGCCGCGCACGCTATCCGCTCGCGAACGATCCGGACAGATCCACCACCACCAAGCTCGCGGAATCGATCAGTTTTCCGCGGCTGCAAAAGATCCGCACCCGTATCGAATCGACGTGTATTGCGTACCGCGATCGTAACGGACTACCAGTCGCGCGGCATCGGGTCGCCCATACAGCGCTTGCTCAAGGGCATCGAGCGCGAGGTCGCTTCGCAGCGAGCTCGACACGCGCCAGCCGACGACGCGACGCGAGAACACGCCGATGACGAACGCGACGTAGACGAAGCCGCCCCAGGTCGCGACGTACGTGATCTCGGCGACCCAGAGCTGGTTCGGCCGGTTCGGCCTCGTCGCCGTGAACTCGCGGTTCACGAGGTCCGGCGGACGCATCGCGTTCTCGTCGGCGACGGTGGTGACCTTGAACGCGTCCGCACACGGCGCCACGATCTGATGGCGGCAAGTCGCGCGTTGCGCGTGCGCGCGGATTTCCCCCGCATAGCCTCAAGATCGTCGAGGAACGCGAGCACGAGAGGCACGTCAAGTGCCTCGAGCGCCAGTGCCGACGGTCAAGTCCGGAGACGCTTGGCCGCGAAGGCAAGCAGGAGCTGGAACGCATAGGCGTAGGCGTCGCAGGTGTGCGGACTTGCGCCTCGCTCTCGCGGAAGCCGGTCGCGAAGGTATGCGGTTAGGTAGTCACGATCCGCGTTGCTTCTTCTTCGGCTTCCAGGTCGCGTCGGAACGGCTCGAAGCGATCTACAGGCAACAACACGCGTGGGCCGAGCGCGTCGAGATCCTGCTCGAGCGCTCGGAGTCGGCCACCGAGATCGAGCAGCAGATCCAGATCCTCCACGACGTCGCGAGCGTCGCGCGAACACCATGGGATGCCCGGTGCCGTCGAACGCGATCATCGCCGCGGGAGGTCGACCACGCCACAGCACCGCTCGGGCGATCACCGGCCGATCTGGAGGTCGGCGCCGTCCCACCGCGCGATCCGGTCGGTGACCGGCACACGCGCCCAATCGAACGACGCCGGCGTCGCATCGGCGAGGTTGGCCGCACGCGCGAGGATCGCGAGCAGCTCGTCCGCGCGGTAGCGCGCCCGCAGCACGCTCCACGGGATCGAGCCGTGCAGCTTCGCGAGCTTGTCGCCGGCCGGCTCGAGCAGCAAGAAGTGATGGCGATAGCGCGGCCGCGGTAGCCCGAGCAACCGCTGCAGCAACACCTGCGTCGCGGTCGAGGGTGCGATGTCGCGCCCGCGGATCACGTCGGTGATCCCGGCGTCGCCATCGTCGACGACGACCGCGAGCTGATACGCGATCGCGCCATCGCGGCGCCGCACGATCGGATCACCGAGCTCGATCGCGGGAGTTTGCGATAGGTCCAGGCCACCGTCGTCGACCAGCTCGACGCGGTCGTCGGGCAATCGGACCCGGACCGCGAGGTCGTGGACCGCGCGCCAGCCGCCCTCCGGTAGCGGTTGACCGCGGCACGTGTTCGCGTACGCCCAGCCGCCGTCGGGTGCGCGCCGACCGCCGCTGCGTTGCGCGCGGCTGCACGCGCACGGATATAGTCTGTTGTCCGCGGCGAGCTGATCGAGCGCGGCCTCGTGGCGCGGCGTGCGCGCACTCTGGACGATCGTGTCGTCCCACGGTAGGCCGAGCCACGCGAGCGCGTCGACGAGCTGCTCGCCCCACTCGGGCTTGACGCGGGTGACGTCGATGTCCTCGAGCCGGAGCAGCGCACGGCCGCCGCGCGAGCGCGCGTCGAGCCAGACCAGCAGCGCCGAGAGCAGCGTACCGGGATGCGCCTCGCCCGTGGTCGACGGCGCGAACCTCGAGATCACCCCTGGATCTGTATCAGGAACCGGCGCGGTGCTCGTGCACGACGTTCGCGACTTGCGGGCGCTTCGCCGATTCGGCCCAGTACGGGTGATAGTGGTTGTTGCCCTTGAGGAACGTCCACGCGGTGTCGTGGAGCGATGGCCGCGTATCGATGTGAACGAACTGCTCCATCGGGTACCAGCCGACGCCGACGTCCGTGTACGTCTTCCAGACGTAGTCGCGGATCGCGCGGAGCTGCACGCCCCGGATCCGGAAGTCGAGCGCGCGGCCATCGCGGTGCGGCGAGGTCGCCGACTCGCCGCGGTTCACGCGTACGGCCGAGACGTACTCGATCGTCTTGCCCGGATAGTGATCCTGAATATCGGCGATCATCGCCAGCGTCTTCTGCGCCATCAGCTTCTCGTGGAAGGTCTTGCGGCAGCGGAACAGGCGCTTGACCACGACCTTGGTCGCGGCATCGGTCGTACCGTCACGCCAGATCGCGACCGTGCCGTGCTGGTGATCGTTCTCGTCGTACAGGTGCACGGCCACGGGTCCGGCGACCTCGGCGTTCACGACCATCGCGACGGCCTGCGCCGGCATCGGCGCCGGTGCGGCGGCGGCGGTCCACCCCGCCATCGCCGTGGTCATGATCTTGATCTTGATCAGGATTGGAACCATCGGAGGGAGAACGCTCTCACAACTTGGTTGGTGTTCAAACCGATTTTTGTGGCCCTAAGTTTCGGCGAGATTTCGCAAAGATTCAGGTTCAGATGACAGCGTCTTACACTCCGAGTTAGCGTCACCCACCCGATGAAATTCACCGACGAACACCTACAGCTTCGCCGAACGGTCCGTGACTTCGTGGAGAAGGAGATCAACCCACACTGCGAAGCGTGGGAGAAGGCCGGCGGGTTCCCCGCCCACGAGGTGTTCAAGAAGGCCGGGCGGCTCGGCCTGCTCGGGATCAACAAGCCCGAGGCATACGGTGGCATGGGCCTCGACTACTCGTACCAGGCGGTCTCGACCGAGGAGCTCGGCAACTGCAACGGTGGCTCGCTGCCGATGGCGCTCGGCGTCCAGACCGATATGGCGACGCCCGCGCTCGCGCGCTGGGGCACGCACGAGCTCAAGCAGGAGTTCCTCGCGCCGGCGATCGCGGGCGATGTCGTGTGCGCGATCGCGGTGAGCGAAGCCTCCGGCGGCAGCGACGTCGCGGCGATCAAGACGGTCGCGAAGAAGGACGGCGCGGACTACGTGATCAACGGCTCGAAGATGTGGATCACCAACGCCGCGCAGGCGGATTGGCTGTGCCTGCTCGTCAACACCGGCGAGGGCCCGGTGCACATGAACAAGACGCTCGTGATCGTGCCGACCAAGCTCGACGGCGTCACGATCGGCGCGAAGATCGACAAGCTCGGCATGCGTGCGAGCGACACCTGCCCGGTGTTCTTCGAGGACGTACGCGTGCCGCAGCGCAACCGCATCGGTGAAGAGGGCATGGGCTTCATGATGCAGATGGTGCAGTTCCAGGAGGAACGCCTGTGCGGCGCGCTCAGCACGCTGCGCGGCATGGAGCACTTGATCGATGCCACCATCGCCTACACCAGGGAGCGCCACACGTTCGGCCAGCCGTTGATCGACAACCAGGTCATCCACTTTCGCTTCGCAGAGCTGCGGACCGAGGTCGAGTTGCTGCGCTCGCTGGTCTATCGCGCGGTCGAGGAGTACCAGGGTGGGGCGGATGTCACCATGCTGGCCTCGATGGCCAAGCTCAAGGCCGGCCGGCTCGCGCGCGAAGTTGCCGACTCTTGCCTGCAGTACTGGGGCGGCATGGGCTTCACGTGGGAGAACGTCGCGGCCCGCGCGTTCCGCGACACGCGACTTCTGTCGATCGGCGGTGGCGCGGACGAGATCATGCTCGGTATCATCTGCAAGCTGATGGGGATCCTCCCCGGCAAGAAGAAGAAGCCGCAGTAGGTTTGTGCCCGTCCGCGCGATCGTTTTGCTGTGCGTCTTGTCGGTCGCGCGTCCCGCGTTTGCGGATCCGACGCCCGAGCCGATCGTGGGCTTTCGCGTCCGCGGTGCCTCGAAGCTGACCGAACCGACGGTGGGCTACCTCGCCCACGTCGAGCTCGGCGAGCTCGTCGACGACTCCAAGATCGGCGAGCTCGAGGCGGCGTTGATGTCGAGCGAGCTGTTCGAGACCGCCGTCGTCACGCTCGAGCCGGCCCCCGGCGGCGTGCTCGTGGTCGCGACGCTCCACGACAAGATGTCGTGGATCGCGGCGCCGACGCTGTTCATCCTGCCCGATCACTTCTCGGTCGGCGCCGGCTACGCCGAGAGCAACCTCGGCGGCGCGAACAAGAAGATGTTGCTGTACGCGCAGTACGGCAACCGCACGTCGCTCGCGCTCGGCACGTTCCTCGATCCTTCGATCCACGGTAGCAAGTGGGAGGCCCGCTACGATCTGTACCTGCTGCACCAGATCACCGACGAATATGCCAACGTCGATGCGCGCTCGTTCGCGATCGAGCGCGAGTCGACCGAGACGTTCCTCGACGCCGGCGCGCTGATCGGCTACCGGCCGTTCTGGTGGCTCGTCCAGGAGCTTCGGCTGCGCGGCGCGTATGTCTACTTCCGCGACTCCAACGCCGGCGACATCGCGAAGACGCCGATCGCGGCGCCCCAGCGCGACGGCTGGGATATCACCGCGCAGCTGATCACGACGCTCGATCGGCGCAGCCACTACTATGGCGTGACCTGGGGACCCTACGTGCAGCTCCAGCTCGAGGCCTCCGTGCCCGTGCTCGACAGCTACGGCTATCAGACGATCAAGACCCGGGCGTACTACAGCTGGCGGTTCTTCGCGGAGCACGAGCTCGAGCTCCGCAGCCGATTTCAAGCCGGCCGGCGCCTGCCGTTCCACGAGGACATCACGCTCGGCGGCGCCTCGGACCTGCGCGGCTATTCGGTCGATCAGTTCCGAGGTTCGCTCGCCGCGATGTTCCGCGCGGAGTACTCGGTGCCGGTCTATAAGTACAAGCTGTTCGCGTTCCGGGCGATCGGCTTCTACGATTCGGGCTACGTCCGGGTCGGCGCCCACGATCAACCGCTCAGGAACTACCTGCCCGATCAACCACCGGGCACGTCGTGGTTTCGGAGCGACGCCGGCGCCGGGATCCGGCTGTACGTCTCGACCATCGTGCTGCCACTGCTCGGCTTCGACGTCGCGTGGGGCATCGAGTCGCACGCGCCCGAGTACTACTTCGAGCTCGGCCTGACCGACTTCTGAGCTACGGCTTGGGCTTGGTCAGATCGAGCGTCACGTCGATCGTCTTGTGCTTCGCATCGATGTGCGTGACCGGCTCGACCTGGGTCTGCGCGGCGGCCTGGATCTTGATGATGCCGTCCTGCATCCCCTTGCGGCTGAACACGTCGCCCTTCTTGATCGTGACCATCGCGAGGAACTTCTTGGCATCGGCGTCGGCCGCGCCTTTCACGTCGATCTTGCCGACGCGATACTGATCACCCTCGGTGATCGCGAACGCCGCGGCCGAGGCGCTCCCGCTCGGCTTCGGTGCCTCGACCGTGACGTTGATGAAGCCGTGGTCGTAGTAGTACGCGCTGATCAGCTGCGAGGCACGCTCGACGAGATCGCTGTTCCACGGCGAGCTCGGCACGATCGTGCCCGCGATCGCCTTGACCAGCTCGGCCCTCTTCGCGTGCGTGTTGCCCTTGAACTCGATGGTCGTGATCGTGGTCGCCTTGCCGGGGGTGACCTCGATCGAGACGTCGACCTGATGGGGGCCGGCGTCGGTGTCGTTCCACGCGACCTGGACGCCGGCATACCCCCTGGCGAGGTACTCCGCGCGCAGCTCGGCGACGACCTTCGCGAGCAGGCCGGGATCGAGCGGTAGCCCGACCGCGGTCGACAACAGGCCCGGCAGCGCGATAACGGGACCGCCGGCCTCCTTCGCGGTCAACGCGTGCAGGGTGCGCGCCGGCTCGAGCGTGACGACGAGCTCGACCCCATCGGCGAGCTGGACCGCGGACGTGCTGACATCGCCGACGCCCTTGATGCCGAGGACCTGCACGAGCTCGTCGCGGAGCCGCGCGCGGTCGAGCGGCTTGCCGATCTCACCCGCGAGCATCTGCTGTGCGGCCGCGACCTCGGTCGCGTCGGCGCTCTTGACCGTCACGGTCTTGACCGGGCCTTCGAGCTGATTCCACGCCACCTCCGGCGGGGGCCCTTCCGGCGCCGTCGAGGCCGGCAGCGTCGGCCGATCGCCGGTGGTGGTGCCACCACCACAGGCCGCCAACACGATGGCGAGTACGACCGCCAGCGCGGATGCGAGGCGCATCACTTGGTCCTCTCGACGTGCGCGAGCGCGCGCAACCGTTTGACCCATTCCCCCTGCGCGGCGGCGGCCTTCTCGGAGTACACCGCCTCGCGGATCTGATCCTTGAGCGCATCGAACGGGCCGAGCGACGGGTTCGCCTTCTTGGCCTCGTCATAGCGCGCCTGGAGCTCGGCGTCGGTGATCTGTGGGCGCACCAGCGGTGCATCGAGCGCGAACGCGCGCTGCATGCGGATCTGGCGCGCCAGCTCCCTGCGATAGGTCTCGCGCGTGAAGTGCTGCGCGGCGAGCGCCTTGTCGAGGCCGGCATCGTCGAGGTGATTCTCGGTCTTGATCATCGCTTCGGCTTGCTGCAGCTCGCTGTCGCTGACCTCGACGTGGAGCCGCGCCGCCGCGTTCTCGATCAACGCGCCGTCGACCAGCGCCTCGATCGCGGCTTGAGTCTGATCGAACGTTGGCTTGTCGATCTTGGCACGTTCGAAGATCTCGTCGATCTCGCTATAGAAGATCGGGCGCCCATCGACGGTGGCGACCACGTGGTCGACCTTCGCGGTCGCACCGTCGGGGGGGCGAGCAAACGCGAGAGCAGGGACGGTGAGCAACAGCAGGACGAGTAGATGGTTCATTCGTGCGGTACGACGCCGTTGATCGGCACCCAGATGGTCTCGCCCGAGGCGCCGACCTCGAGCTCGTAGTAACCCTGCAGCAGCTGGCGCACGGTCGCGGATTGCATCAGCCCGTTCGGTCCCGGTACCAGCACGCGTGCACCCGGCGATACCTTTTGGGGGATCTCTCCGGAGGTGACCTGCGACGAGGCGATGTGCGAGACGCCGATGCCCATGATCGCGCCACGGGGCTGCTCGGCCTCGACCGCACCGATCCGCATCGCGCCCGGCACCGGTGTCGGCACGCCGGGCTGGGTGATGTCCTCGGTGGCGGGGCCCGGCGAGTCTGCGCCGCTGGATCGCGACGCCGGGTTGGGCTTACCGACCAGGCCGCTCGCCTCGGTGACGCGCTGGCGCGCCGACGCGGGTGGCGGCACGCTCGGCATCAACCGCGGCGTCGGTGTACCAGCGATGACCTCGCCGCTCGCCACCGACTTCGATCGCGGTGGGATCGGCGTGCCATCGGCGATCTTCGGTGCCGGCGGCGGCAACGGCAGCGGCAACGGCGGCGTCGGGGCCGACGAGCGCGGCCGCACGTTGATCTCGCCGGACGCCTGCTGCGACGGCTGGCTCGACGCACGCACGGGCCTGAGCGGTGGCAGGTCCGGCGGCTCGACGATGATCGGGGCGAGCGGCGGCGGCGTCGTCGCCGCGAGCGTTCGGCCACCGCCGGGCGAGCGGATGGTCTCGGTCAGGGGCGGCTCCAGCGCCGGCGCCTTCGCGGTATCTCCGTTCGGGCCGAGGCGGTGGTGCCCCGACCATTCGAGCGAGGGTGCGAGCTCGGCGAGCGGCCGGGTGCCGTCATCGGCGAGGACCACGAGGTGGCCCATGCGCACGAGCTCGACGCCGAACACCGCGCCCGCGGCGGGGTTGTACGCGACGAGCTCCTCGATGATGTGGGGGTGCATCTGCTGGTCGGTCACCGCGTTCGGCGTGCCCGCCATCACCACCCGGCGCGTGAGCAAGCGCGCGAGCATGCGCTCGATCGAGCGTGACACCGAGCGCAGGATGCCATCGTTGACCGCGTCGAACGGCAGGCCGACGAACTGCGCGATCAACAGGCTCGGATCCGTACACCGCACCTGCAACGAGCCGATCGCGCGCAACCGCACGCCTTGCCCGGTCGGGGGAAGGAGGAACATCGTGACCATGTCGAACGACACTTCGACGGGCGCGGTCAGCACGAAGAACGCGCTCACCGGTCGCATCGGATCCGGCGTGCGCCAGCGATGCCGTCCCGTTTGCAACAGGCCGCCGACCAACCACGCCGGACACATCACGACTTGCTCGTCATCCGCGCAGACCACCTCGTGCTCTTCCGGACCGATCGGAAACGGCCAGGCGTACACGAGATGGTCAGACGCGACGGCGTCGCGCGCGATGACCGGCATCCACGCGATACTACAGGATCTCGATGCGGGAAGGTTCCACGCACGGACTCGTAAAATGCCGAAAGGGGAACCTAGTCGTCGTCGCTGGCGGGCAAGTCGTCCGACAGTGCGATGGGGTGGATTCGTACGCGCCGAACCCGCCTCGGTGAGGCCTCGATGACCTCGAGCACGGTGCCGTTATCGGTCGTCAGTCGTTCGCCGGCCTGGGGGATTGCTTGCGCCAGCGACATGCACAGGCCGGCGATCGTCGTCCGATCACGGCCGACCGGGAGGTCGAGGTGGAGGTCGCGATTGACCTTGCGGACCGCGGCCCAGCCCTGCACCAGGATCGTGCCGGCCGGCTCGCGGGTGAAGTAGTGCTCGGGGACATCGTCCTCGCTCATGATGTCCCCGACCAGCTCTTCGATCAGATCCTCGGTCGTGACCAGCCCCGAAATGCCACCTCCATCGTCCATCACGATCGCCATCTGCGTGCGGCGCCGCTGCATCTCGCGCAACAGGTCGAGCGCGCGCGTGATCTCCGGAACCTTGTGCGCGGGCCGCAGGATGTCCTCGAGCACGACGAGGCCCTTCTCCCAGCTCAGCGACAACACGTCACGCGCGACGATGTAGCCGATGATGTTGTCGATGTTGTTGTCGTACACCGGCATCCGGCTGTGGCCCTCCTCGAGCAGCACGCGCTGGACCTCCTCGGGTGGGGCAGACCGGCGCAGCGCGACGACGCGGTTGCGCGGCACCATCACCTCGGCGACCGTGACCTCGCCGAACCCGAGCGCGCGTGACGCGATCTCCGAGGCCCGCGGATCGACCGAGCCGGTCTTCGCCGCCTCCTCGACGAGCTGCTGGAGCTCGTCGCGCGACAGCCGCGCCTCGGTGAACGTGGTGCGATCGCCGAAAAACCGCAGGAACAAGTTCGAGGTCCCGGTCAACAGCCACACGATCGGCCGCACGATCCGCGCCATCGTGTACAGCGGACGCGCGACGAAGAACGAATAGCGATCGGCGTAGCGCAGCGCGAGCGACTTCGGGACCAGCTCGCCGACCACCAGCTCGGTGAACGCGACGATCGCGACGACCGTGATGAGGGACGTGGCCGCGGACCAGGTGCCGAGGCCCCAGCCCCGGTAGGTCGGTTCGAGCGCGCTCTCGAGCCGCGCACCACCGAACGCGGCGGCCGCGGTCCCGGCGAGCGTCATGCCGATCTGCACGGTCGCCAGGAACCGCTCGGGCTGATCGCGCAGGCTCTTGAGCGCGAGCGCGCGGCGGTCCTTGCGCCGGATAAACTCGCGGAGCCGGGTCTTGCGAACGGTGAGGACGGCGATCTCGGAGCCCGAGAACAGGCCGTGGATCATCAGCAAACCGACCACGATCATCAGCTCGGAGATCATGCGTTGTCGTCCGGACCCGAGCGCAGCATACGCTATAAGCTGAGCCCCATGTCGCCCCGGCCACCGCCGCCGGCAGCCCCGAGGAAGTCGTACATCACGCCCGACGGTGCGACCAAGCTGCGCGTGGAGCTCGAGCACCTGTGGACCGTCGAACGGCCGCGGGTGACACAGGAAGTCGCCGACGCCGCGGCGCAGGGCGATCGCTCGGAGAACGCCGAGTACATCTACGGCAAGCGGCGGTTGCGCGAGATCGATCGGCGGGTGCGGTTCTTGTCGAAGCGGCTCGATATCCTCACGGTGGTCCGAGAATTCCCTTCGGATCCATCGCGCGTGTTCTTCGGCGCCTGGGTCACGCTCGAGGATGACGACGGCGAACGGGTCACGTATCGGATCGTCGGCCCCGACGAATCGAACGTCGAGCTCGGCTGGATCAGCATGGAGGCGCCGGTCGCCAAGGCGCTGCTCGGCAAGCGCGACGGCGACGACGTCCTGGTCCGGCGGCCGAAGGGCGATATCACGTTCACGATCGTCGGGATTCGCTATCGCCCACCGAGCGAGGGCCACTGATGCCCGCCGCGCAGCGCAGGCGCGCGCTCTCGGATGGCGTCCCGCGCCCGATCTACGACGACAAGCCGTCCCGCGCGATGGCCGTGCCGCTGCCGCCGATGATGGTGCCGTACGCGCGCTCGTTGCTGCGCTGGCGCCCGCGGTGCGAGATCATGGTCTTGCGCGACGGTCGCGAGACCTTCCCGGCGATGCTCGCCGCAGTCGCAGCCGCGCACACGTCGATCTCGCTCGAGGTCTACATCCTCGCCGCCGACCAGACCGGCGAACGGTTCAAGCAAGCGTTGCTCGAGCGTGCGCGTGCGGGCGTCCGCGTCCGGCTGCTGTTCGACGCGGTCGGCTCGTTCGGCCTCGCGACCGCGTGGTTGGACGAGCTGCGCGACGCCGGTGTCGAGATCCGCGCGTTCAATCCGATCGGGCTGTGGCGCCGCCGGTTCCGCTGGTCCCATCGCGATCATCGCAAGATCCTCGTCGTCGACGACCAGGTCGCGTTCACCGGCGGCCTCAACATCGCCGACGACTACGCGTCGGTCGACGACGGCGGTAAGGGCTGGCACGACATGCACTGCCGCGTGCGCGGACCGGCGGTGCTCGATCTCGCGCGGCTGTTTCGCCGCACGTGGATCGCGAGCGACGGCGAGCCCTACCCCGCCCCCGCGCGCGCGAGCGAGGCTCCTCTCGGCCCCGGCCAGAGCTACGCGCGCGTGATCGAGAACACCAAGCGCCGCCAGCGCGGCGCGTTCCGCCGCACCTACCTGCACGTGATCAAGCACGCGCGCGGCGCCGTGATGATCGAGAACGCGTACTTCCTGCCCGAGCGCAGCGTGCGGCGCGCGCTCGCCCGCGCGGTGCGGCGCGGCGTCCACGTCAGCATCATCGTCCCCGGCGACTCCGACGTGAAGATCGTCGGGTATGCGAGCGACTACGTGCTGCGCCGGCTCGCGAAGCGCGGCGTCGAGATCCTGCGCTGGCAGGGCTCGATGATGCACGCGAAGGTCGCGGTCGTGGACGGCATCTGGTCGACGATCGGCAGCTACAACTTCGATGCGCAGAGCCGGTTCAACAACCTCGAGGTCACCGTCGAGATCCTCGACCCCACGGTCGGCGCCGAGATGATCGCGGAGTTCATGCGGTCGCGCACGAACTGCACGCGCTACGACGAGGCCGCGTGGTTGCGGCTGCCGTGGTACCGCAAGGTGCTCGCCTGGATCAGCTATCGCCTGCGCGGCATGCTGTAGCAGCGCTGCTTCGTTTCGGAGCATCACGTGGTGCGGATCGGAGCATGTCCTCCGTGGCCACGCGCAGTTACGGCTGGCATCGAAGCTGCTCCTGGTACTCCGTGAAGGAGACCACGAATGACTCACGATCTCACCGTTCGGTTTCTCGGCGTCCGCGGCTCGATCGCGACCCCAGGGCTGGCCGCGGGCGGTAACACGTCCTGCGTCGAGGTCGTCGCCGGTGAGACGCGGATCATCCTCGACGCCGGCACCGGCCTGCGCACGCTCGGCAACGAACGGATGGCGCATGGACCGCATCACTCGACGATCTTGTTGTCGCACCTGCACTGGGATCACGTCGCCGGCCTCCAGTTCTTCACGCCGATCTACGTGCCGGGCCATCGCGTCGAGATCGCGAGCGGCCCCAACGGCGTGATGAGCCACGACGCGGCGATCCGCTCGCTGTTCAAGGCGCCGTTCTTCCCGGTCGACTTCGAGGACCTCGGCGGCACGGTCACGACGCGCGAGCTGCGCGCGAACGATCAGTTCGTGATCGGCGACATCACCGTGACGATGGCGCGGTTGAATCATCCCGATCCGGTCTACGGCTATCGCCTCGAGCACGCGGGACAGTCGATCGTGTACGCGACCGATACCGAGCACTTCGCGTGCGTCGATCCGACGTTGAAGAAGCTCGCGTCGGGAGCGGACATCCTGATCTACGACGCGCAGTACACGCCCGAGGAGTATCCGGCGAAGGTCGGCTGGGGCCACTCGACGTGGGCCGCGGGTGCCGAGCTCGCGCACGCCGCGGCGGTGCCGCAGCTGGTGCTGTTCCATCACGACCCCGGCCGCGGCGACGCGGCGCTCGAGGCGCTCGAGGCCGCCGCGCGCGCGGAGTTGCCGGGGACGGTGGCCGCGCGCGAAGGCGTGATCTTGTCGGCGCGCGATGCGGAGAAGGCCGCGGCTGCATGACCCTGGGTCGCCGTGCCATGCTGGTCATGGGGCCCTGCCCCATGGCCATGGAGAACGACCAGCGCTTCGAGTTGCTCGCGGACCTCGGCGCGATGATCGCCGGCGAGGTCGAGCTCGACGACCTGCTCGCGACGTTCGCGACGCGCGTCGCGCACGCGCTCGGCGCCGACCGCGCGACGCTGTGGTTGATCGACGCGGCGTCCGGGGATCTGCGCTCGCGCGTCGCGACGCTGCCCGAGCTGTCCGAGCTCCGGGTGCCGGCCGGCGCCGGGCTGGTCGGCCACGTCGCGGCGAGCGGCGAGCTCGTCAACGTGCGCGACGCGAGCTCGGATCCGCGCTGGGGTGGCGAGCAACTCGCGCAGCAGATCGGCTATCACACGACCTCGATCTTGACCGCGCCGATCGTCCGCCGCGACCAGATCCGCGGCGTGTTGCAGGTGCTCAACAAGCGCGCCGGCTGGTTCGACACGCGCGACGAGGAGTTCGTGCACAAGCTCGCCGAGCAGATCGGCCGCGCGCTCGACTACACCACCCTGCGCGGCGACGACGCCCAGCGCGGCATGACCGTGCGCGGCCGGTTCAACCACGTGATCGGCCGCTCGCCCGCGATGGCCGCGGTCTACGACATGATCGTCAAGGCCGCGCAGACCGACGCGACCGTGCTGCTCCACGGCGAGACCGGCACCGGCAAGGGCCTGCTCGCCCGCGCGATCCACGTCAACTCGGCCCGGCGCGAGGCCGCGTTCGTCCACGTCGATTGCACGACGCTGCCGGCGGCGCTCGTCGAGAGCGAGCTGTTCGGCCACGAGCGCGGCGCGTACACCGGCGCGGACACGCGCGTGCTCGGCAAGGTCGAGGCCGCGAACGGCGGCACGCTGTTCCTCGACGAGATCGGCGAGCTACCGGTGCCGCTTCAGGGCAAGCTGCTGCGGTTCGTGCAGGACCGCCAGTTCGAGCGGATCGGCGGGCGCGAGACGCTGACCGCGGACGTCCGGATCGTCGCGGCCACCAACCGCGATCTCGAGGCGATGGCCGCGGCGGGCCAGTTCCGCAGCGATCTATTCTTTCGGCTGCGGGTGATCGAGATCGTGATCCCGGCGCTGCGCGCGCGCGGCGGCGACGACATCACCGACCTCGCCGAGCACTTCGTGCAGCAACTCGCGCGGCGCTATCGCAAGGGCCCGCTGCGGCTAGCGGACTCGGCGCGCGCCGCGCTCGTCGCGTACGCGTGGCCCGGCAACGTGCGCGAGCTCGAGAACACGATCGAGCGCGCGGTCGTGCTCGCCTCGGGCACCACCATCGGCGGCAAGGAACTCGCGCTCGAGGCGCGCCGCACCACGCAGATCGGCATCCCGGTCGCGAGCCAGAGCAGCGTCGGGCTGCCCGGGTCCAGCTCGTCGAGCGTCGCCATCCCGGTCGCCGAACCCGACGCGATCGTGTTGCCGCCCGATCTCTCGCTCGAGGAAGCCGAGCGGCGCTACGCGCGCGCGGTGCTCGAGCGCGAAGGTGGGAACCAATCGGCCGCCGCTCGGGCGCTCGGGATCAGCCGCAACAAGCTCGCGCGCCTGCTCCGCGGCTGAATTTGCCCCCGGGTTCGCCGCCGGGATAGGCGCCGCCGCGCTAGGGTCGGGGCATGCGCCTGTTGCTCGTTGCCACCGTCCTGGCCGTGCTCGCCACGCCCGCGTTCGCCGACGATGACGACGCCCACGGCGAGAAGGGTCGTCCCGCCGAGAAGGGCACGCTCGGCGTCGGCATCATCGTCGGCGAGCCGACCGGGATCTGCGCGAAGATCTACCTGTCGCAAGACCGCGCGCTGCAGATCGCCGCGGGCTCCGCGTTCATCTCGAACGGGCTCCAGTTCCACGCCGACTACGTGTTCCATCCGTGGATCCTCCAGGACCGCGACTCGTTCGTGTTGCCGGTCTACCTCGGCCCCGGCGCGCGCGTGATCGATTACAGCGGCGGCTCGAACGGCGCGTCGCACTTCGCCACCGGCTTGCGCGGCGTGATCGGCCTGTTGTTCGACTTCAAGAGCGTGCCGCTCGACGCGTTCATCGAGGCCGCCGGCGTGCTCGAGTACGACTTCAAGTCCGGCAACGGCGCGGGCGTCGCGTTCAACGCGGGCGCCGGCATGCGCTACTACTTCTAGACGCGAGCGATGGCCGAGCCGAACTATCGTCCGGAGTCCGGTTGCTCGTCACGGCGCTTCCGATCGTGATGCACGTGCGCTAGAACGGCTCGGTGCGGGGCGCCAAGTCGACCAAGGGGAAGCCCACCGTGAAGCCGGGCCGGACGGCCAAGGCCGCGGTCGCGAAGGCGTCCAAGCCCGGCGCGCCCAAACCCGAGGATGCGACCACGCGCGGCGATCGCAGCAAGCGCCTGCTCGATCTCGTGATGATCCTGTTGCGCGCGCGCACGCCGGTCACGTATCGCGAGATCCGCGACCAGTTCGTCGCCTACCAGACGCTCAACGTCGAGGCCGGGCTGCGCGCGTTCGAGCGCGACAAGGCCGACCTGCTCGATCTCGGCGTGCCGATCCGGTACGTCACGCCCGACGAGGATGACTCGCTCGAGGACGGCGGCTACGTGATCGACCTCAAGCGGTTCAAGATGCCGGAGGTCCGGCTCACCGCGGATGAAATCTCCGCGCTCGTGCTCGCCGCCTCGGTCGCCCACGCGATGCCGGGTGGTGCGTATCCGAAGATCGTCGATCTCGCGCTGAAGAAGCTGGCGTTCGATCTGCCGGAGCTACCGGATACGCCGACCGAGTTCCCGCGGCCGACCACCAACTCGCCGACGGTGCTGGTGCACTTCCCCGAGAAGTCGGTCGCGCGGCCGGAGCTGGCCGAGATCTACGCGACGCTCGAGGCCGCGACGCGGTTTCACAAGCGCGTCACGCTGACCTACCAGACCGCGACCACCGCGATGACCTCGCGCCGCGAGGTCGATCCGTACGCGATGGTGTATCGCGAGGGCGCGTGGCTCGTGGTCGGGTGGTGTCACCTGCGCCACGAGGTCCGCTCGTTCCGCGTCGATCGGATCCGCGAGGCCGTGATGGCGCCCAAGCCCAAGTCGCCCGACTTCACACGCCCCGCGGACTTCGACGTCAAGGCCTACGCGACGCGCTCGCCGTGGACGTTCACCAGCGAACCACCCGAGGAGGTCCAGCTCGCGATCTCGGCGGAGAGCTCGGAGCTGTTGAACGAGGACTTCGGCCCGACCGCCGTCAAGCGCGTCGACGGTGACCGCACGCTCGTCACGTTCGACTGCGCGAACCCCGAGTTCGCCGCGAGCCGGGTCCTGGCGGCCAAGGGCGGCATCCAGGTCGTGCGCGGCGACAGGCTGCGCGCCCGGATCGCCGACGAGCTCACCGCGATCGCCGAGCGCTACAACTCCGACCTCGCGTTCATCGCCCGCGACGGGAGCGAGCCGTGAGCCGCGATGTCGCCCAGCGGCTGCGCCGGCTGCTGTTCATCGTGCCGTACGTCGCCAAGCACCCCGAGGGCGTCCCCGTCGAGGCGCTCGCGAAGCAGATCGGCGCCGATCGCGAGGAGCTGCTCGGCGATCTCGAGCTGCTCTCGCAGGTCGGCCCGCCCGATGGCGACCCCGGCGAGTACCTGCTGGTCTCGGTCGACGAGGGCCGCGTGTTCGTCGACCTCGCGCACCGGCTGACCCGGCCGTTGCGGCTGACCCCCGCCGAGGGCTGCTCGCTGCTGCTCGGCATCCGCGCGCTGCGCGAGAGCGGCGTCGCGCCGTTCGATGCGGCCATGCAGTCCGCCGAAACGAAGCTGCTCACCGCGCTCGGCCGCGACGCCAACGAGGCGGAGTCGCTCGCCACCACGACGGTGGTCGCCGAGCCCGACGCCGCCGTCGCGACCCACCTGCGGACCCTCGTCGCGGCCGCCCGCAAGCGCGAGCGCCTCGAGATCGACTACGTGTCCGCGTCGCATCATCAAAACGAGCGCCGCTCGATCGATCCGTACGGCATCGTCCACCATGCCGGCGAGTGGTACGTCGTCGGGTTCTGCCACAAGCGCGGCGACGTCCGCACGTTCCGCATCGACCGCATCGCCGCGCTCCGCCAGCTCGGCGATCACTTCGAGCGCCCCGCCGACTTCGATCTCGACGCGTATCGCCGCGAGCGCCTCTACGTGCCGAGCGCGAACGCCATCACCGTGCGCGTCCAGCTCGACCCCGTTGCCGTGACCCGGATCGGCGCGAACTGGCCTGTCGGCGAGGTCACGATGCGCGACGACGGCTCCGCCGAGCTACTCGTCGATTGCGAGGGCTTCGAGTGGGTCTCGAGCTGGGTGCTCGAGCTCGGCCGTCACGCATGGATCGAAGGCCCGCCCGAAGCGCGCCAGGTCATGCGCGAGCGGGTCGCGCGCCTGCGCGGCGAGCTGTCCGCGTCGGCGACCTGAGTACGTTGCGCGAGCGAGCTCGGCAGCGACACTGCACCGTGCATCACCGACGAGACGCCGTGAGCTCTATCCGTGGTCCAACGCCTTGCGGACGCTGACCAGAAAGGCCTCGACGTTGAAGGGCTTGGAGATCAACGTGGCGCCCTCGGGCAGCCGATGGCCCGCACGGGATGCGTCGCTGTAGCCGCTGCAGAACAGGGATGGAAGTCCGGGCCGGATCTTCTGGATCCGCTCGTAGACCTCTGGACCGTTGAAGTCGGGCATTACCACATCGAGAACGGCCAGGTTGATCTCGTCGTGCTCGTGACACAGCTTGATCGCAGCAGCACCGCCGGCCGCCGCCAGGACCCGGTAGCCAGCCCGCTCGAGGATCCGCACGAGCACGTTGCGCACGAGGAGCTCGTCTTCAGCGACGAGCACGGTCTCGACCCCGCGGTCCTTGCCAGCGCTCGGGTTCGGCCCGTGACCTGCGTCGCGAACCACGACCGGCAGATAGAGCTTGAACACGGCCCCTCGTCCCAACTCCGACGAGACGACCAGGAGTCCCGCGTGTTGCTGGACGATGCCGTATGCGACTGCCAGCCCCAACCCGGTGCCTTCCCCGAACGGCTTGGTGGTGAAGAACGGCTCGAAGATGCGCGCCTGCACCTCGGCGGACATCCCCACGCCATCGTCGCTGACCGTGACGCAGACATAACGACCCGGCCCCAACAGACGGGCGTTGGCGTAGGTGGCATCGATCAGCACGTTCTCGGTCTCGAGGAGCAGGTGCCCTCCCGACGGCATCGCGTCTCGCGCGTTGAGGCACAGGTTCATCACGACCTGCTCCAGTTGAAACCGGTCGCCCTCGACCGGGGCGAGCTGGTGGCCCGCGACCAGGGCGATGTCGATGCTCTCCGGCATGACCCGACGGAGCAGCTGGGTGACGTCACGCGCGAGAAGGTTCAAGTCGACGCTCGCCACCGCCAACGGCTGACGTCGACCGAACGTCAGTAGCTGTTTGGTCAGCTCCGCCGCACGCTTTCCAGCAACCGCAATATCGTCGAGGAAGCTCCGCATCTCGGCGTCGGGGTTGGTGGCCAGGGCGAAGTGCACGTTGCCGAGGATCGCCTGCATCAGGTTGTTGAAGTCGTGGGCTACGCCGCCGGCGAGTTGTCCGACCGCCTCCATCTTCTGCGCGTGACGCAGCTGTTCTTCGAGAGCCCGGGTCTTCGTGATGTCGCGCGCGACCGCGACGACGCACTTCGAGATCGGGTCGGGGCGTGCGGTCCACTGCAGCCACCGAGTGCTGCCGTCCTTGCATACGTACCGGTTCTCGAACGCGGTGATCGGTTTCTCCAGCGCTTCGGTGAACGCCGCGGCGCTCGCCAGGTTGTCGATCGGGTCGACGAACTCCATGAACATCGTGTTGACGAGCTCGGCCTCGGTGTAGCCCAGCGTCCGCGTGAAGGCCGGATTGACCCGTGTGAACCGCCCCGTATGATCGACGACGCACATGAGGTCCGCGGACAGCTCGAAGATGCTGTCCCGCTCCATCGCCGCCGTGGTGCGCACGGTGACATCGCTCGCGAATACGACGAAGCCTGTGATCTGGTCGCCGTTTCGGACCGCGCCGACGCGGGACTCCCACCGCATCACCCTGCCGTCGCTGAGGTGGTAGCTGTTCTCGTACCGTCCAGGTTCGCCGGTCAGCACCTTCGCGAAGCACTGCCGCATCGCGGTGTGCTGTTCCTCAGGAACATAGTTGTAGACCGGCGTTCCGACGACTTCTTCGACCGTCAGTCCTGGTGCCGTGCGGTTGATGAACAGGATGCGCGCTTCGCGGTCCAGCAGCATGATCGAGTCGGTACTGTGGGACGCGATCGCTTCGAACAATGGCTCGCCCCCCGCGCTGTTTGAACCATCCACAGGGTCAACATAGCCCAGCCCAAGCCGTTCAGATCTGGACGAAGCCGGCTGAGGGGACCGAGCCGAACTGCGAGGCGCGAAATCATCGAGCCTGATCACCCGGCGTCCGCCCCTCGGACCATCGTGTCCGCATTCCGCCGGACATCCGGTCAGCGAGTCATCCCCGCAATTCATCCGTCCCATCCGTCCGGACCGGGGATAGCCGTCCGGACCGATAGCCGATAGCCGTGCGGACCGGGGATAGTTGCGGCCGTCCGGACCGGGGATAGTTGTCCCAGTTCCGATCTCGGCAACCGTCTTACTGCGACGCCGACCTACACCCGCCCCCACGCGAAAAACTACGCGGGCGGTCGAGGAGAACGTACGATCGGAGGTGATGAGGGGCATCACTTCGTTATCCATATTCCTCCTGATCGCCGCGTGCGGCGATGATGGCAACCATGCGACCGACGCGAAGGTCGCGGACGCGGCACCGGACGCGGCGTCCGAGACGCTGGGGCCGCCGCCGGATCTCGCGATGCCGTGCACCGATGCGGAGGCGGATGTGTACACGCTGCCCGCCAGCTTGCCAACGATGGACGATTCGCACCGCGGCGACGTGTTCCGCTGCGCGAAATCGGAGTCGCTGAGCGCGACCAAGGTCGACTCGCAGATCGTGGCGTACAACACCGGATACACCGCACCGACGACGGTCTCCGCGACGTCGGGGTTCTGGAGCTTCCGGATCGCGTACCGCTCCGAGCGCATCACGGTGGGCGCCACGCGCGCCGAGGGCGACACCGCGGCGTTCTTGCTCGTGCCCGAGCACCCGCTCGCGAACGCGCCGCTCGTCGTGTTCGGCCATGGCTCGGTTGGCGTCGCGACCGCATGCGCACCGACGAGGCTCGACCTGTCGGCCGCACCGCAGGACCAGGACTATCCGTCGATGCTGTACCGGCTCGCCGGCGCCGGCTACACCGTGATCGCGCCCGACTACAACGGGTCCTCGTACGACCAGCCGCCGGGCTACTTCAACGCCGAGGACGAGGCACACTCGATCCTCGATGCGACGCGCGCCGCCGCGAAGATCCTGCCGGCACCGCCATCGAAGGTCGTGTTCGTCGGCCATTCCCAGGGCGGTCACGCGGTGCTCGCGGCGGACAGCTACGCCAAGTCGTACGGGATGACGGGCGAGCTGGTCGGCGTCGCCGCGCTCGCGCCGCTATGGACGTCACTGACGTTGTTCTCCGCCGGCGCGACACCGACCGCCGGCCTGATGACCGCGACCGACGTCAACTCGATCCTCTATGCGATGGAGTACGCCTACTCGGCGGGCGAGCTGCGCGACGGCGCCGGCCACGGCGTCGACGTGTTCGCGACCGCGAAGCAGGCGGCCGCGAAGGACGCGATGCTCGGCGGGACCTGCTACGACGACGCCAAGCTTCAGGCGCTCGGGGCAACGCCCAGCGACTTCTTCGACGCGGCGTACGTCGGCACCGTTGGTGGAGCGTGTGCGCTCGGGGGCACCTGCACGGATCCGCTCGCCATGAAGTGGAAGGCGATCTGGCAGGAGGATCGTCCGCCGATCGATGCGACCGGCGCGCCGCTCCTGATCATGTTCGGTGGCAACGATAGCTTCGTCACGCCGGGCCGCGCGCAGTGCGCGAAGAACAAGCTCACGGCGGACCTCGCGGCCGGCACGGCGACCACGACGATCAAGTACTGCTACGACGACGCGGCCGGTCACCGCGATCTCGCCCGCGACATGTCGGCGGACTACGTCGTGAAGTGGGTCGCGTCGCAGGCGGGCGCAGGTGCGGATCCGGGCGCGTGCACCGCTTTTCCGACGGTACTCTGCCCCGGCATCCCGATGGATTACTGACGCTTCAGGTCATCGAGACCAGACCGGCCGCCGCCAGACCGGGGCTCGATCGTCGGCAGCGAGACACGATCGATGCCCACGCTAATGCTGCGTGTCTCCGCGGGCGGCTCGCATGCCGTGATCAACGCGTCGTCGATGTCGACGTTGTGATCGTGTCGACGACCTCGCCGTTGCGTTGGCCGTCGCGGGGCGAGCTCCACGGTCCGCGTCGCCTGAGGGACGTGCCATCAGCCTATGAACATCTCCACGAACTCCGAGCAGCACCGTATCGATGAAGATCACCGCTATGGCTCGACGCCGCCACGCGACGCACCCGTAGCTAGCTCAACCTCGAACTGCTGGACGGCTTCGGTACGCATGTCCCAGTACTCGCCGAGAAGTGTCCGATCTCCGATCGAAACGATCTTGAGACCGTCCCAAGCTAGCCGCTTTGTTCTCCACCGCACGCCCTGCGCGCCATATGCCATCAACTCGGTGAAGTTTGTGAATATAACGAGCCCGGCTTCTGCTATCGCTCGAACATCGATGACGGGGTGCACCAGAACGGCCTCCCATACATCCGGTTTAGCCGCCGACACGAGATATCCAGCGCCTTTGGCTACGACGCAGAAAACGTCCGGATTTGGCATGCTGAGAACCCGTGTAGCGGCGCTGGAGCGAAAGCTGCCGAACGCAAATATACCGATCCAGCGTTCGGCGGCTACGGGTTCCACACGGACTAGAACTCCATCCTGACCGGCTACTCGACCGTCGGAAAAATAGTGTCGAGGCTCTGGAT